>USQL01000082.1 GCA_900556935.1 uncultured Eubacteriales bacterium | reverse complement strand
GCCACACCAGTGTGCGCACTGGTTCGCAATGACAGGTTGTTTTCTAACAGCCCCATTTGTTATAATTCATTGATAGTTTCGGTAATTGGCATATTACAAATGCGTTTTGCGGGAGCCATGACAGCGAACAGGGCCGTGAACAAAACAAGAACCAGCACCACCATAAGGGGCATGATGGGCAAACACCATAATTCTCCCCAATAGTCAGAAATCATCTTCTGGAAGAGGAAGCGGTGCAGCGGAATTCCCGCGGCGCAGCCCACAAGACAACCTGAAAACGCATAGGTCAGAGCCTCGATGGCAATCATACGAGCAAGCTGCCATTTATCCATCCCCACAGCCCGCATTGCGCCGTATTCCCGGATTCTGGCAGATACGCTCATGGAGATGCTGTTCATGATATGGAACACCGTGATCATGGCGACAATGGTCAAAAAGCCATAAACCAGAATGGAAAATGCCCAGTAGGTCGCCGTTACTTCCCGGTTGCTGCTTCGACGGTCGGAAAGACTGACGCCGTCTCCTGCCAAAGCGCGGATAGCCTCTACATCCCGGTCGGTAAAAGCATCGGTGGTCTGGATGTCGATCACCGCATACCCCTGAGCTCCAAAAAGCCGGGCGAAGGTTTGCTCATTGCAGAGGATTGTGGGCGTACCATCGCTGTCAAAGGGGCTGTCCGAGAGAATGCAGGCAACCTCGACCTCACTGCCGTTGAGCCAAAATCGATCTCCAACCGCCAGCGGTTCCGATAAAGAACTATCCTTATCAAAAACGGTCATCACATAATTCCCATCCTGTGACAGCTTTCGGATGTCCCCCGCTACCACATCCTGCTTCGCCCAATCCAGTTGAAGCTGCTCATAGGAGATGATGTCAACGGTGGTAAGACTCTGCTGGCCTTGAACTGCTACCTTCCCCATGAAGCTCCGCCCAAAGACGCGCTTTACGCCGGGTACTTCCCTGATTTGCTCCACAAGCGCAGTGTCGATGGCGTTGGCTTGCGCATTGTGCATAATGGAAAGATCGGGCGCATAGGGCCGCAGTGGCGTCAGAGCGTGGTGCACAAAGCCAATCAGAACGGAAAACGAAAGAAACAGGAGAATGCTGAGGGCAAAGGAGACGGTCATCAGAATCAGCGTCTTTTTGCTGCCCGTCGCGTGACAGACGCCCAGTGCGGCATCAATCCGGCGTACCGGGGCAGGGACAACGTGTGCCGCTGCGCCGCCGTTTTCATGGATTCCACGGACGGCAGCCATAGGGGATACTTTTGCTGCCCTTTTTGCAGGTGCACGGGCAGCCAGTAGCACCGAGAGAACACCAGTAGCCGCGCCGAACCCAATTCCAATGGGACTGACAGCAAACAGTGGGATCGTGAGAAACTCCCCGGCAACCGCGTACCGCAATACGGCGCACAATGCCCATGTGACCGCAATTCCCAGCCCAACGCCGATGGGAACTGCCGTAGAACACCATTGCAGGGCTTCCAGCCGCACCAGGTGCAGAATCTGTTTCTGGCTCGCGCCAATGCATCGCAGCATCCCGAAAAACTGGGTGCGCTGGGCGACACTGCTGTTGATGCTGCCTGCGATCATCAGCACCCCTGCAAAGAGAACCAGTAAGAACAGCACGAAGGCAACCAAATACAGCCCACCCATAAAGGCATTACTGCTGTAGCCGGTGATGCCCAGCAGGGCGGTATTTTCCGAAAGCTGTTCTTCCATGCAGTCGTATTGTTCTTTGACATCGGCAATGAACTGCCGGGCATTGACGCCGTCCCGAAGCTGGATGTAATAGGCTGTATCGCCGCATCCGAATTGTTCGCAGAAGGCATCGTATGGCATAAGTGCCACCACCGCATCGTATCGCAGGGAGCTGCCCTCCGCCATGAAGCCGCAGACGGTAAATTCCAGATTTCCGGTTGGTGTTCTGGCAGTCACGATATCTCCGATGGAATAGCCATAAATCCTTGCGGCATTTTCCGTCAACAGGATCTCACCCGGTTTCTCGGGGAATCTCCCCTGGGTAATATAATCAAAAATTTCTGTGACGAAGGCCTTGTCCGCACCGCAGATACACAGCTTGTTGCTGCCGAGGTAGTATTCCTCATCGATTTTATAATTGACTGCGTCATAACGAGCTGCTGCGGCAACACCGCGCTGCCGGGCAATCCCTGCGACAGCTTCCTCCGGGATGCCATGGAGCATAAAATGCCAGTTTCCGTGCTGGTCAATGGCGTGCTGTTTTTCCATGCGGATTCCCATATCTGCCATGGAGAATACCGAGGTGACCAGAAAAACCGCAATGAGAATACAGAAAACCGTCATGCGATTCTGCCGTTTCCGCACCTTTGCGGAAATGGGAATCAGGCTTAAATAGCTTTTCATTCCCGGCACCTCCCGAAATCCGTTAGGATACCGTCGGAGACCTGTAGCACCCTGTCCGCGGTCTGGGCAATGCTGCGGTTATGGGTAATCATGATGATGGTCTGCTCGTATTTTTTCGATGCCTCTTTCAGAAGGGCAATGACCTCGCTGCTGTTCCGGCTGTCCAGATTCCCGGTTGGTTCGTCGGCAAGAATCAGGGATGGGCGGGTGATCAGCGCACGACCAATGGCGACCCGCTGCTGCTGACCGCCGGAAAGCTGGCCCGGAAGGTGATTCCGCCGCTCTTTCAGATTCAGAACGGAAAGCAGTTCTTCCAGATACTTCTTGTCCGGCTTCTGATAGTCCAGCAGCATGGGGAAGATGATATTCTGCTCCACGGTAAGCTCCGGCACAAGGTTGAAGGCCTGAAAGATGAAGCCAATATTCCGGCGGCGGAACACGGTGAGCTTTCGGTCATTCATGGAGAAGATATCCTTGCCGTCGATGATGACCTTGCCTGATGTGGGGGTGTCCAGCGCGCCGATCATGTTGAGAAGCGTACTTTTGCCGGAGCCGGATTCGCCAACCACCGCTACAAATTCGCCTTTGGGGACGGAAAATCTGACATTTTTCAGGGCGTGTACCGCCGTCTCGCCGCTGCCGTAGGTTTTGGAAAGGGACTGGACTTCCAATAAATCCATGTATAAGCACCTCTTTCAAAATTGGATTGTACCGAAAGTATACCAGCCGCACCTTACAGCAGCATTACGGGAATTCTACAATTCTGTAGGAATTCGGAAGCTGATTGTAAATGTGGTTCCCATTTCCAATTCGCTGTCCACGGTAATCGTGCCGTTATGGGCTTCGATAATCGCTTTTGCAAGGGGCAGACCCAGCCCGATGCCCTGGGTGTCCTGGGAAAAGCGGCTGCGGTAGAAGCGTTTGAAAATATGGTGCAGATCCTCCGGGTGAACCCCGCTGCCGTTGTCCTTGACGAGAATCTGAACCGCAGACGGCAGTTGACGCCACTCCATTTGAATGATGCCCCCTTGCGCCGTATGGTCGAGGGCGTTTTTTACCAGGTTGTCAATGGCTTCCAGCATCCAATCCCGGTCACAGGAAAGCCAGATGTCATCCTCCCCGGACAGAACAATCTCCTTTTGCTCCTGCTTTGCACGATAGGCAAAATGCAGCTCCACATCCCGCAGCAGTTCCGCCACATTTTCAGGATGCTTTTCAATGACGATGGAGCCGGCATCCAGCTTTGTAATCTTCAGCAGACTTTGCACCAACGTCTCAATCCGATCCAGCTCCTGCTCAGATAACTCTGAGAATTCTTTGACGGCAGGGTGCCCCTCCGCTTCCCCTTGCAGCAGTCCGTTGTAAATGTTCAGAGCGGCAAGGGGCGTTTTCAGCTGATGGGAAATGTCAGATATGGTGTTTTTCAGAAATTCCTTTTCCCGGTTTTCATTGGCAGCATGGGCGTTTAACACCGCTGCCAATGTGTTGACGCAGTGAAACAGATGGTACAATTCCCCTTCCTCATCGCAGTCAATCCGGGCATCCGTGTTTCCGTCAAGATAGGAACGAATCTGCGCCGCAGCCCTTTCCAAGATTTTGTTCCGCTTGTGGATATACCGGAAGCAAACAGCAAACACGCCACCTGCCGCCAGCAGAAAAAGCAGAAACAGCGGAAGGGAGAATGTGCCAAACTGCACCCAGACTGCCATCTGGGACAGCAGGAGGAATGCAGTCATCACGCAGATAACCCCGAGAAAAAAACACTTAATGTCCTTGTCAGCCAATAGCTTCATAGTCCACCTCAGCAAATCACATTCCACTTGTAGCCCATACCCCGGACGGTCAGGAGCATTTGGGGCTGGCTGGGGTTATCCTCCACCTTGATGCGAAGACGACGGATGTACACGGTGAGGGCGCTGCCGTCGATAAAGTTCCCCTCGCAGTCCCACAGCTTTTCCAGAATCTGCTCCTTGGAAAGCACCGCGTTGGGGTTGCGCATAAACAGGCACAGGAGCTTGTATTCTCCCGCACTTAAGTCTAAAAGCTCCCCTTTTTTGTACGCCTGCCCTTGGAGAAGCTGAACGGTGATTCCGTTGGATTCCAGCACCGTATCTGCCACTCCAAAGTCCTTGGCCCGCCGCAGCAGGGCGTTCATCCGGGAAATCAATACCCCCAGCTTGAAGGGCTTGGTGATGTAATCGTCCCCGCCCATGTCCAGCCCCATGATAATACTGGTTTCCTCGTCGGAGGCAGTCAGAAAAATAATGGGAACCTTGGAAGACTGCCGCACCTTTTCGCAGAAGCCGAAGCCGGTACCGTCCGGCAGGGAAACATCCAGAACCAGCAGATCGTATTTCCCAACTGCCCAAAAGGCCTCCGCCTCCCGAAGGGTTCTGGCAATATCCGTTTCAAATCCCTGCTTTTTGAAGACAAAGGACAGACCGTTTACCAAACTCAAATCATCTTCCAGCAATAAGATCCTCTTCATGTTGTTCCCTTTCTCCATCCGTTGATTGGCTTTTTTCCATTATATTTCGGAAGTGGGCGGAAAACAAGCCTGTTGTCAAAAGAAGGGCAGTGTTCTTAAGCGATTCATGAGAATCGCGCAGCTGCAACCCGAAGGACTGCGTTCACCGGGGTTTGGGGCAGCGCCTCAACAAGCAGAAAAACCATTCGTTCCGTGAAGGCGGAATGGATGGTTTTTCGCATTTGTATATACAGATGCATTGCTTGCCCGTAGTATCCAGAATTCCGGATACTAGTAGTTATCCCGACTTTTGTGTTATACCGACTTTTCAAAAAAGGCCTGCAGCGCCAACTGTTTTTCCTTCCCATCCCCATCAGCCAGATCATTCTCATGAACGTGATCAACAGGCTCATTACCTATGTAGGCGGCATTGGCGACACCCAGCAGACCTATGCTTTTGGGGTGCTGCTGTCCATCGTCGCGGACGTGGTGTTCGTCTTCGGCATGTGGAAGGTCCAGCAAAGCGAGGTGCTGCGCCAGCAGGTGCGCATGGCCAACGAGCAGCTGGACGTTCAGACCGACTACTACCGGCAATTGCAGGAGAGCATTCTCACAGTGAATCAAATCCGCCACGACCTCAACAACCAGCTCCAGGCCGCCTACCATCTGATGGATTCCGGGGAAACGGGGCTTGCCCGCCAGCAGCTGGGCCAGGTGCAAAGCAGCCTGGGCTCCCGGGTGGGCCCCCGGTTCAGCAGCAACCTGACGGTGGACGCGGTACTCTCCCACAAGGAACGGGTCTACCGAGAGAAGGGCATCGCCCTTTCCATCAATACGGAGCTTCCCCCGGAAATGCCCATTGAAAGCGCCCACCTGTGCAGCATTTTTTCGAACCTATTGGACAACAGCATCCAGGGCGTTCTGGAAAGCGGCGCGGAAAACAAAGGAATCGACCTCCAGGCCCTGGTCCGTGGGAACTGCCTGACGGTCTCCTGCAAAAACCCGGCGGGAAAGCCCGCCAGAAGCCACGGAAACGACCCCCTGCGGGCCCACGGGCTGGGCCTGGGGATTCTTGGGACCATCGCCTCCAAGTATGGCGGCACCCTGGACACCGAGTACGCGGACCGCGCGTTCCAGGTCTTTTTGTGCCTCCCCCTGCAAAATCAACCGGAAGGAGCTGCCGTGAATGCCCAATGATCTTCCCCGGAAGTGGAATGTCTTCCTGTGCGACGACGAGCCCCCGGTGCTGGACCGGCTGCTGGCCCTGAGCCAACAGGCGCTGCTGCCGGAATACAACGCCGTCTTCCACTGCTCCACCAGCCCCGACGCCCTTCCGGACCCTGCGCTCCCCCTGCACATTGCGGTGCTGGACATCCGGCTGCGGCAGGAAAACGGCATCTCCCTGGCCCGTACCCTGCTGACCCGGTGCCCCGCGTGCCAGATTATTTTCGTCAGCGGCTACCCCCAGTACGTCAGCGACGTATACGACGTGCCCCACCTGGGCATGGTTCTCAAAGACCAGCTGGAAACCCAGCTGCCCAAGTTCCTCCTCCGGGCCATGGCCCAGCTCAGCGCGGGCGACGGGCAGACCCTTTCGGTGCTGTCCAACCGGGTGCCCCTGGAGCTGGGGCTGTCCGCCGTCCTCTATCTGGAGCGAAAGGACCACGTGACCTATATCCACCTGCTCTCCGGCAAAACCATCCGCACCCGCCAGAAGCTGGACGAGCTTCTCTCCCAGCCTTGCCGCGGCCTCCTCTGCCGGTGCCACGTGAGCTACGCCGTAAACCTGAGCCACGTAGCGGCCCTGAACGTCCGCAGCTTCCTGATGAAAACCGACGAGCAAATCCCCATCAGCCGTGTCTACACCCAAAGCACCCGCAAGGCTTTCTACGGCTATTTGCAGCGCTCCGTTTGGAAATAAAACGTATTGCTTTTGTGCGCACATTCGTGTATAATAAAGGTCAGAATAGAGATACATACCCTGAAAGGAGTTTTCTATATGGCCAAATCCGCAAACCTCTACGTACGAATCGAACCGGACGTGAAAGAGCAGGCAGAGCAAATTCTGTCCGCACTGGGCATTCCGGCATCCAACGCCATTACCATGTTTTATAAACAGATTATTCTCAACAACGGTTTGCCCTTTACGGTAAAGCTGCCGGAGCATCCCCTGGACATCAGCCGCATGACCCCCGCGCAATTGGACGCGGAGTTGGAAAAGGGCTATTCCGACATTCAGGCAGGCCGCACCGTACCGATGGAACAGGCTTTTGCTGACATTCGTAAGGAATTCGACATATGACCTACCAAATAACGCTGACACATCAAGCGCAGGAGGATTTAAGAGAGATTTTCAGGTATATTGCCGTCAATCTTCTATCTGTTCAAAACGCGTCTGGACAGCTTGCGCGTCTGGAAGAAGCAATTGCCTCCCTCAGCCAAATGCCGGAACGTTTCCGTATTTATGACAACGCAAAATGGGAAACACGAAATCTGCGAATGATGCCGGTGGACAAATACCTGGTGTTTTATATTCCGGATTCCGGTAGTGCCCTGGTCACCGTAATGCGGGTTCTATACGGCGGTCGGGATATTGACACGCAGCTGGTAAACAGTTCCTTTCATTCCTTTTAAGCAGCACACAGGCCGTTCTGCAAGAGGTTTCTTACCTCTCATAGAACGGCCTGTGTTATTTACCGCGTTTCCCGCTTCCGCCTCAGCGCCAGCAGGGCAAGCATTCCGGCGCTGCCTAGCGCGGTGCCGAAGCTCAGGCACACGGGGGCGCTGTCAGCGGTTTTGGGGATTGAGGAGGGGATGCCCTTCTTTCCGTCCCCGTACCGGTTCAAGAAATAGGCGCTGTCCGTCTTTGCTCCGTCCGGCTCCCGGCATAGTACCGCCGAAGCCTCCAGCCCGCCCCAGGGGGCATTGCCCACCTGGACCGTCAGGGTATATCCCCTCCCGTCATAGGCGCACTTTTTGCTGCTGCCCGCCGTCTGGGAGAGGGTGTAGCGGTAGACCCCCACCCGGTCATAGGAGATGGCCGGTATTTTTTTGCTTCCCGCCCCGGTGACGGTCAAGGTATACCCCCCATTCCGGCTGCCCGCGGGCATGGGATTGGACGTGTCCTCCGCCGCAAGATACACCGAATAGGTTTCCTTCTGAGCCGGGATGTTGCCGGACAGGGCGATGGTCACGGGGATGGAAACGCTGACCGCCCCCTCCGCCTGCCCGGAAAGCCCCATGCCCATGGCAAACGCCGCCGCAAAGGCAACGCAAAGGAAGCTTCTCCACCATTTTTTCATGCCGCGCCCTCCTCTTCTTCCACAATTCTTGCCAGAACCACCGTTCTCGCGTCCGTAAAATCCGAAGCACAGGTAGAAAGCGCCAGAACTCTGGTTTCCTCCGCCTGTTCCGGAGCCGCCTCCCGCCAGCATAACGCATGGTCCTTTGCAAAGGAGAGCGGTCCCTCTATCCCAGCCTGCCACCGCTCCGGCTCAAAGAGGGTTTTCTCCCCCGCGTCCACCAGCAGGCAGGCAAAAATTTCCAGGGAATGGGAGCTTTCCCGGGTTACCAGGGTTCCCGTCCGGTTTGTTTCAAAGAAGTCCGACTCCCTGTATCGGTCCAGGTCCCCGAACATGCCGCCGTTTTCCATATGGTGCCCATACAAAAGGGAATAGGCATCCAAAAAGTCCCGGCTGTTCCGGGTGTCTAAAAAGATACTCCCAGCCAGGGAGAACTCCCCGTAGACATCCCGGTTGATGTAGGTCAAATTGGTGCTGCCCTGCAAAATAGGGTAGTCGATTCCGGTCCCGTCCAGGGAAATCCAGCCGCAAATATCCGGATTCAGGGCCAGGAGTTTTTCAAAGGAGGTACCCCAGTCCCCATCCCGGGCAGGCTTATATTGGAGCATTTCCGCCCGCACATTCTGGGCTGCCCCGTAAACCTGGGCGTTGTCCCACAGAGCGTAGGCGGCATACGCCCCCACCGTCAGGAGGCACAGCAGCACCACCCCGTCCAGCAGGGCGTTTGCGACCCTTAATATCTGCCTGCACATCGCGTTTTCCTTTTCAAAATGTCCACCGTCCTTGATGCCATTGCACGTGTTACTCAAAATTCCGTTAGGCTCCTGTAGGGGCGGCTATCAGCCGCCCGGAAACCAATGGGCCTGAGCGTTTTGTATGAACCGCACACGTTCGAGCCGCCCCTACGGTTCGCATACGGTTTGCTTGTGCAATGGCAGCTTTCTAACAGCCCTCTTTTACAATTCTTACTCCCGGTTCACGCGCTTTCTGGTCACCAGCAGCGCCATGCCGCCGCAGACCAGGGTCAGCAGCATCACATAGGGCAGACTGTCCAGGGAAACGCCGGTATCCACACGGCCGCCCTTGTTGTTGACGATTTCCACCGTCTCGGAGGCGCTGTCCACCGTCTGGGTATCGTCGCCGTAGGTGTAGGTGGGGGCATCATACCCTTCCCCCGTGTAGTCGCTTTCCGCCACGGTGTAGGTAACGCCATAGGGGATGTTCGTAAACATGACGGTCTGGCCGTGCTTTAAGGAGATGGTCACTTCCTTGGTGGTCCAGCCGGTTTCCCCGGGAACCTCCGTGTTAACGCCATTCAGCGTGTAGGAAATGTCACTTTTGACCATGTCCCCGGCCGGGGCGTGGAAGGTGACCTTCACCTCAAAGGGCTTTTCCCGGTCGCCCATGAGTCCCGTCACCTGCTTGCTGACGGACAGAGCGCCCGCGGAATAGGTATTGTCAAAGCTGCCGGACTTCTGTCCGCTCTCGGATTCCGTATGGATGGCAGCCACCCGGGTCTTGCCGTCCTGCTCAATCACCGTCACCACCAGCAGGATATCCTCGCCCCGGTAGGAAACACCGGCGGTGCCGCCGTCCGTCTCCCGGAAGGTATACTTATAGATGCCCACGGCGGTGTAGGCAGGCAGGGTGATGGTCGCCGTTTTCACGGCGGTGGC
>USQL01000081.1 GCA_900556935.1 uncultured Eubacteriales bacterium | reverse complement strand
ATATGTCCGGACATTCCAAATGGCATAACATTCAGAAAACCAAGGGCGCACAGGACGCCAAGCGTGCCGCTTCCTTCACCAAAATTGCGAAGGAAATGATCGTGGCCGTGAAGGAGGGCGGCGGCTCTGCCGATCCAACCTACAACTCCCGGCTGGCTACCGTCATCACCAAGGCCAAGGCCGCCAATATGCCCAACGACAACATCAAGCGGGTGCTGGAAAAGGCCAGCTCCGCAGGCTCCGGTGAAAACTACGAATCCATTACTTACGAAGGCTACGGCCCCGGCGGCGTTGCCGTGATCGTAGAGGCCATGACCGACAACCGGAACCGTACTGCCGGCTCTGTCCGCCACCACTTCGACAAGTACGGCGGAAACCTGGGCGCCAACGGCTGCGTGAGCTGGAGCTTCGACAAGAAGGGCGTTCTGGTCATCGACAATGAGGACGGCGACTACGAGGAAGACCAGGTCATGATGGATGCCATGGACTGCGGCGCGGATGACTTCGAGGCCGACGGCGATGTGTTCACCGTCTACACCGCCCCCGATGACTTCAACGCCGTGGCAGATGCCCTGGCCGCCAAGAAGTATTCCTTCGTCTCCGCCCAGATCGAGATGGTTCCCCAGAATTACGTCAAGCTGTCCCCCGAGGACGCGGACAAGATGGAGAAGATGCTGGATCTGTTCGACGACGACGACGATGTGCAGAACACCTGGCACAACTGGGACCAGGACTGATTTACGTATCATGTTTACACCGCAGGCTCAAAAGGGTCTGCGGTGTTTTTTATGTAAAATTTTTCTTTTCCTCTTGCCAACGGGTTGCGGTTATGGTAAACTGGTTCTGTAATCTCCAAAACAGAAAAATATGCAGGTGATCCCCATGAAAAAGAGAACCGTCCCCATTCTGATTCTGTTGGTTCTGGCGCTGCTGACCGGATGCGCAAAGGAACATCAGCCGCCCGCAACCCCAGCCGTACCGGAAACCACCCTCCCGGAAGCCACCGTCCCCCCGGATGGGAACGCCGATGACGCGACCTGCCGCGGAAGCTACTCTTCCGACGATGTTGGGCAGGATGTCATCGGGGAGGTGGGCGAAAGCACCCTTACCAACCGGCAGCTGCAATTTTACTATCTCAGCGCCATTGGCAGCTATCTGCAACAGAACCCCTCCGAAGCACCGGACCTAAGCTGGGACCTGGACAGCCAGAGCTGCCCCATTGACGGAACCGTCAACAGCTGGCAGCAGTACTTCCTCAAACAGGCGCTCTCTGCCTGGCATACGGCCCAGGCCCTTTGCCAGATGGCTCAGGACCGGGGGCTTCCCGTCGAGCCGGAATACGCGCCCCCCGAAGGGTATTACGAGGAATACATGGACGGAATGCCCGCCACCAAATATATGTACCGCTACACCCCGTACTATACTCCCAACACCATGCACCAGAACTACCTGGATTCCCTTCCCCAGGTCTTTGAGACACTGGCGAAAGAGATGGGCTTTGCATCCGCCCAGGAGATGGCGCGCACGCTGTGCGGGGCGGACCTTGATGCCCTGGTGCAAAGCGCGGTTACCTACAACACGGGCTACATGTACCTGTCCACCATGGGGGATTACCTGAAACCGGAAGAGGAAGAGATTCAGCGGCGTGCCACCTCCGACACCACCCCCGATGGCCAGACTCCTTACGTGGATTTTCGCCAGGTTCTTTTGAAGCCGGAAACCAATCAGGCCGACAGCTGGACGGAAAGCGAGGAAAGCGCCCAGAAAATGCTGAAGGAGTGGTCTACCTACTTCCGGAAAAGCGAAGGCACCTTTGCGGAGCTTGCCTACCGGAATTCCGCGGACACGACTACCAGCCTGCTGGGCGGTGCCTATCGGCAGATTGAGAAAGGGACCCTGCTTCCGGAACTGGATAGCTGGCTCTTTGACCCCGCCCGTGAAAGCGGAGACACCACCGTCCTGCGCTCCGAGCTTGGCATTCATATCCTTTACTATACGGGCGGCTATTCCCTGGCCTATGCCAACGCAAGCGATGCGTTGTTCGCGGAAAATCTGCTCTCCCTCGCCCAGGAGGCCAAGAAAACCTACCCGGCCAGCATCCACTATTCGGAGATCCGCCTGGTACCCGTCCGAGGTGAGAAGCTCTTCTCCTTCTCGGATGTGCTGTATGCGGACGTTGCCCACGAGCGGTTCCCGGAGATTCCCCTATACCTGCAGCAGGACTACGGCATCACCAAATACGGGAACTATCCCCTGCGGACCTATGGCTGCGGCATTACCTCCCTGGCCATGCTCTCTACCTACATGACCGACACCGAGCTGACCCCGCCGGAAATGTGCAGGCGCTACGGAAACTACTGCCACTCCGACGGAACCGACGGCATGATTTTTATTAACGAGCCCCCGGTCCTCGGCTACTTTTTTAAGGAGCGTGTCTTCTCCCCCGATGACGCGCTGAAAGCGCTGGAGGACGGCTATGTGGTGGTTTCCCTGCAGAACTTCGGCTACTGGACCAGCAAGGGGCACTACATCGTCCTGGAAAAGGTGGATGAAAATGGCGTTCAGGTCCGGGACTCCAACGTCTATAACTACAAAAAGCTTCCTGCCCATAAAAACGACCGCCACGCCTGGAAGAACATCTACCCCAACAACGTCTCCTGGTGGGTTTTTGAAAAGAAGCAGGTCCGCTCTCCCCTGTGCACCCGCTGCGGTGACCCAGGCGCCTGTGAAAACGGCATCCTGAATACGGATTACCTGTGCCAGAAGTGCCGCACCGCGCTGTGCAGAAGAAACCTTTATCTGTCCCTATAAAAACGCGCCCCGGATTTTCGAAAATCCGGGGCGTTCTTCGATTCAAAAGCCGCTTACAGGCCGCTCTTCATGGCCCGCTTCCGGGCGATGTTGATGGGCCCCTCCTCCATGTTGTTAATCCAGGCCAGGCTCTTGCCGCAGCCGTATGCCGTGCAGGAATCCGGGTCGTCGGCAACGATGCAGGGAATGCCGGTGCGCTCCATTAAGAGCTCCGCAAAGCCCCAGAGCTGGCTGGAGCCTCCGGTTAAGGTAATGCCGTTTTCGGACACATCGCTGACAAGCTCCGGGCTGGTCTGCTCCAGCACCGCCATGGTTTCGTCCGCTATCATTCTGGCGGGACGGCGCAGGACCTCATAAATCTCCTTAGAGCTCAGGGTCACCATCTTGGGCATACCGGTTTTGGAATCCCGGCCCTTGACGTTCATGGTCAGCTCCTCACTGCGGGGATAGACCTCACCAATCTGGATTTTGATTTCCTCCGCCGTGACCTGGCCCACAACCATATTGTGCTGGCGGCGGATATAGCGGGCGATGGCCTCGTCAAAGGCATCACCGGCCACCTTCAAGGAGGAGGAAACGGAAACCCCGTTCATGCTCAGCACCGCGATATCCGTGGTACCGCCGCCGATATCCACCACCATGTGGCCGTTGGGGTCCTTGATGTTGAGGCCCGCGCCCAAGGCGGCGGCCAGAGGCTCCTCAATCAGGAACACACGGCGGGCACCGGCCTCAATGGCGGCATTGATGACACTGCGCTCCTCCACCTCGGTAACACCGCTGGGAACACTGACAACCACACGGGGCTTGGGGGTGAAAATGGATGCCTTGGTGGCGGTTTTGAACATTTCGCTCAGCATTTTCACGGTCATTTCATGGTCGGAAATAATACCGTCCTTCAGTGGACGCATGGCAACCACGTTGCCGGGGGTCCGGTTGAGCATGTTTCGGGCCGCGGAACCGACCTGCAAAATCTTACCGGTATTCCGGTCCACCGCCACAACCGAGGGTTCCCGGACCACAAGGCCCTTGCCATCGGCGTAAATCAGTACATTGGATGTTCCCAGGTCCACACCCAGGTCATTGGAAAAAAGCTGCATTTGAAACCTCCGCGCCAGCAGGCGCATACAAAAATAATCGATTTATCCAGCCGTTTCATCGGGCTGTTTCTGGGCAGCGGCAACCGTGCCGCAGGAAACGCTTTTTGCCCCTGCCGTCAAAAGCACACGGGCGCACTCCTCTGCCGTAGAGCCGGTGGTAAACACATCGTCAATCAAAAGAATGCGTTTTCCGGCAATGGGCATTTTCCCGGAAAATTGGTATACTCCCAGTACGTTTCCCTTGCGCTGCTCCCCACTAAGGGAGGATTGGGGACGGTTATTGCGTACCTTCTTCAAAAGCCCGCAGGGCTCCATCCCAAGTTCCGCGGCAACGGACCTGGCCAGGAGCTGGCCCTGGTCGTAGCCACGGCGCAGTCTGCGCAGAGTGCTTACGGGCACCCAGGTAACGCAGTCGAAGCCCTCCGGATGGTCCCGCAGAAGTGCCATGGACAGCCTGCGCCCCAAGGGTGCGGCCAAATCCGTCCGCCCATGGAACTTCAGGCGGAGAACGGCATCCCGGGCTTTCCCTTTATAGTACCAGACTGCGGTGAAACTGTCAAGAAATTGGAGCTTTGTTTTTCTATCCGGATGGGATTTTTCCGGGAGAGCCGGAAAATCCGGGGCCGTTTTCCGGCAGCTGTCGCAGAAATCCGTTTCATGTTCGTCAAGCAGCCGGTCGCACAGTGCGCACCTGGGCGGAAAAAGCAGGTCCAGCAGGCCATACCACAGATAGAGAATGTATTTCATCCTACTTTCCCCTGGAGCCGTAATTTCAGGCCCGTATACCGCTTGTTTTTCTGGGCGTTGGCGGTCATAGCGGCGATGGTCTCCTCCCGGCCCACGATGATGAGCAGCTCCTTGGCCCTTGTCACCGCGGTATAAAGCACACTCCGGCTCAGAAGATAGGGGGAGCCGCCCCAGGCCGTCAGAATCACCGCCCGGTACTCGCTGCCCTGGCTTTTATGTACCGTAATGGCGAAGGCGGGCTCCAGCTCCCCCAGCTGGGCGAAGTCGTATTCCGCCTCCCGGTCATCGTAGAGCACCCTGACGCTCTCCTTGTTCCGGTCAATCTCCCGGATAATGCCCACGTCGCCGTTAAAAATTCCGGTTCCTGCGGCGGTGCTGTCGCTTTTCTTCCAGACGATATCGTAGTTATTGCGAATCTGCATCACCCGGTCCCCTTTCCGGAAGGTATAGTCTCCGTAGGCATGCTCCTGCTTGTCCGGGGACGGCGGGTTCAGGGCGCTTTGCAGGAGCTTATTCAGGGCCACAGTGCCTACACCGCCCTTTCGCGTGGGTGACAGGACCTGAATCTGCTCCGGGGGAATGCCCATATTCTTAGGAAGCCGGGTGGTGCACAGGTCCCGAATCAGCCGGGTCAGCTCCTCCTCCGAATTTCTGCGCATGAAGAAGAAGTCACTTTTGACGTTTTTCAGGTCCGGCAGTTCCCCCCGGTTGATTCTATGGGCGTTCATGACAATCAGGCTCTGCTGGGCCTGGCGAAAGATTTCCGTCAACCGTGCTGCCGGCAGGCAGCCGCTGCGCAGCATGTCTCCAAAGGGTGAGCCAGGCCCCACCGGGGGCAGCTGGTCCGGGTCCCCTACGAGAATCAGGCGTTTCCCCCTGGGAATGGCCCGCAGCAGGTGGTGCATCAGGCGGATATCCACCATGGACATTTCGTCTACAATGACCGCGTCGGCTTTCAGGGGATTGTCCTCATCCCGGGCAAAATACATTTTGCCGGTATTCTGATCAATGCCCGCCTCCAAAAGGCGGTGAATTGTGGAGGCCTCCTCACCGGTGACCTCCGCCATGCGCTTGGCCGCCCGACCCGTAGGGGCCGCCACCAGGCATTTCAGCTGCATATTCCCAAGCAGGGACAATATGCCCGTCAAAAGCGTCGTTTTGCCGGTGCCCGGGCCGCCGGTAATCAGCAGCAGGCCGGAGGTGGCCGCCTCCCGAATGGCCTGGGTCTGCTCCGCGGAATACTCGATGCCGCTCTCCTGAGAGACCTGTTCAATCCGCTCCTCCAGGTCCTCGGGCTCCGGGAAGGCCATTTTGGCAAGCTCCCGCAGGCGCATGGTGGTGTAGACCTCCGCCTCGTGGAGCTCCGGGAGGTAGTCCACCGTAATCTCGGCCAGCACATCCCGCACCACACGCCCGGCCTCCAGCAGCCGCTCCAGGCCCTGGGCAATGGTCTCCGGCTCCAGGCTCAGCAGCTGGGAGGTGGAATCCACCAGTTTCTTTTCCGGCAGGAAGCTGTGGCCCACGGTCAGATTGTATTGGAGCTGGAAAAGGATGCCCGCCTCCACCCGGCGGGGGTCGTCCCCGGCGACCCCCAACTCAATGGCGAACCGGTCCACCGCCCCAAAGGGAGCCTCCAGTCCCTCCTCCATCAACAAATAGGGATCGTCATACAGCAGGTCCGCCGTGCTCTCCCCAAAGAGCTTATAGGCCCGCAGGGCAAGCTCCGCCGGGAGCTGATGCTGGGCAAAAAACTCCATGAGCTGGCGCATGCCCACCCGGACCCGGAACTCCTCGCCGATGGCCTTCGCCCGGGCCTCGGAAATACCGGAGACCTCCGCCAGACGCATGGGCTCCCGCTCCATAATTTCCAGGGTCTTGTCTCCGAATTTGGCCACAATCCGGGCCGCCGAAACCGGGCCGATGCCTTTGACCACCCGTCCGGCAAGATAGGCCTGAATCTGAGCCGCGGTCTCCGGAAGAAGCCGCTCCAGGAACTCCGCCTCGAACTGGCGGCCATAGTTGGAATGGGTGCTCCATTTCCCCGTCACCATCAGCCGCTCCCCCACCACGGGCAGCGGGATGGTCCCCACCACGGTCACCGCCTGCTTTTCTCCCACGTTCAGCCGAAGAACGCTGTAGCCATTGTCATAATTCTGGTATACCACCGCTTCGATGGTCCCCTGCAAAATTTCCAGCTCCTGTGTCAATGCCCTTATCCTTTCTCATTTCCCGGCTGCGCGTCAGGCATTCAACGCCAATCGAGCAGCCGCAAAATTTTTTCTTTCTACTTTCTTTTCAGTTTACTATATTTTCGTAGAATTGGAAAGTGGTTTGGGAAAAATTTTTACAAATACATGATTCATCCCCGAATTCCAGGAATAATTTTTTGACAAATTCCCAAAAGTGATGAATAATTTTCCTTGCAAGAATGAACAATTTGCGGTACAATAAGCGGAGCAAGGAGGATTTGCATGAAGCAGTGGAGTTTACTTGTTTGGATTCCCCAGTTTGGGATATCCGTTGTGTTTCCTCTGATTGGTTTTATTATGCTGGCTGTCTGGCTGCAGGAAAAATGCGGCTGGGGCGGCTGGGTTCTCCCCGTTGGGATTTTCTGCGGGCTATTTACCGCGGCCATCGGATTCCGGGACACAGCCAGAGCAATGCTGGAAGCCTCCGGGCATAAAAAAGAATCCCGGGACCCCGGTGTCAGCTTTAACAGTCATGATTAAGCAGATTACGGAAAGGAGATCTGATACATGCATTTACAACCCGCTTCCCGCAGGGAAGTGAAACGCATTGCCCTGGGAAGCAGCCTTTGCGCCGGAATTCAGATTGCGGTTTTCTGGCTTTTATCCTTCCTGGAAATCGGCAGCTTTGGGATATCCGTCGTCACCGGCACCGTCGGCGGCACGGCCATGGCGGTTCTGAATTTTGCGCTGATGTGCATTACCATTCAGAATGCCACCGGTATTGAGGACGAAAAGGTCATGAAGGCCAAGGTCCGCAACGGCTACAACCTGCGCAAGATTATCCAGATTCTTTGGGTGATTGCGGCGTTCTTCCTGCCCCATGTCAATGTGCTGGCCGCGGCAATTCCCCTGTTCTTCCCCAATGTGGTGATTTACCACCTGCAGCTGAAGGGCAAGCTCTTCCCCGCGCAGGAAGCTGCCCCCAAGTCTCCCGCGAAAGCCCCGGCGGAAGAGGCTCCCGAAGAGACGGAAGAAAACCTGGGCCCCTTCGAGGCATAACAAAGACTCTATACAGAAAGATTCGGATGAGGTGATTATTCCCTATGGAAATGTCAATCAACGGCGCAAAAATTCTCGCCACCTTCGAAAATGTTCCCGTGCTCGGAACCGTCCACATTACCCAGACCCTGGTTGTCAGCTGGCTTGTGATGCTGATTATCTCGGTGCTGTGCATCTGGCTGGGCTCCGGGCTGAAGGTCACCGGGATTTCCCGGAAGCAGGCCGTGGCGGAGACCATTGTAAACGCCCTGGTAGACTTTGTGCACGACAAAATGGGGACGGAGTTTGACCGGTACATTCCCCTGGTCGGCACCATTTTCGTTACCAGTATTGTTTCCAACCTCATAAGCTTAGTCGGCATCTGGAGCCCCACGGCAGACCTGATGACCGAGCTTGCCTGGGCGCTGGTGGTATTTGTGCTCATCACCTACCACAAGATTAAGGCCTCCGGCATCGGCGGGTATCTCAAGGGCTTCCTGGACCCCATCTTCCTGATGGCCCCCATCAATGTAATGAGTGAGCTCTTTACCCCCATCAGCATGGCCTGCCGTCACTTCGGCAACATCCTGTCCGGCACCGTAATCAGTGCTCTGATTTACGGCTCCCTGACCGCTGCCAGCTACGCCCTCTTTGGCGCGCTGGGCTCCAACCGGGTGGTTGCCATTGCGGTGGCTATCTTAGGCGGCGTTCTGATTTTCCTGGGGAAAACCAAGGGCAAGAAGGGGTTGTTCATCGGCGGCATTGTTCTGGCGGTGCTGGGTGTGCTGGGACTTCTTTCCAGCTTTGGCGGCATTTTTGCCAGCTTCCCCTGGCTGACCGTCGGTATTCCCGCCATCACCAGCTTCTACTTTGACTGGTTCAGCGGCTGCATCCAGGCCTTTATCTTCTGCACCCTGACCACTATCTTCATCAAACAGGCCGCGGGCTAAACCAAAGCGGCCATTTGAATAAAAGCAAACACCAATGCAAAGCACAAAAAAATAGGAGGCTAAATTCTATGAACGATTACACTGTATTGGCAAAAGGTATCGCACTGGCCGGCTGCGCCATCGGCTCCGGCCTGGCTCTGATCGCCGGTGTCGGCCCTGGTATCGGCGAAGGCAACGCTGTTGCCCGTGCCTGTGAGGCCATCGGCCGTCAGCCCGAGTGCAAGGGTGATGTCACCAGCACCCTGATTCTGGGCGTTGCCCTTTCCGAGACCACCGGTATCTACGGCTTCGTTACCGGCCTTCTGCTGATCTTCTTCGCACCCGGCCAGTTCATGAAGTTCCTGGGCTAATCTTCCGGAATCACAGTACTCTTAAATATACCGGAAGGAGGCAAATCAATGGAGGCACTTTATCAGTCCCTTGTGGCGGTGGAACCTGTCACCCTGATTGCCAACATCTGCAATCTGTTTATCCAGATGCTGATCGTCAAAAAGTTTTTCCTGGATAAGATTCTGGCCGTTCTCGACCAGCGCCGCAGCGCCGCGGACAAGGAAATCTCCGACGCGAAGGCCGCCAAGGACGAGGCCATGAGCATTAAGAAAACCTACGAGGAAAACATGCTCCAGGCCAATGCCAAGGCCAATGAAATTCTCACTTCCGCCCAGAAGACCGCTTCCGAGCGCAGCGAGAAAATCATCGGCGAGGCCCAGCAGGCCGCTGCCCAGATTAAGAGCAAGGCCAGCGCGGACATCGCCCAGGAAAAGAAGAAGGCAATTAACGACGCAAAGAACGAAATTTCCGACTTGGCCCTGGCCATTGCCGGAAAGGTCGTGGAAAAGGAGCTGGCGGACTCCGACCAGTCCGGTCTCATCGACCGCTTCATCGACGAATTGGGTGATAACGTATGACCCAGGTTGGAAGCGTTTACGGAGAGGCCCTTTATGAGCTGGCCCAAAGCGAAGGTCTGCAGGACACCATTCTGGAGGAACTGAAGGCTCTGAACGAAAGCTTTCGCCAGGAGCCCGGGTTTATCCAGCTGCTCAGCAGCCACGCCATCCCGAAGCAGGAGCGCTGCCAGGTCCTGGACGACAGCTTCCGCGGGAAGATCAACCAATATCTTCTGAACTTCCTGAAGATTCTGACGGAAAAGGGCTATATGCATCACTTCTCCCACTGCTGTGAAAGCTATGAAAAGCACTACAACGAAGACAACAATATTCTGAGCGTCCGGGCTGTCACCGCCGTTCCCCTAACGGAAGCGCAGTTCCAGGCACTGACTCAGAAGCTGACCCGGCTCACCGGAAAGACCATTGTTCTGGTGAATCGGGTTGACCCCACCTGTCTGGGCGGCGTTCGCCTGGATTATGATGGGCAGCGGCTGGATGATACCATTTCTCACCGAATGGAATCCGTCCGTGAGCTGCTGAAAAACACCGTACTCTGACGAGAAAGCAGGGACTGTATGGAACTTAGACCCGAAGAAATA
>USQL01000080.1 GCA_900556935.1 uncultured Eubacteriales bacterium | reverse complement strand
ACGATGGCGAAGCTCCCAAGTGGCGACAGGATATGAAAATTGGGAGAAAGATAAATTGATAAAACTGCCTATTTTCAAATTCAAGAAAATATTAAAATGGATTGGATTATCCATTCCTGTCCTAATACTTTCTGCGGTTTTGTTTATATGTGCCGCTCGTGGTGTGACTTATTTTATTAATCACATAGATACTCCAAACGGTGTTGACGAAGGTATCTATGTTCCTTTGGGCGGACAGGAGCAGTATTTGCTGATTCGCGGAGAGAACACAGAAAATCCTGTTATGCTGTGGCTTCACGGTGGACCTTCCAGTCCGGATGCCTTTGCAAATTACATTTTCCAAAAGCAGCTTGTCGATGATTATACCGTTGTGAATTGGGATCAACGGGGGTGTGGGCGTACCTATTATCGGAACGGCGTTATTCTTTTACCAAAAGGAGGAAACCATTGGAAGTAAAAATCAACAAAGAGATCCAGTCCTACAGCGAATCCATGTTCTTTGGCCTCTCCATGCAGCAGTGCGGCTTTTCCCTGGCGGCGGTTCTGGTTGCCGTGGGGCTGTACTTTCTGCTGAAACCCTATGTGGGCACGGAAACCGAAAAAAGGCACCACCTTGCGGTGATGCCTTTTTTCTGGCAAAGAACCCTAATAATGACACTGCAGGTTTCAGTTGCACCCCATTTTGCAGATGGGGTGCATTTTCGGTCTGTGGTTTTCATTTTTCACAAATGAGACAGTATTCTTATTCGTCCAGAAATGTACTTTCGTCTTACCATGCAGGGGGACTCCTTCGTAATGGATTTGACAAAATTACTTGTGGAAGCTGCAAAGTCTGCATAACAGCGTATATTCAGGAAACAGTCCTGCAAAACGGAAAAGAAGAAAAAGCTGAAGATGTCCTACTGCTCTGTTTGCCAGGCGTTTACCTGCCCGGACAGCCACTGACACCAGGCTTCCACCCCTTCACCAGTCTTGGCGCTGATGGGGAAGATCTTAAGCCTAGGATTCCGTGCCAGGGCATACTCCCGCACCTTTTTCAAATCAAAGTCAAAATATGGCAGTACGTCAATCTTGTTGATAATCAGTGCGTCGCATACCTGAAAGATCAGCGGATATTTCAGAGGCTTATCGTGTCCCTCCGGAACCGAGAGAATCATAGCGTTTTTTACCGCGCCGGTGTCAAATTCCGCAGGACACACCAAATTGCCTACATTTTCCAGGATTGCGAGATCCAGATCCTCGGAACCCAGTTCCCGCAGTCCCTGCCGGGTCATATCCGCGTCCAGGTGGCACATTCCTCCGGTGTGGAGCTGAATGGTTCTGACACCGGTGGTGCTGATGGTCTGGGCATCTACGGAGGAATCGATATCCGCCTCCATAACGCCGATGTGCAGCTGTGACCGGAGGTTTTCAATAGTTCTGAGCAGAGTGGTGGTTTTGCCGCTGCCGGGAGAGGACATGAGATTCAGAAGAAATGTCTTTTCCTCCTTCAGCTGGCCCCGAAGCCTCTCGGCATCCGCATCGTTGTCCGCGAAAAGACTCTGTTTGATCTGTATGACGCGAATGTTGTCCATAGCCACTCCTCACTTCAGACCGTTGGCAGCCAGATTCTTTTTGTAATCGGTAAGCTCTGTATACAGCTCCTGCTTCAGAGGATTGCGCCTGGTCTTCACAATTACAAACACCTCGTACACAAACACGCCCGCGTTAAAGGCCAGAGCAAGAGCGCTTAGTACGGTCCAGGCTGCGGGATTGTAGGTGGCAGTAATGCCAAAGGCAGGCATGGCCTGGTAGTCCACTGCCAGAGAGAACATGCCGAACAGCGCCAGGGTCTGAGCCCGGTGCTGGAGCCAAATGCCCCGCTTTACGAAGAACTCCGCAAAGGTACAGCTCAACAACAGGGCAACGCCTGCGTACATCGCCCGGGTGGCGATGCAGTTATAGCAGTAGGCCACATTCCACAGGTCATAGGCGATGATCCAGAACCAAAGCTGATCCGGCCATACCATATCCTTGGACTTGGTATTTGCCACCCGAATTCCCATCCAGCCGGTCATGGTCAGCAGCAGAAATACCCCGGCAAGGGCGTTCATCAGATTCCATGGGCCTCCCAGCAGGGTCAGTCCCGCCGCGTCGGTGGTCATGGTCTTAAAGCTGGCGAACACCTCGTAATCCCGATAGATGGCCTCCAGAATATTGACACCCAGGATCGCCACCGGGAAATACCAGGCAAATTTCCGATTGCCCAGCTTTGTGTAACGGATCAGCATAAAGCCCACCACGCCAATCAGGGCGGAATAGGTCTTGATCACGCCGAACCATGTCTTGCTGGAGGGACTTCCTACTACACCGGCGGCAATGAGTACCACCAAAATCACGGGGAATACGCAGTACACGGCAATCGCCAGAGCCTTGCTCCGGCGGGTCAGCTCGTTGAGTGCCACCAGTGCCGCGACCAGCAGCACCAGCCCGGCAAGAGCGACCAGGCTATAGCCTTCAAAGAAAAAGCCCATCATACACTCCTTTCTGCTGTTTTACAGCATGATCTCAATATCTCCCATGGGGTATGCTTTGCAGGAGTGAATGTAGCCGTACTTTTCGTCAGCGTAACGACGCAGCATACCTCTGGCCAGGAATACGTTGCCGGATACCAGCTTTACCCGACAGAGGCTGCATTCACCGCTGCGGCAGCACACATTCACCCGGACACCTGCCCGTTCCAAAGCCACCAGAACAGGCTCGCCGGATTTGGCAGGAATCTTTTTGTCTCCTACGGTGATGGTGAATACTTCGTTTCCGGTGAGCTCTGCGGGCCAGCCCGGTTCGTTCTGAATGTCCCGCCGTGCGCCGAACATCTCCCGGCGGATCTTCTTTTCCGGCACGCCCATGGCTTCCAGGGTAGACTTGCAGAAATCGTTCATAACCTGGGGGCCGCAGATGTAACTGGTGCGCTGGGCAAAATCCGGCACCAACCGGCGGATCAGCGCTTCATCCAGGAAGCCCCTCTCCCCGTCCCAGTTTTCCACCGGGTCAGAAACCACCAAATGGTAGCGGAAATTGGGAAACGCGGCGGTGTAGGCTGTCAGCTCCTCGTGGTACAGCGCCGCCTCCGGATTGCGGCAGCCATAGAGCATGACCACATCCCGGTCAAGGCCGGCATCCAGAATCTCCCGGGTCATGCTGAGCAGGGGGGTAATGCCGCTGCCGCCTGCCAAAAACAGGGACTTTTTGCTGTGGAACACCGGCTGATACCGGAACACACCTGCAGGGCCGTTGGCGGTGAACCGATCCCCCAGCTTCACCTGATCCAGCAGGTAATCGGACACAAAACCGTCCCGGGTTCTGGCGACGGTGATCTCATAATAGGCACGCTGCTTCGGCGAGGAGGAAAGGCTGTAGGGACGGCTGGTGCGAACGCCCTCGATCTGGGTAAACAGGTTAATATACTGTCCCGCCTCAAAGGGAGGAAGATACCCGTCCTCCGATACAAACCGGAAGATTTTGGCCTGCTTGCCGGTGTCCATCACAGACTGCACCACCAGCTTCAGTTCCTTGCGGTGAATGGCCTCAGCGGGTCGAGCCACGCTGTCCGTGGGGAGCTTATCGGCGGACACGCTGCGCATCACGCGGATATTCTCCATAATCTGCTGTCCGTGCTCCAAAGTACCCAGCAGGGTTTCCTTAATATTCTTAGCCATTGCTTACACCTCCTTGGCGATCTTGGTTGCGAGGGTATCGGCATAGGTATAGTTGGGGCCGAAGCCGCAGGCATTGACCCAGCCGCTGGCAAATTCCAGATTGGGGATCTTGCTTTCGGAGGGGAAGAAGAATACCGATTGCATCAGGTCCTGCTCATAGCCATAGATGGCACCGCCGGGATGCCCCAGATACCGCATGTGGGTAAGAGGCGTGGCAACTTCCATTTCCTCAATATGCTCCGTGATACCGGGATACATTTTTTCCAGCCGGGCGACAATCCGTCTTCCTGCCTCATACTTCATTTCATAGTACTGTTCCGGGGGCAGCTTCTCCCACTCGGTGCTGTATTTCAGGGTGCCGGCGGTGATGATGCTGGTGCCTGGAGGGGATACACAGGGGTCATCCACCGTGTAGCAGGTGGCAACCAAAGGATCGTTCTCCGGGAGAAGCTTGTAGGCATCCTGGAAATCCTTGTTGGCATCCAGACTCTCGTAATTCAGGGTGAAGGAGGTGGTGAAACCGATCTCCTCCGGGGTGCAGTCCAGGCCGATGAAGCAGGTCAGGGCGGAAATACCCACGGTATAAGGCTTCAGATACTCCCGGGCAGCCTCCGGCACATCCTGGGGAGCAAGCAGATTGCCATAGGTGGCCAGAGGGGATATGTTGGAAATAATCCGCTTGGCCCGGTATTCTTCCCCGTGCTCATCAATCACACCTACGGCTTTTCCGTTCTCCAGAAGAATCCGCTGGACGCCGCAGTTGAGGCGTACCACGCCGCCCATCCGCATCACCGCTTCCATGATGGCCTGGTTCATCATCATAGAGGTGCCGCGCACATAATAGGGCTTGGTTTCCAGGTAGAAGGTGGTGCACTTGGCTAAAATGGCGAAGGGGAACCGGGTGGGGGGCACCCCCATAAAGCACCAGTAGGCGCTCAGCGCCAGCTGCAGCTTGGGATCGGTGAAAAATTCATCCAGCACCTCCTGAGTGCTCTTCATGGCATACTTGGCAAGAAGAGGATACAGCTTGGGGAAACCCACCTTCATAATAGCCTTTTTCACAGCGCCTGGCTCGCCGGTGCTGGCGGCACTTTTCGCCGCGAATTCGACAGACTGGTCGCAGAAGCCGTAGACAACCTCAAAGTATTTGCCGATGGCCTCCGCCTGATGGGGAAATTCCCTGCACAGATGATCTTCGCAGGCTTTTCTCTCCGCCGGGAGGCTGATGCCGGTGCCGTCGGGAAAATTCACCCGGAACAGCTCCTTGATCCGGATCCACTCGATCTCGTCGTAGATGCCGTAGCGCTTGAACTGCTCCATGAGGGGACCGGGATTTTCTTCCGTGCCCATGTGGGACAGCTGATGAAGAGCAATCTCGAATTCAAACCGACCTCTGCGGAAGCTGGTTCCGCAGCCCCCGGGGATGTTATGCTTTTCAAAGACGATGACGCCTTTTCCTTTCTCTGCCAGGGTGGCGGCAGAAGCCAGACCGCCGTTTCCGGCGCCGATGACAATTACATCATAGTTCTTCATATCCATTTCTCCTTACTTGCCGGGGGCAGCCAGGGGCGCGAATTCAAAGATGATTCCGCCGTTTTGCATCATCAGTACAATACAGGCGGCAATCAGTGCCAGATTGATAATCATGCAGGCGATCTGTACATTTCTGCCCTTGGTCCAGGTCACAAAACGGTCAAACCTCTCGTAGTAGAACTCCCGCTCGAACCAGTCCTTGGCGGCAATCTGCATCCAACCGCCGATGGACAGGGAGTTGGCCCGCAGCAGCAGCCACATACCGATGCCGCCGTAGGCACCAAGCCCCAGAGTGCAAAGCGATCCGATCAGAGGAGCGCCCAGAAAACCCACGTGCATCAGGGCTACGGAGGAGGAAAACTCGTTAGTCACAAAGATCCAGTTCCACAGGGTGTAGGCCAGGGCATACATGATGGTGATGGCAGGCACCGCACCCCGGGCCAGATAGTAGTCCCCAATGGGGGCGTCAAACTGCCACAGGCCCCGCAGGGTGATTACACCCAGCGCCAGGGCAAAGCCGGATACCGCGTTGAAATATTTCTTGTAGCGCAGAAGGTCCGTGAAGGTGGCCTCCAGGATGTTGATGATCAACATCAGCATGATGCAGTCTACAAAGACCTGAGGGTTAAACAGGCGAAGCGCTGCCAGCACGATGAGGATGCGCATGGTCAGCAGGGTGGTGAGCTTCAGTCGCTCAAAGAACACGGGCTTACTGAAGATCAGCACCAGAACGGAGGGAATGACAATCAGCGGGATATTGCCCTGCAGGGGATAGAGCGCGGAGATGATGGCCATGCCGGTAATGGCCGCGGTGAACATGATCCACTTGATCAGTACCTCTGTGTTGCGGTTTGTCAGTTTCTTGGTTTCCATAGATAATCCTCCTTTACTCTCGCATCTATTGTCAGCAGCCCAAAATCTCTTTGATGATCAATTCCGTGCCGCCGCATGCCGTTAGTTGCTCGCCCCCACAGCCGGGGCATTTCAAGTCCTCCGCCACCGCGTTGAATTCTCTGCCACAGCGGTTGCATCTGGCAATTCCTGGAACGATCTCCAACTCCAGCTCAGTGTTTTCCATAAAGGTCTTGTATACCGCTGCGGGAAAGCAGGATTCCAGATAGGCAGGCAGGACGCCGGACAACTCGCCTACCTGCAAAACGATCTTCTCAATCCGCTCCAGCTGTTCTTCCTTGGCGATCCCCTCAATGGTTTTCACCATGGCGCTGAGCAGTCCCAGCTCATGCATCCTTACTCTCCCTTCTAATGGCCGAGGCGGCAATCTTGCCGGTGCGCTTGACCGCGTACTTCGCCACGGCGATGGGGAGCTTTTCAAAGACGGGAGCAAACTCGTTGTATTTCCGCATCAGGCTGATGGCGCCGAACTTGCATTTTGTGGTGCACTGGCCGCAGCCAACGCACATATATTCGTTCACCTGCACCGCACCGCAGCCCAGACACCGCTGGGTCTCTTTCTTCATCTGCTCCTCGGTAAAGGTAAGACGGTTATCTCCGAAGCTATGTTCCTTCCGGTCGGAATGGCCAGCCTTCTGCCGGGGCATCCGGTCGAAGCTCTCCAGCACCACGTTTTCCTTGTCGAAGCTGTGATACTGGCGGCGGTCACGGCCGTAGGTCAGGCTCTGGCCGGGCTGGACAAAGCGGTGAATGGAGATGGCACCTTCCTTGCCTGCCGCAATGGCATCGATGGCGAACCGGGGGCCGGTATAGACATCGCCGCCCGCGAAGATATCCGGCTCGGCGGTCTGATATGTAAAGGGGTCTGCTTCCACGGTGCCGTTGGGTCTGGTCACCACGGCGGTACCTGCCAGAAGATTGCCCCACTGGATGCTCTGACCGATGCTCAGGAGCACATGGTCGGTCTCCACCGTGATGGTGTCGTTCTCGTCATACTGAGGCGCAAAGCGGTGATTTTCGTCAAATACCCGCAGGCACTTCTTAAATACCACACCGACAGCCCTGCCGTCCTTCACCAGGATCTCCCTGGGGCCATAGCCGTTATGGATGGCAATGTGCTCTTCCTCTGCCTCCCGGATCTCCTCGGGCAGAGCGGGCATTTCCGAGCGGCTCTCCAGGCAGTACATCTCCACACTGACAGCATCCGTCCGGGCAGCGGCTCTGGCCACGTCGATGGCCACGTTGCCGCCGCCGATGACCACGGTCTTTCCCGTCATGGCGGGGATGGAACCCAGATTGATGCTCCGCAGGAAATCCACGCCGGCCACAACACCTTCCGCATCCTCGCCGGGAATGTTCAGCTTTCTGCCACCCTGGGCGCCGATGGCCAGGTAAAATGCCTGGAAGCCCTGCTGCCGCAACTGCTGGATGGTCACATCCTTGCCCACTTCCACACCGGTGCGGAAATGGACGCCCAGCTGGCGCAGCACCTCGATTTCTGCCTCCACCACGTTTTTCTCCAGACGGAAGCCGGGAATGCCCATGGTCAGCATGCCGCCGGGCTTTTCCTGCTTTTCAAACACCGTGACCTGATAGCCGTCCAGAGCCAGATAGTAGGCGCAGCTCATGCCCGAAGGGCCGGAGCCGATGACCGCCACCGGCGTTCTGTAGTCGTGGCGTTTCTTGGGAATAAAGCGGTTATTCTCATTCAGATCCTGGTCGGCGATAAATTTCTTGATCTCGTCAATGGCGATGGGTTCATCGATATCCCCCCGGGTACAGGCGGACTCGCAGCTTCTGGGGCAGATCCGGCCGCAAACAGCGGGGAAGGGATTCTCCTTTTTGATCAGCTCCAGAGCCTCGGTGTATTTTCCCTGGGAGGCCAGCTTGATATAGCCCTGCACCGCGATATGGGCGGGGCAGGCGGTCTTGCAGGGGGAGGTGCCGCTTTCCGCCACATCCTCCCGGTTCTCCCGGTAGTCCACATTCCAGTGCTTTTCGCCCCAGACGTGGTCACGTACCTTGTCGTAGGATTTTTCCTTCACCGGCTGCTTGGCACAGAGCTTCTGGCCCAGCCGCAGGGCGTTGGTGGGGCAGTTCTCCACGCACTGACCGCAGGCTACGCATTTTTCCTTATCCACCTGTGACACATAGTTGGAGCGGATGGCATCCGGGGAGCGGAACATGGTAGCCACCCGCATGGCAAAGCAGGAGCAAGCGCAGCAGTTGCAGATGGCGGCGGATTCGCCCAGACCCTCAATATTGGGAATCTGGTGCATGAGGCCGTTTTCCTCCGCCTTTCTGAGGATCTCTTCCGCCTCCTGCCGGGTGATCTGCCTGGCTCTGCCGGTGCGGATATAATACTCGGCTCCCGTTCCCATCTGGATACACATCTCGTGTTCCAGATGACCGCAGCCCTGACCAAGGATCCGCCGGGACTTCCGGCAGGAACAGTCGGACACGGAGAAGGTATCATATTTATCCAGATAATAGGAAAGATGCTCATAGGGAACGCTCTGGGTATCGGCGGAGATGGCGGTTTCAATGGGAATAACCCGCATCATACCGGTGCCCATGGGAAGGTTGGGAGCGATGCCCGAGATTCGCAGGCGTGTGTATTCCTCAAAGGCCTTGCCGATTTGTGGATGAGCCTTCACCTGCTCATCGTTGTTGACCATCATCTCCAGAATGCCCGGAGCGAAGATCTGCACCAGAAACACTTCCTCGCCAGCCTCATTGTGATAGACCTTGCACACGCCGATCTGGGCCAGCTCCATCAGGATTTCTCGGGTTTCCTCCAAGGACTTGCCGCATTTTTGCGCCACATACTCAGCTGTCCGCTCCTTACGCAGTCCCAGCTGAAGTGCCACATCCGCCTGCTCGTCGGAAACCACGCATTCCAGCGCATAGTATTCCGGGGCATTCTCATCGATATGGTTCATCATACCGGTGAGACCGCCCACCATTTTGGCAAGCTTTACGATCTTGGGTCTTAAGGCCATCGCGCTCATCCTTTCTTTATATGTGAAATTATCGTTTTCGGTAAAAACTTTCCATCATCGTGCAAAACTGCTCCAGACGGATTCTGGCATATTCATCGTCAGCGGTATTGTTTCTGCCGCCGATGGCCAGCTTCTGGATCAGGCCCAGCAGCGCGTCATAGGTATTATAGTACAGGCTGGGTAAATCAATGTCTGTCCGGACACTGCCGTCTGCGATCCCCTTGTGGATGGCAGACGACAGAGGACCCGCGCTTTGCTCAAACGGGGTGGGGGGCTTGTTTTCAACCAGCAGTGCTTTGCCGGAGCGATTCAGGTAGGCTTCTGCTTCATGGACAAAGATCAGCATCTGCCGGTGTGTAAAGTACAGATTGGCATACCCTTGCAGGATTCTCGGAATGCAGTCCGCGCCGCATATATCCCCATCGAGTTCCATGTGTGCCTTGGCATCCACCTGCGCCATGGCCTCGGACCAGAACAGCAGCGCCGTTTCCAACACCAGGTCCGCTTTGGTGGCAAAGTAACGGTATATGCTGCGGTCGGTGATATTTGCCAGCTTAGCAATATCCGATATCTTTGTCGCCTCGATCCCTTTCTCAACAAAGCAACTGAGCGCCTGCCGGATGACCCGTTCCTTATTGGTGTCCCGTCTGGAGCGTTTTTTGGGGGTTACTTGTTGATTCATTTTAGTCACCTCTAATTGTCAGTCCGACTGACAATTAGAGTATACGATAGATGTATATCGATTGCAACTGGTTTTCCATTTTTCTGCGTTTATTACATTTTTGCATATGCCGAATTGTCTATTTTGACAATGTTGTTAGGATGTAGGGAGGCCAAATCTTGGAGACATGGGAAAACAGACATCAAATAATGAGGGCTGCCTCCAAATGATTTTCACAAATCACTTTGAGACAGCCCCCTTTTAGTAGTTGTAGAGGCAGGAATAGGGCCTACGAGCTCCTGGTTATGGACAGCGTAAGTCGTTTTTCTTCCATTGGTTTACCTCCTGAATTTTGGTGTTGCCGTCTCTCCGCGCTGCTTCCGCCTCTTTGTGTTTGGTATAGGACTTACAACAAGCCAAACTGCAATCTTGGGGATTACCATATCACATACCTCCACACTTTGACACATATAAAAAGGGGCTGTTAAATAACCCCAAAAGAAAATCGCAGACCCTTTCAAAAAGCGGAAAGGGTCTGCTTTTTCTTACCCATCAAGGCTGTGGATAACTTTTCTCTCAAAAATGTGTACACCAA
>USQL01000079.1 GCA_900556935.1 uncultured Eubacteriales bacterium | reverse complement strand
GATAGCATACGAGAAGCGTCGTCAGCGCCAGCCCCGGCACCGCCATGGCAAGGTTTGTAAGCCCCGTAATCAGCTTGTCCACAGCCCCGCCGTACCAGGCCGACAGCAGGGCCAGCAGCGTTCCCACACAGGTTACAACCAGCGCCGCGAAGACACCGATCACCATGGAAATTCTGGTGCCGTAAATCAGCTCGCTGAAAATATCCTGCCCCACGTCGTTGGTCCCCAGCCAGTGCTCGGCGCTGGGCTTTCCGTAGGTCAGGGCGCTGGTGGCCGCCGGGTCGCAGGGAACAAGGCAGGGTGCCAGAATGGCAATCACCACAAAGAAGCCGATAATCAGGCTTCCCGCCAGCACCGGAATATTGATTTTTTTCTTTTTCTTCATCGTCAGTTCACCGTCACTCTGGGGTCAATCACCGTCACCAGGATATCGCTTAAAAGATTCGCCATCACCACGCAGAAGGCCGAAATCAGGAAGCAGAACTGCGCCGTGGGGAAATCCCGGCTGGAAACCGCGTTGTAGAACAGCTGCCCCATGCCCTTCCAGCCGAAAATGGTTTCAATCATCATAGAGCCCGAGAGAAGCCCGCCCATCTGCATGCACATGCTGGTCATATAGGGCAGCATGGCATTGCGCATCACATGGCGGAACAGGATTTCCCGGTCCGACAGGCCCTTGGAGGCCGCCGTCACCGTAAAGTCCGAATGCCGGACCTGAGAGACACTGCTCTTCATCAGTATAAAGTCCCCGGAGCACCGGAACAGCACCAGGATGCCCAACGGCAGGGCCATGTGCTTTAAAATGTCCAGCGTCCGCACCCAGCCGGTGCCCACACCGCTGGTCATGCCCCCGATGGGCACCCAGCGGAGCTGATAGGCAAACAGCGCCAGGGCCAGCACCGCGATACAGTTGCTGGGCACGGTGTTTAAAAACAGGGCGATGGGGGTTAGCGCGCAGTCAAGCCTTTTTCCGGGCCGCCATCCTGCCAGCACGCCCAAAACGCCCCCCAGCAGTCCCCCCAGAATCCAGGTAGGGATGGACAGAAGAACGGTCCAATGGATGCAGGCAAACACATTCTCCACCACGGGCTTTTTATTGGAATAGGCAATTCCAAAGTCCAGCATCACCACGTTTTTGAGGTATCGCAGATACTGAATCCCCAGGGGCTCATTGAGGCCGTATTTTTCCGCAATGAATTCCAGCTCCTCCGGGTCGTTGTCCAGCAGATAGTAGTATTCCTCCTGCCCCACCAGGTGCTGCAAGGGGTCCCCCGGCATAAAGCGAACCATGAAGAAGCTGACCGTGATAATAACGTAGATTGTAAAAATCGCCGTCAGCATCCGTCTGAGCAGATACTTTCCCAAATGCTGCCACTCCTTTCTTTCAAAAAAGGCTGCCTTCGCGGGATAGGCGCAAAGACAGCCTGACATCGGTCGTTTTTATTTGCTGGTCAGGGTGAACCAGAGCTCGTCGTTCACAACACCCCAGGAGGGACGGTTGTACCAGCCCTCGTACTTATCGGTACGGTAGGGGTAGAAGCAGGAGGTCCAGCTCAGGGCACAGCCGAAGAGGGTGTCCGCCGCTTCCTGCTGCAGCCACTGGATGCAGGAGACGTACTCCTCCTGAGAGGGGGCGCTCAGCATCCGCCAGATGGTCTCGTTGAATGTGGGGTCCGTGTAGGTGCCCCACAGCCAGGAGGCGCTGCGCTCCGTGCCGGGCTTCGGCTCGTAGACATAATAGCGGAAAGCGGAGGTGTGGCGGGCCACACCGGCGGTGGTGTAGCCGATGGCGATGTCGTAGTTGCCGGCCTGGATGTTGCTCTCCCAGATTTCGGAGCTGACGATGATCTCCTGGTCCACATAGGCGTTGACGCCCACGGCCTTCAGGTTGTCAATCAGCACCTCCGCAATCCGGTTGCGCAGGTCCATTTTCTTGGAGTACTGGGGGACAATCAGAATCTTCATTTCGGAGCCGTCGGGGAACTCCCGGAAGCCGTCGCCGTTTACGTCCTTATAACCGGCCTCGTCCAGGATTTTCTCGGCCTCGGCGGTATCCTGCTGGAACTGGGGCAGGCCGTCCAGATAGCCATTGCAGGTGGGCGGGATGATACCGGCCCGGGGGACCTCGCCATAGCCGCCGCCGATGACATCGGTCAGCAGATTCCAGTCCATGGCCTTGGTAACGGCCAGACGGAACTGGTAGTCGGAGCCGGCAGGCCGGGTCATGCCGAAGGTAATCTGGTCCTCGCCCGCGTAGATGCTCTCGCCAGAATCCACCGCGTCGTCCGCAATCAGGTCGATGAGGGTTGCGTCAATGGGGGTGGAGTAGGCATAGTAGCAGTCGATTTCACCGGCGTTCAGGGCCATCATAATGGCGGTCTGGTCGGCGTAGGTCTTGATGGTCACGGAGTCCACGGTGATTTCCCCGTGGTAATCGTTTTCGGGAATGGCTTCGTAGTAGCTCACCTGGGCATCCACATCGTAGGACACCAGCTTGTAGGGGCCGCAGCCAACAGCGGCATCGGGCTCGGTGTAGTTCTTGTACTCGTCGGAGCCCTCAAACTTCTCCCAGACGTGCTTGGGCAGTACGCCCTGCATCATGGCTGTGCCGGAGAGCCAGCCATAGACATCCGGGCCGCTGAAGGTCACCCGGCCGCTGCCCTCGCCGGTCTGCTCCACGCTAACCAGGTGAATCAAAGAAGTGTTCTTAGCGGTATCCTTCAGGAAGCGGAAGGTAAAGTCGATGTCGTCCCAGGTGACCTTCTCCCCGTCGCTCCACACGGCGGTGGTGGGATAGGTGAAGTCCAGGGTAGTGCCGTCCTCGGAAATTTCAAAGGAGGTGAAGAAGAAGGGCTGCAGAGAGCCGTCGGCCGCCTCATAGACCCAGTTGGCCCGGCAGAAGTTTACATAGTTGATTCTTCCGAAGATATCGGTCTGACCCACAATGTTAAAGGTATTGTTGGCCGTGGTGGTGCCGATGACCAGGTTCTCCACGTGCTTCTTCCCCGCCGCTTCCGTGGCGGCAGTCTCTTTCTGGGTGGTCTCCGCCCCGGCGGTAGCAGCCGTAGTGGATGCCGTGCTCCCGCTGCTCTGGCTGCCGCAGCCGGCAAACAGGCCCAGCAGCAGCACACAGGACAGAAGCAGACAGATTGCTTTTTTCATGGTTTTAACTCCTTTTTTCGGATTGCGGCCCCTTGGCCGTTTTCCAGGTATTTCTCAGGTATCTGCAAGTCCGAAAAAAAGAATGCGCCCAGCCACATGGCAGAGCGCACCTTACATACAATATCCTATCCTATTGGTGTAAGCTCGGTCCCCCACCGGAACGACAGACATTTTCACCGGCAGGTCTCCTGGCTTAGGTTCCGCGCGCTTCGTCCCCTTCTCAGCAAAACGCCAATGGTTTTTAACGAAGCGCTCCCCATCACAGTAGAGCGGGCTGCGGCAGATTCGCACTGCCTTCCCTTTTCAATTCCCGGAAAACGGGAATACCGATGAACGCAAATATCCAATTACCACCCATTATACACCTTTTTTACAAAATGGCAATAGGAAATCAATATTTTTTTACTTATTCATTTCTTGTGCATGTTTGTTGCGTACAGACGGATGCCTCCGGCGGAAATACCTTTCCCATGGCATAGAAGACAATGTAAATGACAAACAGCAGCAGGTTGTGCCCAATCATGCACCCCCAGGCGGCTACAAGTCCCAGCCCGAACACCCGGGTGCACAGGAAGGTGCCGAAAATGCGGACGCACCACATGCCCAGGATATTGAACACAAAGGGCGGCACCGTCCGGCCTACACCCTGCATCACGCCCTCCAACACAATGGGCACCCCATAGAAGGGCTCGGAAACCGCCACCATCCGCAGCACCGTGCTTCCCAGGGCCTTGACCTCCGGGTCCTTGGTAAAAATGGACATGAGCTGGGGGGCGAAAATCATCAAAAGCCCCCCGCCTACCAGCATCAGGCCGATTTCCAGGGGCAGAATGGTCTTTACCAAAGAGCGGAGTCTCGGGTAGTCCTTGGCCCCCAGGGCATTTCCCGCCAGGGTGGCGGCGGCGGTCTGCATCCCCCAGCCGGGAATATAGAACAGGGACTCCACGGTGTTGGCGATGGTGTGGGCAGCGGTGGCGGTATCGCCCAGGGCGTTGATCATGGCGGCAAAGGCCACATAGCCAAGGGAGGTGCCGAAGCGCTGGAGCATATTGGGGAAGGCCACCTTCCAGCAGGGGCCCAGAATGGTTTTGTCCGGCAGGAAGCGCTGCCCCTTGGGGGAAATCTCCGGGTGCCGGAACAGCCGCACCGTCATGGCAATGCCCCCATAGACATAGGCCACGGCAGAGGCGGCGGCAGCACCGTTGATGCCCCAGCCTGCGCCCCACACCGGGATGGACCGGCCAAAGAGCGTGATGCTTCTGCTGGAGTAAATCAACAGGAAGTTCAGAACGATGTTTACAAGGTTCATATTCAGGCTCACCCGCATGGGGGTCTTGGTATCCCCCACGGAGCGCAGCACCGTGGCAAAGATAATACTGGCCGTGCGGAACAGCATGGGGCTGTAGAGAATCAGGAAATACTGGGCAGCCGCCGGGCGGATGGACTCCTCCACCTGCATCCACTGGGTGACCTTCTCACTCAGCCCCGTGGTAACAACGGTCAGAAGAAGACCTACAACCAGGGTCATACTGACGGCCTGGGCGCTGGCCCGCCTGGCCTTCTCCTCCTCTCCCGCGCCGCTGCACTGGGAGATAAAGGCCAGAAATCCCACGCCCACTGCCGACACGGTGCTGCCCACCAGCCAGGAAACGGTGCTGGTCGCCCCCACAGCGGCGGTGGCCTGGGTGCCCAGGGCCCCCACCATAGCCGTATCAATATACTGCACCGCCGTCTGCATCAGCTCTTCCAGCATGGTCGGCCAGGCCAAGGCAAAAATCACCGACAGCATTCTTCTATCCAAACGCTTGCTCATCTTTCTTTCCTTCCTCTGTTTCATTCATGAACTTTGATTTTAGCATAGAAAGGCAGATACCGTCAAGGAAATTTTATAGCGTCTTTCTGAAATTCCCTCTTGACGCGCCCCCCCACCCGGTCCTGTATAGAGGCCATCTATATGTCCTATCCGCTGTGCTGGGGCCTGTGCACCCTGCTGAACCATCTGGCCTTTCAGCGGCTTTACCGTAAGAAAGCAAAAACGCTGTAGCTTCCCGCCTTCCGGAAGGGCGCAAAGGAATTCTACCGTAAATTTTTTCGGCAGAAACGGTGGAAATTCTCCCGATTTTCCAGTATAATATATTCCATTCCAAATCAGAGGAGACACAGCTATGCATATTCGAAAAGCCACCGCGCAAGACATTGACGCCGTGGAAAAAATATACGACGCTATCCACACAGCGGAGGAAACAAACCGGCAGACGATCGGGTGGATCCGAGGTGTTTACCCCACACGCGGCACGGCAGAGGCAGCACTGAAGCGGGGCGATCTATTCGTTCTGGAGGATGCCGGACTGATCCGCGGCACCGGTATTTTAAACAAGGATCAGGTGGATTGCTATGCCCAGGGTCTCTGGCAACACAAGGTCTCTGACGATTCCGTATGTGTGCTGCACACACTTGTTATCTCTCCGGACAGCGCCGGAAAAGGCTATGGCAGAGCATTTCTCGCATTCTATGAAACCTACGCACTGCGCAACGGCTGCAAAGAACTGCGGATCGATACGAATGCCAGGAATACGGCAGCACGTGCCATGTATCAAAAGCACGGATATACCGAGATTGGTATCGTCCCCACGGTCTTCAACGGCATTCCAGGAGTCGATCTTGTGCTGCTTGAAAAGTATCTGGAGTCGTGATCACGCTTATACATGAATGGAAAAATCCGGGCAAGGAACGTATCCTGCCCGGATTCTTTTGTGCAATTACATTATAGAAAATCAGCGGGCCCGGGTCTCGATTTCGTGCTTAACCTTGGCGATGAAGTCATCCAGCTTCATCACCGTGGTCTCGTCGGTGTCCCGGTTGCGGACGGAGATGGTGCTCTCCTCAGCTTCCTTCGCGCCCAGAATCAGCATATAGGGTGCCCGGTCAATCTGGCGGGCCTCCCGAATCTTGTAGCCGATCTTCTCGCTGCGCTCGTCCAGCTGGGTGCGGATGTTGGCATCCTCCAGAGCCTGGTTGACCTGCTTGGCATAGTCCAGTGTCTTCTCGGACACGGGCAGGACCTTGACCTGAACAGGGGCCAGCCACACGGGGAACTTGCCCTTGGTCTCCTCAATCATATAGGCCATGAACCGGTCCAGGGAGCCCAGAATCGCCCGGTGCAGCACCACAGGGGTCTGCTCCTTGCCGTCGGAATCCACGTATTTCAGGTCAAATTTGGCAGGCAGGCAGAAGTCCAGCTGGCAGGTAGACAGGGTGTACTCCGCGCCCACGGCGGGCTTGACGTTTACATCCAGCTTGGGGCCATAGAAGGCGGCCTCGCCAATTTCCTCGGTGAAGTCGATGCCCAGCTCCGTCAGTACCTCCCGCAGAGCGGACTCGGCCTTCTCCCACATGGCATCGTCCGGATGGTACTTGACCTTGTCCTCCGGATCCCGCAGGGACAGAACGCAGCGGTAATCGGTGATGCCGAAGTCCTGGTAGACATCCCGGATGAGGCCCACCACCCGGGCCACCTCGTCCTTAATCTGGTCGGGGGTGACGAACAGGTGGGCATCGTTTTGGCAGAAGTGACGGCCCCGCTCGATGCCCTTCAGGGTGCCGCTGGATTCATAGCGGAAATCATGGGCAATCTCGCCAATCCGGATGGGCAGCTCCCGGTAGGAATGGGGGCGGTTGGCGTAAATCATCATGTGGTGGGGGCAGTTCATAGGCCGCAGGACAAAGCTCTCGCCGTCCACTTCCATGGCGGGGAACATATTGTCTTTATAGTGGGCCCAGTGGCCGGAAGTCTGGTACAGAGCGACGGTGCCCACGCAGGGGGTCATGACGTGCTGGTAGCCCAGCTTGCGCTCCTTCTCCTTGATATAGTTTTCCAGCTCCTGCCACACCGTGTAGCCTCTGGGCAGGAACATGGGCAGGCCCCGGCCCACCAGCTCGTCGGTCATGAACAGGCCCATTTCCTTGCCGATCTTCCGGTGGTCTCTGGCCTTGGCCTCCTCCTGCTGCTTCAGGTACTCGTCCAGCTCCTCCTGGGAGGCAAAGGCCACGCCGTTGATCCGGGTGAGCATCTTGTTGTTGGCATCGTTCTTCCAGTAAGCGCCGGACTGCTGGGTAATCTTAAAGGCCTTCAGGCCCTTGGTGTAGGTCATGTGGGGGCCGACGCACATATCAATGTAGTCACCCTGCTGATAGAAGCTGATAACGGCATCCTCGGGCAGGTCCCCAATGTGCTCTTCCTTATATTTGGCGTGACGATCGTGCATGAGCTTGACAGCCTCGTCCCGGGGCAGGATGAAGGGCTTGATGGGCAGGTTTGCCTTGACAATCTTCTTCATCTCTTTTTCGATGGCTTCCAGGTCCTCGTCGGTCAGCTTCTTGTCACCGAAGTCCACATCATAGTAGAAGCCCTTCTCCGTAGCGGGGCCATAGGCGAAGTCCGCATCGGGGTACAGGTGCTGGATGGCCTGGGCCATAATGTGGGCAGCGGTGTGCCGCAGAACGTGCTGGGCCTCTTCCGGGGGGCACTCTGCTACAGTGCCGTCTTTGTAGATGATTTTCATAGTTTTTGTCTCCTTTTCTGAGCGTCGGGATGCAAAAAAGCACCCCTGGTTTTTCCAAGGGTGCTGACATTCGCACGGTTCCACCTTGACTTTTCACTCATAGCCCTCTGTCGTTGGGCGGACACGGCAGTGCTTGCGCCTTTTTTAAGGCTTTCTCGCACGCAGCTCAGGAGTGGTATCGCCCAAAACGCCGGGACACGCTCACAGCCTATCGCGCGTCTCTCTGAAACCGGGTTTTTTCGGGGTCAGTCTCCCTCATCGCTTGTAAGGGCAGTATAGCACCTTTTTTTCAAAAGTGCAACCCCGATTTTAAGTTTTTTCGGGATTTTCGTCCTCCTGCTCCATTTCCAGCAGAAGCCTCCGGTCCTTTTTGGAGGAAAGGTCCAGCTTTTCGTACATATCCGGCCGCCGCTCCCGGGTCCGGCGCAGGGACTGCTTCCGCCGCCACTGGTTTACCTTTTCGTGGTTTCCGGAGAGCAGGATCTCCGGCACCGCCCGGCCGTGCCACACCGCGGGGCGGCTGTACTGGGGGTATTCCAGGAGCCCGGAAAAATGACTCTCGTCTTCAAAGCACTCCGGGTCCGCCAGCACCCCGGGGACCATCCGGCACACCGCGTCCGTCACCGCCATGGCGGCAATCTCGCCGCCGGTGAGCACAAAGTCCCCCAGCGAGATCTCCTCATCCACGCACTCGTCGATAAAGCGCTGGTCGATGCCCTCATAGTGGCCGCAGACCAGAATCAGATTGTCCATCTTACTCAGGCGGATGGCATCGGCCTGCCGGAAGGTATGGCCGCAGGGGGACATATAGACCGTATGCACCGGTCCCCCGGCCTGGTCGCACACCGCCTCCCAGCAGCGGTAAAGAGGGTCGGCCTGCATAATGGCCCCCCGGCCGCCGCCGTAGGGGTAGTCGTCCACCTGGTTCTGCTTGTTAGCGGTGTAGTCCCGAATCTGGTGGGACTCAATCTGAATATACCCCCGCTCCTGAGCCCGGCCCAGGATGCTCTCGGACAGCACATCCCCCAGGGTATCCGGAAACAGGGTAAGAATGTCAATCCGCATCGGTTTCCATCCCCTCCAAGAGCTTGACATCCATCCGGTTGTCCGCAAGGGATGTGGAAAGAATGAATTCCTTCACGGCGGGAATCATATATTCCTTCCCGCCCTTGACCACATATACCTGATTTCCGGGGTAGTCCAGGACATCGGCAACGGTGCCGATGGATTTTCCGTCACAGAAAACCTCCACGCCGACCAGCTCCGCGGCGAAAATCACGTCATCCCCCGCGTCCTCCCGGTAGAGAAGGACCTTTTTCCCTCGCAGGGCCTGGGCCTGCTCCATGGTGTCCACCCCGGCAAGCTTTAAAAGGTTGCAGGTATTCTGCACACGGCAGGCAGAAATTTCATAGTCCTTTCCCCCGACGCGGCAGCGGGAAAAGGAAAGCATGGATTCGGGGCTGTCCAGCCAGGGAAGCATTTTCACCTCTCCCCGGACACCGTGGGTATTGACAATTTCCCCCGCTTCTATAAATTGGAGCTTCATGGGCTTTTCTCCTTGTTCTCAAACCTTGTTCAAAAGAAACGAAAATGCGTGACGAAAACGCCACGCATAGCCGTTTAGTCCACGATTTCGACGGTGACCTTTTCGCCTGTGCGTTGGGCCACGGTCTTAATAATGGTACGGATCTCCTTGGCGATCCGTCCCTGGCGGCCGATCACCTTGCCCATGTCGCCTTCGGCCACATGGAGCTCCAGCACCTTGCCCTCCTCATCGGAGGTTTCCACAACGGTAACTGCCTCGGGATTGTCTACCAGGTTCTTTGCCATATACAGCAAAAGTTCCTTCATTGTGCCACTCCTTCAAAAGGGCTTACAGAACGCCGGCGTTCTTCAGCAGGCCCCGAACGGTATCGGTGGGCTGAGCACCGTTCTTGATCCAGTTCTGAGCCTTCTCAGCGTCCACGGTAACGGTGGCGGGAGAGGTCAGGGGGTTGTAGGTGCCGATCTCTTCGATGCAGCGGCCATCACGGGGAGAACGGGAATCGGCAACAACGATACGGTAGTAAGGAGCCTTCTTGGCACCCATTCTTCTCAGTCTGATCTTAACCATGAAAGTTTCACCTCCAGAAAAAGTCTAAAATATATATCGCAAAGCTATTGCTTCAAGCGAACAAAAGAATTACATGCCCGGGAAGCCCATGCCGCCAAAGCCCCGCATCCGCTTGAGCTTCTTGGCAGCACCGGGACCGGAGAACTGCTTCATGAGTTTGCGCATCTGCTCGAAGGATTTTAAGAGCTTATTCACATCCTCCACCCGCAGACCGCATCCGGCGGCAATCCGCTTTTTGCGGCTGGCACCGATGATGGAGGGGTTCTCCCGCTCCTTGGGGGTCATGGAGAGGATAATGGCCTCGGTATGAGCCATGGCCTTGGGGTCCAGCTTGATGTCCTTAAGGCCCGCCCCGCCGGGCATCTGGGCAAGCAGATCCTCCATGGAGCCCATGGATTTGAGCTGCACCATCTGGTCGTAAAAGTCCTGGAGGGTGAAGCGGTTGGTCCGCATCTTCTCCTCCATCTTGGCGGCCTGCTTGGCATCGTATGCCTTTTCCGCCTTTTCAATCAGGGAGAGCACGTCGCCCATGCCGAGAATCCGGCTTGCCATCCGGTCCGGATGGAATACCTCAATGTCCTCCAGCTTTTCGCCCATGCCGGCGAACTTAATGGGCTTTCCGGTGACGGCCTTGACAGACAGGGCCGCGCC
>USQL01000078.1 GCA_900556935.1 uncultured Eubacteriales bacterium | reverse complement strand
GTGAAGAATATTCTATTGACTGCTATTTCTGAATTTGGCAGGCAAGGCTTGCCGTCCAAGCAAAAATTATCTGTCCCACCACGAAATAAGGAGTGGCAACAAGCCTATAACCTGTCATTTGACATTGTTCAAGGATTAGGGTCATCCTATGATGCCGGACGGTTTGTTGCGCCGGGCTTTGTCGTTGATACATGGAAATTGTGGGAATGGCTGATAACTACTGGCGTTCGCCTGGGTAACATTACCCGCAAAGTTTTCCCGCAAAATAGCATATCTTTCGGGTATAAAGAAACAATTGCCAATAGATATATAGTCAATGTGTTTCCAGATATTGAAGTAATGACTGAAGAGAATCAGATACTCCCACTTTATTTGGTCGATGCAAAGTATAAATTGCTCAAAAACTCCTCAACTGGAGAAATTGAGAGAGATGATCTGTATGAAGCATTTGCATTTTGTAGTGCGACCGATACCAAAGAAATAGTATTAGTATATCCTATGGATACGCCCACAGAGATACCTGGAGAAGTCAAGAAATGCTCTACATATTACATAAAAGATGTGATGGTTCATGTAATTCAGGCTTCATTTGGCTCAATGAGGGAAAAAGGTGGGATTTACACATTTGCACGTAATATTACTTCCGGAATTGAAAGCGTGCTACTCTCAACCTAAGCAATTAGGACAAGAGGGTTGCATGTTTGATATGCAGCCCTCTTGTCATTTTATCTGGATGGTTTGATACTGTATATCAGCTCAGAAATAATTCTTTGCCTCTCTTGTTCATAATCTGAATTTGAGTGCTCGCTGTCAGATAATATTTGAAGCGCTCTTTGAACTTGGCCGTTTATGTCGGCTAAATAAGTCCATAATGTATCTGCATGAACTAATTCGAAATAAATATCGGGATGATTTTTTCTAAGGTATTCCTTATGGAGTCGCCCGTACTGTCCGATACAGCTTTTCTCTTCTGGCAATGATATTTCAAGCTCTTCCGATGTGCCGCCAATTAAAGAGATAGCATCGCTGTAGATGCTTTGTTCTAAAAAATTCTTATTCACTCATAACCTCCAGCATCATCTTGGCACCCAGCTTAAAGCTATTCTGGAACAGTAGGCACTCTGCCAGGGGCTGATACTCACGAACGGCGTCCGTATATCGAGAGAACAGTTCTTTCTGTTCATCCGTCATGGTAGCCTGAAACTTTTCTTCATTTCGGGTAATCAGGTGAAGCACTTCCTTGTATTCCTTGCAGGCGTTTGTGTCGTATTCGGTCGGTTCAATGTTGCCATACCAAAATTCTTCAAGAAGTCTCATACGACATCCTCCCCATAGATCAGCTCTTGGAGGATGATTTCCTCTGCCCGGTTTCGGATGTTATTCATAGCTCCCACCCATGCCATCTGATCCTGCGCTTTCAGCTGCTCATTGATACCCTCCTTCTCTGCCAGCTGTGTTATGAGCAGATGGAGTTTGTTTCGTGCCTGAGTGTCAATGTCAGCCAGATAGCTGTACAACTTTCCGCTGAGAACAAGATCAGAATAGAGCATAGGACAATGCTCTTTCAGGTATTGCTGGTGCTTTCTGCCCCACATACCAATAGGAGATGTCCCAGCTTCATCCAGCACTAAGCAGGGGATATAGTAGTTGCCCTGGAGTTCATACCAAAGGCCATTGCACTGATCGAAGATGTATTTTTCCATTATGCTGTCCTCCGTGTGTGAATTTAATTTTGAGGTGAAGACAAGAACAGCAACCAAGTTCCTTTCCTTACTGTTGTCCTGCGTCGCCCTGGGCAGCGATACGCAAGGCACACATAAGGAGCAAAACCTGTTTTTTGTGCGCTATGCACGGGGATGAAAATTGGAATATGATGTGTGGAAAAACCGCAGTATTAAGCCAAAAATCAGGTGGAAAGCGAAGAAATTACCAGATGCTTGGCAGGGTCAGAACCAAGTCCTTGAAGTTCAGCAAGCGATAATCGACTGCTCAGACTATATCAAAATGGTTCAAAAAGCCCGGAAAATCAAGGTTTTCCGGGCTTTTGCTATATCTAAACGGGCTGATATGGTTTGACCAAATTTGGCAAAACGAGAGCCGATTTCATCCAATTTTTAGTGGTCCGCAAGTGGTTAACTGGCTAAAAAGAGGGCAAAAAGAGGGGGAAGTGGTTCCCAAAGTGGTTAACCGAGAGCCGATTTTTGGGGTGCTTTTCAGCCCTCCTTCCCCTCGTTTTTTGGCTGTGGCAGTTTGGCATAGTTTGAGCTAATTTGAATAATTGAATATGAATTTGATGTAGCACACAGTATAAATGCTGGGTGCTTTTTCTATTTCCAGAAGCAACAGCAATAATACTCCTCCAGAAGGGGCAATTCCTTGTTCTGGCGGTATTTGGGTTTATAGGCAGCGCATTTCCGCTCCTGTGCAAACAGTTTGTTGCAGTATTGGAAGCCAACAGCAGCTTTACTGGTTTTTACCGTTGCGCCCTCCGGCATGGCTTCCCGCCATTTTCTTCTGGCGTGAGACCAGCAGCCGCAATGGGTGACCTTGGTAAGCAGGTTATAGCCCTGGTAGCCACATCCGTCACCAAAGCTCCGGTAAAGCCTTTCAGAAAAGCCTCCGGCCGCTTTCCACTACGGTCCGGCTGGTACTCAAAGAGACGATTAACGGCCTTAGCCAGGGATCACCCCCGCGTGTGCGGGGAATAGTTTTGAAATTCTTCCACAGCACCGTACATGCTGGGATCACCCCCGCGTGTGCGGGGAATAGCCCCCCTATTTCGTCCACCGGCTGTATTTGCCGGGATCACCCCCGCGTGTGCAGGGAATAGGTAAGCTGAACGAAAATGTCAGCCCAAAACTGGGGATCACCCCCGCATGTGCGGGGAATAGGTTCAGCTGACCGTTACCCGTGCAATGCCGATGGGATCACCCCCGCGTGTGCGGGGAATAGGTCTCGGCGTTTTCCGCTTTGGCAGGCATGTACAGGATCACCCCCGCGTGTGCGGGGAATAGCCTGGAAGAAGCGGCACACCGTGTGATATGGTAGGATCACCCCCGCGTGTGCGGGGAATAGGGCACGAAGAAATAATAGGTGTCCAAATACATAGGATCACCCCCGCATGTGCGGGGAATAGTCATCGTCCGGAATCAGCAACGGGTCAGTAACGGGATCACCCCCGCGTGTGCGGGGAATAGGGTACGAAGAAATAGTAGGTGTCGAGATACATGGGATCACCCCCGCGTGTGCGGGGAATAGTACAAAAACGTCATGCGATCTGCAATCTGCGGAAGTGCCTGCAGTTCCGGGCGAAGGATTCCGGGTATCTCAGCCATATCATTTCTCCGCCCCCGCCAGGGTCATCAAGCCTGCGCCATAGGCCTTCCCGTGTCCGATTCCGCCGCAAAGCATTCGGCAGAACAGCTGTGGATCCCTGACTTCCAGATATCCCTCGTAGGTCACTGCGAGAAATGTCACATTCTTCCCGGTACTTCCCTTCCGGAACCGATACCAAACCGACCTCACCACTGTGAATTCCTCCCTTTTTAGGGAAAAGCCGTGCTTTTCGCTCTGTCGCTCCAGCCATGCGAGCTGGTGCTCCGGGGTGCTGTGGGCGCACACCCTCCCCCGCTGCCCTGGTCCGGCCGGAACGCTGTAAGTGGGGTTTGCACAGAGGCGGAACTGCCAGCGGCTGCCCTGGCGGATGCGGTTCAGCAGAGGCGTATAGTCCTTTGTCTGCCAGATCTCTCCCGGCGGGGCAAACTGCTGCACCGCCAGGGTGAGATCCGGCTTTTCCTTGCTCAGAATCAGAAGATAATCCTGCCCGCCCCGGCTGTCCACCCGCCACAGGTTTCTCTGCCGCTGCCCCGGAAAGGCGCTCTCAACCGCGCCGTGAAACTTGGCAGGAGAGCTAAGTGCGCTCAAAGTCCGGCGGTTATTCCTATCGAGGCGCATCTGCGTTAAATACATCGTTATTCCTCCAGTTCTGCCATAGGATCATGCTCAGAATGCAGCGAGCGGGAAACCACCCGGCGGAAGCCATATTCCCGGCGGTTTGGGTTAAAGGACAGCGGTACATCCCGCTGAAGTCCTCCCGGCTCCCCTGCCTTGGCATCCAGCACCAGCCAGCTGGCCGAGTCAGGCACATTCTCCCGCAGGGCTTCCTCAAGAGGCTTTGGGGAAATTCCCAGAAAAATTCTTCCGGTAGGCGGACAAGAGCGCCGCCCCAGATACAGCGGAAAAGCCGGTGAAACCAAGGCCTCTCCGATTTTTTCCAGCAGAGCCCCGTCCTCACTTTCCAGCCCCGCCACAAAGACGGCGTCCGCCAGGTAATAGCGATTGGTGACATAGGCGCTTCCCTTTTCCGGGTGGGCTGTGTGATAGTCCCGCAGCAGGGTGCCCTCCCGATCCACACGGACGCCAAAGCGCAGACAGGCCAGCGCCGCCAGTGTCTTCCGATCCTGCCGGGAAATTCCCAGTGCAGCAGCCACCAGACCGATTACGCCGCTTTTGCTCGGCTCCCGCTGGGTTCTGCGCACATCAAATTTGGAGTCCGTCCCCCAGGACTGCATGGGTCCTGCAAGACGCAGCAGCAGCGTGCTCATTTTGTTTCCTCTTTCAGCCAGATTTCCAGTTCATCCAACAGCGCATCCACAGAGCCGGGCGCTGCCAGTGCTTCAAGTCCCTTTCCCACGGTCAGGGACAGCACCGGCGCGGCTACAAAATCACGGTAAGTCTGTGCGGCGTAGTCTGCCAAAGCCTGCACGGAATTGGCGACATAGCCCTGGGCACCGGCACGCACAGGCTTTTCAAAGGCACCGGCCATATTGACCGGCTGATCTCGGCGGATAGTCACATACACCGCATCCGGGCGGGTCCAGTTGGCAAAGGTATTCTGCTTGCCTGTGGGCATACTGCGAATGAAGGCATCGGCAAAGGCTCGCACTGCCTCCGGAGCTTTCTCCCCCAGCATATCTCGCAAATTGCCAACATTCACCGTGGCGTAGCGATACAGAGTGGAGGAATTGAATTCCACCGTCCCCAGGTGTCCGGCACCGGCATTATCCTCCGGCGCGCAATCGTCCACCGCCGTGAAGTAATCAAACTCATTTTCCACCGCATGGGTAGAGATTGCGTGGGCAACTTGCGCAGCAGCATCGAAATTCAGCGACGGATCATCCGCCACCATACGGCCAAACAGTGCAATATCTATGCTTGGGTTGTCTTTTAGCGCTTTCTGGCAGTCAGCCTTATTGGGCGTTTTTTCCTGTTTGGCGGCAATCTCCGCCAAAGCGTGAATCTGGCTGGGGCTAATGAAGAACAGTGCTCCTGTTTTCAGGCCGCCCTTATCCTCTTTGACTTTGACACCGGCTGCCTCCAGCACCTTTCTCGCAGAATCCTGAGCCTGTTTCTCGCCGCACTCCGGACAGGCCAACATCATTTCCTCGGCAACCAGATCAACAACCGCTTTTGTCCTCTGACCCACGTTTTCCTGAGCCAGCAGCTCCCGGAATTTCAGCCGCATAGCGTGTTTCCATGCCTGACTGGATACTCTGGCACGGGTTACGCCGCCATAAATGGCGGTTTTGGGGCTGCCGGTGTCGTCCCGGTTCACACAGCTGGGGGGAACGGTCTGCAACACATGGAGGTCAACATAGATTTTTTTCTGATTACACATATTCTTCATCCTTTCTTTCTGGATACCGGGCAGTCCGGTAAAAATCCTGACCCCAGCGCAGGCGAACCTTAGCGGCTCCCTCCGGCGTCTGGAATTCATATAAATCTCCCGCTAATTCCACATAATCCAGCCCGATTCCCTTGCTGCGCAGAAGCTGCACCAGTCCTCGCAAATGATGCAGACACTCCGGCATTTCTTTTGCGGTAGCAAAGGCATTGAAGCGGCGCTGAACTGCCTTCATTCTGTCCTCATTCTCTGCCGCCAGGCTCCCGATTGCAATTCCAAGCCGCTTCCCGCTGACGTGCATGTTCTGTTCACTGCCCTGCTGGTGCATGGCATACAGCGTCAGCGCACCGGACACTGCCCATTCCTCCCAGGTTGGGTTTCCGTCCCGGCTCATCAGCTCCTCCGGGAAGTCCCGAAACAGAAGCTCCCACAGCTGCGGCAATTCCCCGGGCTTCTTGCCGATTCCACGGCGCAAATTCGCCATATCTGCCCGGATCAGATGTATGTTCTTTTCCGACTGCCAGTACAGAAGCCTTTTTCGCACAAAGCCCATTACCTGCTCTTTACGGTTTTTCATCTGCTTCCTCCTTTATTGGATTGTCTATATTGAACAGCTTCTTCAGCTGCCAGGAAAAACAGTTGAATGCCTCGGGAGAGGAATAGAATCTACCGTCTATCCAGCGCCCTGTAAAAGCCGCCTGGCCTGCATTTTGAACCATTTTTCTTCCCTGTTCCAGTGCGATTCGGTAGGCCTCCCTGCGCCACTGGGCATCCTTTTCTGCCCGGCGCTTCTCCCCGTCACCCAAATCCGGATCGATAGAGGCCAGCCATTTCCGGAAGGGAATATCCACCTGTCCATAATATGTCTGGCTTGACAAGTCTTTTCTGGAAATTTGGGCATTGCTGTCCGGCTGCCCACCGGCTGCCTTGAAAAGTGCTTCTGCCAGCACGCCCAGATGCCATGCTGCTTTCTCTGTCTGTTCGATCTTATCCTGCACCAGCTTGTCCCACAGCTTGCCCGCTTCCTCCAAAAGGGAAATATGGAAATCCAGATGATCCTCCAAAATGTCCTCAACGAAGAAATCCTTATCTCCATATTTTGCGCCCGTCGCCCGGAAATGTGCCACGAACTTACTGTCCAGAATTCTTTTGGATTTCAACAGCAGAATCCAGCTCATAACACCGGGTATTTTCCCCCTTCCGTCAGCAGCCGTGATTACAGAGAAATCCCGCCACATCTGCCGATCCGGTTTCAATCGTTTTGGCTGGTTATAGGATGGTTCGTTTCTCTTTCCCTCTCGATACTCCCACAGGGTCATTTGTTCTGCGTCCGCATTGATTTTGGAGAAAAAATCGCCGCCCAGCAACGTATATCCCACAACCTGCGCATTCTCTCGAATAAGCAGCAGCCGACGTGACTGCAAAGTAAATAACTCTGCCAGGTTATCGGGCATTGCAATTTCCGTCCGTTCAGCCGCTCTCGGCTTATCCAATTCCCACACGGGAGCAGGTTCCTCCCAAAGCTGTCTGCCGTCCTTGAGCAGTGTCAAATTCAGCATCAACGTTTCAAAAAGTGTTTTTCCCTCCACATAGACAAGCCCCAGCTTTCCCAGCCAGCCCGCTCCCGGCGAAGGCAGACCCTTCCCCTTTGGTTTCGCGGAGGTATCGTCAAAGCCATTCAGGTTAACAAGCCACCTTGCCGCCTCCGCATAGCTCAGACCATTCTTGTCCTGTCCTGCGCGAAGCGGAAACAGCCGCACCTTGTTGCTGCTTTCCGACAGTTCTCCATTTAACTTGGCCGCGGTGTATTTGGTACCTGCCGCGGCAGACGGAACCTGGAAAAAGGGGCGCTCCGGGTGAAAAAGCCAGAAGCGATCCTTCCATTCGTTCAAATAATTCCGAATGGGCGCTTCGGGGAAGCATCCAGCCTTCCACAACTGCTGCCAGCGCCGCAGCGCCTGGGACGGCTCCTCGATGGGGTCTTCCTCCCCGTCCAGGTCTACGCGGTAGAAAACCGTGTGGAGCACTGCCAGCAGGAGGCGCAGGATCGCCACGTCCTGCGTTGGCAGCTCCCCGGCCAAACGTCGATAACGATGACTTTCCAGCAGAGCCTGGGGCAGTGTGCACTCTCGCACTGTACAATCCTCCCCCATAAGCCGAATCCAGGGCTCGTCCAACAGATTAAAGGAAATTTCAGGCATTTTCTTCCTCCTTTTCCGCAAATCCCGTTTGCAAATCATAATAGAATTTCTTTCCGTTAAGCTCCGCCGTCCCGTCCGGATCCAGAATCATAAATAGCTCTCCCTGAAGCATGGGCGCTTGCAGCCATATGGGCAGCACTTGCTTCATTCTCTTTTCCAAGTCCCCGATGACCGCATCCACACAATCAGATTTGCCAAGATAAGCCGGCAATCGGAGTCGCTGGGCAGCAAGAATTCGGCATTGCTCAGCACTGGGCTGCGTATCGGCACGGAATTGGCTGTCTGAGCCCCGGGTCAGAAGCCTTATCCTGCCATCGCCGCACTGCTGAACTACCAGCACCTCAATGGCCGCAGTGCCGTCCCGGACAGCGGCCTGTGCCTGCAAATCCGTAAATCCGAAGGTATCGTCCAGCAAACCGACAATGGTTTCAAAGAATCCATCTCGGGAGGGCGCTGCCATACAGTAGCTGTTTGCCCTTCCTCGCTGCTCTTTTTGAAATTCCTGATACTGATTCTTCGCCTCTTCATACTGCGGGCTGCTTTCCGGCGACCACAGCGTTTCATCATACGTTTTCTGCACCAGCGGCGAAATGTCCTGGGGAAGCCGAATTTCTTCCGGCAGCAGTGCCTGGGTGCGCATCAGCAGATAATCTCCGTAGACATGGCGGCTTCCCTCGTCCAGATCCCCTTGTGCACCCAGCACCAGACATCGGGGCGTTTCCAGGCCGGAGGGTCTTTGCCTGGAATGTCGTTGCAGTCGGCCGATTCGCTGCATCAGAAGATCCATTGGGCAAAGGTCTGTAACCAGAAGGTCAAAGTCCAGATCCAGCGACTGCTCCAATACCTGGGTGCCGATGACAAGAACGCCTCTGCGCTGCTCCGGTACGGATGTCTTTCCCACCCGGCGCAAGATTTCCTGCTCATGGCGCAGGCGATCCGGAGTCAAATAGCGGGAATGATCCATAAGTATCGCAGCGTTCGGATATGCCTTTTTCAGCAGGCTCCACAATTTCTGCGCCCGCCCCACCGTATTTACAATGAATCCCGCACAACCGCAGGCAATGGCCTCTCCCAGTTCCGTGATTGCCTGCGTCTGTGAAGCTTTTTGGACGCGGACGGTTCTGCCCACTCCTTCGGGCGCAATTGCCACCTGACAAGGGCAAGCCCCGTCTGTCCAGCTAATCAGGGGATATTCCTGGGTTTCCCGGAACGTGAGAGGTATCCTCGCCCCGGAATATGCCTTCAGCAGCTCCTTCCTCCGCTTTCCCGGCAGCGTGGCCGACAGGAGAATCACCGGAACATGGTAAGCACTGAGCCATTTCAGCGCGCAGTCCAGATAGGCATTCATGTAGGCGTCATAGGCATGACACTCGTCAATGATAACAACTTTTCCTGTCAGGCCCAGATGGCGGAGCATGACGTGCTTCTGCCGTAATGCCGCCATGAGAAGCTGATCCACCGTTCCGACCACCAGATTGGCCAGCAGCTTTGTTTTCCGCCCCCGGAAGAAGGTGTGCACCAGCAGCGAATCCGGCTCACACTCATTTACCGCAACACTGCCTTCTTCCAGCTGACGGAATTCCTCGTTAAATTCCGCCTGTCCGTGAACCAGCGACACGGCAATTCCGCTGGCCTCCGGCTGCTGCTTTGCCCACGCGGTCATTCTTGTAAACATGGCGTTTGAGGTCGCCTGAGAGGGAAGGAAGAAGGCTGCGCCGCTAAGATGGAATCGGTTCATCAGAATCTCAGCGGCGGACAGCGCCGCCTCCGTTTTTCCTTGCCCCATTGGGGCTTCGATGATCATAATTCCCGGCGTTTTCATTTCCACCGCTATTTTTTCCGTCTCTTTCTGTACGATATTTTCCAAGAAACCAAACCTGCTCAGGAAAAACCAGGGTGTTTTCCAATCGTCCGATACCTCCCAGGGGCTCGGCAAATGCAGCCTTCCCAGGCCATTCTCTGCCCTCCGGGGGCCATATTTCCAGGGCAGCGCATCCTCCGAGATCAGAGGAAAGAAGGCAGTATTGCTGGCGATCCAGTCTGCCATAATCACAAGTCCCGTCAACGCCATCTGCGCCGCCACGGTGCACTCCGGCAGATCTCTGGGGTCATCCACACCGATTTTTCCCAGCGCCCACGCAATCAGTTCTCTTTGGACGCCGCCCCACGGCGTATCCCGACTTTGCTCATTCCAGCCAAAGGCGCTGGGAGATTCTTCACCGAAAGAGGGCATACACAGCTGCTCCGGCATCCCGTGATGTGCGCCGACCACTGCCGCCACGCACTCCGCCACCCCTTCCGCGCGCAGAATTTCCGCTCCCGCGGCTGCATGGGGCGGCTCTTTGTCCCATGCCATTGCCTGATCTGTGAGCCCGTTTTTCTCTAGGCGATACCCCAGGATTTCCCTCTGCCGGGTGATTTTTCGCTGAAAAGACGGTGTCGCTTTACCAATATCATGCACAAACGCGGTGAATAGAGCCAGCTGAAAGAATTCCTTCCGGTTCAAATCCAGGCCTTCACAATACTGCTCCGGCAGCCAGTGCCGCAGCAAATATTCCATCACTGCCGCCGTATCCTGCAAATGTACAATCAGGGGCAGCCAAAGCGTTTCATCGTCCCGATCTGTTTTTGCATTCAACGCAAAAGCCGCTTCACTGAGCATTTCTTCGTCTGCGCCCAGAATAGAGCTAAAAATATCATCCATGCGATCGTCTGCTTCCTATTTTTATTTCATTATAGTCCTTCTTCAGTCCAATAAATCGGACTGATTTCATTATATTTGCAGTCCGGGAAGAATATTTTCTTACTGAACCGGGACTAGGGAAGCTCTGATTAAATCGACAAAAGCTGGCAGCGAGAGATTTTGTTCTCAGGCAAGGTTTGGAAAAGGTCGGAATACCGTATGTACCCGCAAGGGGTATGCCGCATCCGTAAGCCAGCTTACGCTGGCAACGG
>USQL01000077.1 GCA_900556935.1 uncultured Eubacteriales bacterium | reverse complement strand
CCGACTATATCAAGAACATGATCACCGGTGCTGCTCAGATGGACGGCGCTATCCTGGTTATCGCTGCTACCGACGGCCCCATGGCTCAGACTCGTGAGCACCTGCTGCTGGCCCGTCAGGTCGGCGTGCCCTATATCGTTGTGTTCCTGAACAAGTGCGATCAGGTTGACGACGAGGAGCTGCTGGAGCTGGTCGAGATGGAAGTCCGCGAGACCCTGAACGAGTACGACTTCCCCGGCGACGACACCCCCATCATCAAGGGCTCCGCTCTGAACGCTCTGGTTTCCGAGTCCAAGGATCCCGACGCTCCCGAGTACGCCTGCATCAAGGAGCTGATGGACGCTGTCGACTCCTATATCCCCACTCCTGACCGTAAGGCTGACCAGCCCTTCCTGATGCCCGTTGAGGACGTGTTCACCATCTCCGGCCGTGGCACCGTTGCTACCGGTCGTGTGGAGCGTGGTATCGTCAAGAAGAACGAGCCCGTGGAAATCGTTGGCCTGAAGGAAGAGAAGACCCCCACTGTCGTTACCGACATCGAGATGTTCCACAAGCTGCTGGACTACGCGGAAGCCGGCGACAACATCGGCGCTCTGCTGCGTGGCGTGGACAAGAAGAACGTGGAGCGTGGCCAGGTTCTGTGCAAGCCCGGCTCCATCCATCCCCACACCAAGTTCTCCGGCCAGGTTTACGTTCTGTCCAAGGAAGAAGGCGGCCGTCATACTCCCTTCTTCAACAACTACCGTCCTCAGTTCTACTTCCGTACCACTGACGTAACCGGCATCATCACCCTGCCCGAGGGCGTTGAGATGTGCATGCCCGGCGATAACGTCGTCATGAAGGTTGAGCTGATCACCCCCATCGCTATCGAGAAGGGCCTGCGTTTCGCTATCCGTGAAGGCGGCCGTACCGTCGGTTCCGGTGTTGTTACCGAGGTTCAGGAGTAATCCTTAACTGCAAGTACAGTTCCATCCCCCTGCCGCAAGGCAGGGGGATTTTTTGCGCATGGGGTAGCTTTCTGAAAAATGTTCACAGCTCACTGCTTGATATTTGTTTTGACTTATGGTAGTATCAAGATAAACGAGGACGTTCATACTTCCCTGTGATGAACGTGGATTGGAGGCGAGATGCGATGGGAAATCACGAGAGTGTTACATTCCTCGATTTAAAAACCCAATGGCATCCGGCATTTTGCGCAGCCGCCAAAATTGAGCTGCTATTCAACCGGGATGAGCTTGATTTTAAGCCTGAGTACAATTTGAGTCGAAAACCCCTGCAAATTGACCTGCTGGTTATCGAAAAAGTTCGGGATGTCGTTATTCAAAATGAAATTGGTCATATATTTAAGAAGTATAACGTTATTGAATATAAATCCCCCGGCGACGGAATGACGATTGATGATTTCTTCAAAACGGTTGGTTATGCTTATATCTACAAAGGCCTTGGCGAAAAAGTGAACCAGATTCCTCTTGATGAATTGACGGTCTCTCTTTTCAGAGAGGATAAGCCCAGAAAACTTATGGAGGAACTGACAAAACATGGATGCCGGATTGAGAAGAAGTCCGGAGGCATATACTATGTCTATGGCTTGCTAATTGGGGCGCAGATTGTTGTGACGAAAGAGCTTGACCAGGAAAAACATAGCAGTTTAAGGGTCCTATCCACAGATGTACAGGAACGGGATGTCCGTGATTTTGTAAATGTTGTGAAGAATTTTACGGAACCGGGAGATCGGGCGGATGCTGACGCAGTTTTGCAGGTCAGCGTTTCGGAAAATATGGCACTATACAACGAAATTATGGGGAGGTGTCCAGACGTGTGTGAAGCATTGAGAACATTGATGAAGGATGAAATTGCGCAGGAAAAAAGGGCTTCCGCCTTTGATACCATGCTTGGCGCAATAAAGAACTTGATGGCCAATACCGGTATAAATGCAAAACAAGCGATGGAGAGCCTGGGAGTGCCAGAAGCTGACCAAGCGCTGTATCTGGCAAAATTGTGATCGGCGGTCATCTATTCCCGCTCACCGTGTGCAGCCCGCACGGTGAGCGGTTTTCTATACGTGGCTGGGTGGAATGCCATCCGCGTGCTGGCGGCTATGGAGGCCGTCAATATAGAAAATACGGTGGAATTCGTTTGGAAGGTTCCGTTCTGCCCCAAAGAGCGTTCAAATTTTCAATAAGGTTTGCCGAATTCTTTGATAACCGTACACTTATGCCGCGGCGAATCTGTAAAAATTTCGAGTTAAGGAAATTTCTGGGAAAATTATCGTCAAATTGCATAAAAACGGCGGGACGAATTTTGGAGAAACACTGCAAGTTTTGTGCGGAATGTAAGAATTTTCGCCAAAAACTGGCTTTGAAAGAAAATTTCATCCAGAATGGATTGACTTTCTTGTGCCGCATCGATAAAATAAAGAAGGTTCGAAACGGACGATTTGAACGTTTTATACCAAAGAAAACAAAATTTGAGGAGGACATTATGAAGAAACTGTTTGCAATGCTGCTGGCAGTGGTCATGGTTGTGGGCCTGTGCGCCTGCTCCGTGTCTGAGGCTCCTGCCGCTACCACCGCCGCTACTACTGCCGCGGCTACTGAGGCTGCCGCTGAGAGCACCGAGGCCGCCGCTGAGGCTACCCCCGCTGCTGCTTCTGAAATCACCCTGTGGACCTATCCCATCGGCGGTTGGGGCAACCAGGAGACCGTTGATCAGCTGATGGCCGGCTTCGAGGCCGCTACCGGCATCAAGGTCACCGTTGAGTACCTGACCTACGCTGACGGCGACGACAAGGTCAACACCGCCATCGAGGGCAACGCCGCTCCCGACCTGATCATGGAAGGACCCGAGCGTCTGGTTGCCAACTGGGGCGCTAAGGGCAAGATGGTCAACATCGCTGACCTGTTCCACGACACCGACAAGAAGGAAATCAACGCTTCCGCGCTGGCTGCTTGCTTCGCGGACGACAACACCGCTTACGAGTATCCTCTGGTTATGACCGCTCACTGCATGGCCATCAACAAGACTGTCTTTGAGGCTGCCGACGCAATGCAGTACATCAACGAGGACACCCACACCTGGAAGTCCACCGAGGATTTCTTCAAGGCTATGGACGCTGTTTATGCCTACACCGGCAAGCAGGTTGGCGCTGTCTACTGCGTCGGACAGGGCGGTGACCAGGGCACCCGCGCTCTGGTGAACAACCTGAACGGCGGCACCTTCACCAACGCTGAGCACACCGAGTACACCTGGGGCTCCGATGAGAACATCGCCGCTCTGAAATCTCTGTACGACTGCAAGGCCATCGAGTTTGACGCCGGTATCGCTGGCGGCGACGAGATCGCTCTGTTCTACAACGGCACTCTGAACGTTGCTTTCTGCTGGAACATCGCTCAGCAGCTGAACCCCAACACCGCTAACACCGGCGCTGGCAAGACTGCTAACGGCGACGACATCATGTTCATGGCCTTCCCCGCTGACGGCGAGCCCAAGCTGCAGGGCGGCATCTGGGGCTTCGGTATCTTCGACAACGGCGATGCCGGCAAGATCGAGGCTGCCAAGACCTTCATCTCCTACATGTGCGACTCCGCCGCTACCGCCGACGCTGTCAAGGCTGCCAAATACTTTGCTGTCCGCGACACCGCTGAGGGTGCCGACCTGTCCAACATTTGGTCCGACAACGAAGTCATGGCTGAGTACAATGTTCTGATGCCTCTGCTGGGCGACTACTATCAGGTCACCACCGGCTGGGCTGAGGCTCGTACCTGCTGGTGGAACATGCTGCAGAAGGTTGGCGCTTCCGACGGCACCACCGAAGCCATCACCGCTGCTGTTACCGAGTACGTGAACCAGGCCAACGGCAAGTAATTTCCGGATTTCTGAATAACGCGCGCCCCTTCCCGACAAGGGGAGGGGCGCTGATTTTGAGTAAGAGGTAATCGTGAATCGTGAAGCCCTATTTACGGCTCACGATTACCTCTTACGGATTTTGAGAGGAGGATTCTCCGTGGCGAACAAGAAGATCGCTTTGAATACCAAGTCCCGGAAGCTTGTGATGCACGAGACCATGACGGGCTATGCCTTCATGCTTCCGTTCCTGATTTTCTTTGGCATGTTTGTTCTGTACCCCATGTTTATGTGCGTCTACACCAGCTTCTTTGACGCGACCATGGGCCGTGCGGATATCTTTGTCGGCTTTGACAACTACAAGACCCTGTTCCAGGATGATGTTTTCTGGATTGCTCTGAAAAACACCCTGGTGATTGTTCTGGTGTCTGTTCCTGTGACCTGTGCGTTCTCCCTGTGGGTTGCTTCCGTCATCAGCAAGATGCACGTGACCGCTACCTCCGCCTTCCGCTGCATCTTCTACCTGCCTGTGGTTACCGGCTCCGTGGCCGTTACCATGGTCTGGAAGTGGATGTACAATAACTACTACGGCATCTTCAATTACATCGGCACCTCTACCGGATTGCTTGACAAGAACATCAACTGGCTGGGCGACCCCAAGTACGCCTTGGGCTGTATCATCCTGATTCTGCTGACCACCTCCGTGGGCCAGCCCATCGTTCTGTATGTCTCCGCTCTGGACAACGTGGACAAGTCCCTGGTAGAGGCCGCCGAAGTGGACGGCGCTACCGAGATGCAGGCCTTCTGGAAAATCAAGTGGCCTCAGATGATGCCCACCACCCTGTACATCCTGGTCATCACCACCATCAACTCCTTCCAGTGCTTCGCGTTGATTCAGCTGCTGACCCTGGGCGGACCCAATAACTCCACCATGACCATCATGTACTATATCTATTACAACGCCTTCAAGCTGTACAAGTATGGCTACGGCAATGCGATGGGTGTCATTCTGGCACTGATTATTGCCCTTCTGTCCGCCGTCCAGTTCAAGCTGGGCGAAGAAAAGTAAGGGAGGAGTGGAATTATGAGCGACAACATTCAGCGCAACGCCACTCGGAAAAAGGTTTATCGGATTGTAACCTTCCTCCTTGTTGGCATTATTGCCTTCCTCTTTGCGTTCCCTCTGTACTGGATTATCACTGGCGCGTTCAAAACCGGTAAGGAAATCAACTCCACCACCCCGGTCTGGTTCCCCACGGAATGGGACCTGGGAAACTTCCAGCGCCTGATGACCAAGCGGAGCGCGCCCCTGTTTAACTTCACCGTCGGAAAGTACATCATCACCGGACCGACGGTCCCTGCCGCCATCCGCTGGCTGCTGAACACCGTGGTCATGTCCGTTAGCTCCATGCTGCTCACCTGCCTGACCGCCGCTATGGCCGGCTACGCGCTGGCAAAGAAGCGTTTCATCGGCCGGGGCGTGGTGTTCTCCCTGGTTGTCTGCGCCATGGCCCTTCCCAAGCAGGTTATTCTGATCCCCCTGCTGCGGGAAATGTCCAGCTTAGGGCTGTATGATACGCTGTGGGCCGTGATCTTCCCCATCGTGGGCTGGCCCTTCGGTGTGTTCCTGCTGAAGCAGTTTGCCGAGGGCATCCCCACGGAAATGACCGAGGCCTGCCGCATCGACGGCGCTTCCGAGTGGAGAACCTTTACCGATGTCATGTTCCCCATGATCAAGCCCGGCGTGGGCGCCTGCGCCATCTTCACCTTCATCAACTCCTGGAATGACTACTTCATGCAGCTGATTATGCTGACCGCCAACAAGAACCTGACCATCTCCCTTGGCATCGCCACCATGCAGGGCGAGAGCTCCACGGACTATGGTCTGCTGATGGCCGGTGCCGCCCTGGCATCCGTGCCCATCATCATCGTGTTCCTGATTTTCCAGAAGTACTTTACCAAGGGCATCACCATGGGTGCCGTGAAGGGCTAAAATTGTGTTCCAATGGTTATACCCGGCGGGGAAAGACCTGCCGGGTATGACGAAAATTTTTCATCTGCAAAAAAGGAGTAAGTAAAATGTTTGATGTAAGCAAATACGCTGGCATTATCCCCGCATTCTATGCCTGCTATGACGAAAACGGTGACATTTCCCCCAAGGCTGTCCAGGAGCTGACCCAGTACTATGTGGACAAGGGCGTGAAGGGCCTGTACGTCGGCGGTTCCTCCGGCGAGTGCATCTACCAGACCGTTCCCGAGCGGAAGCTGCTGCTGGAGAACGTGATGAAGGTTGCCAAGGGCAAGCTGACCGTCATCGCCCACGTGGCCTGCAACGGCACCCGGGAGTCCATGGAGCTGGCCGCCCACGCGGAGGCCTGCGGTGTGGATGCCATCGCTTCCATCCCCCCCATCTACTTCCACCTGCCCGACGCTGCCATTGCCAAGTACTGGAATGACATCTCCTCCGCTGCCCCCAACACCGACTTTGTCATCTACAACATCCCCCAGCTGGCCGGTGTGGCCCTGAATCCCGGCCTGCTTGCCACTATGCTGAAGAACCCCCGCTGCATCGGTGTGAAGAACTCCTCCATGCCTGTGGAAGACATTGAGAAGTGGGTCCACTGCGGTGCCCGCGTGGTCTTCAACGGACCTGACGAGCAGCTGCTGGGCGGCCTGGTCTCCGGCGCGACCGGCGGCATCGGCGGCACCTACGGCGCGATGCCCGAGGTCTACCTGAAGATTTTCGAGCTGGCCACCACCGGCCGTGACCTGGCCAAGGCCCGGGAGCTGCAGCAGGATGCCTGCCAGATCATCTACAAGATGTGCTCTGGCAAGGGCAATATGTACGCTATGATCAAGGAAATCCTGCGCCTCACCGGCGGCCCCGATATCGGCGGTGTCCGGGAGCCCCTGCTGAACCTGCAGGAGGGCGACAAGGAAATCGCCCAGGAGTGCGTAGAAATGATCAAGGCTGTCAAGGCCAAGCTGTAAAAAGCAGAAAACCAAAAAGAGAGGACCAACTTCCGGTCCTCTCTTTTTTGCATTATGCATTTGCTTTTTCCAGCTCTTGGTGCCGCAGGTCCCGCATGTGCAGGTCCAAATCGATGCACAGCTCCGTCAGCTCCTCTGTGGGGGTGGCAAAGTCGGAGCGAACCCAGTCGAGAATCAGGTTTAGAAATCCGCCGACATGGTAGGCGGCCAGGGATTTCCAGCGAGGCGGAATGGCGGTGACCTGGTCCTCGTAGGCGGAAATCGCCAGATACTGCTCGGTGGAGAAGGCGGTAAACCGCATGTGGAAGGAAGGGTCTGCGTTGTCCCCGAAGAAGATGGCGGTAGCCGCCCGGTTTTCGTCCATATAGTGAATGATGCTGCGGAAGATGTCCCGATAGTCGTGGGCATCGGAGGTCCGGATTACCTCCTGGAACAGGGAGAAAAACCGGTCCTCCGCGGTTTTGTACAGGGCGTAAATATCCGTGTAGTGGGTGTAGAAGGTGGAACGGTGGACCCCGGCCAGCAGCACCAGCTCGCTGACGGTGATTTCCCAGAGCTGCTTGTGCTGCAGCAGTTGCCCCAGGGCAAACAGCAGTGCCTGCTCCGTCCGTTTGGAACGCCTGTCTTGTTTGTTCATAGTCAATCCTCCATAGAAGCGGTTCCCAATAGCCACTCCATGTTGTATATTGGATATTGTATACATTATAAACCAAGGAAGCGAAAATTGCAATCGCAAAATTGTGAATAACTTCTGAATAATTTGCCAATCGGGTGGTTCGGGCCTGTTTCAAAGCTGCTCGTAAAATACGCGGGGGAGCAATCGCCGCAATAAAATTCTTTTCACGGTTGACAAAACATTTGTTTGGTAGTACAATAAAGTAAACCAATTAAAAATAAGGAGGACAACTATGAGAACATATTTTATCATGCACTTTGACTCGGAGGATTCCGTGAGGATGCTGCGGGATGGGGAAGCGGGGAAGCTTTTGAAAGCGCTCTACGACTACAACTGCCATGGGGTCCTGCCGGAAAATCTGAAGGGCGGCGCGGCCATCCTCTTTGCGCAATTCCGGGCCCAGCACGACCGTGACCGGGAACGGTATCAGCGCAAGTGCGAAACCAACAGGGAGAACATTGAAAAACGCTGGGAAAAAAAGGAAAAACCAACCGCCGTTCCGCCGGAATACCGGGACCTTATGGAGCTGCGTGAGGCCAAACGGGCAATGATGGGCGTGGATGTGTAGGGGGTGCGTGCTTCTTCACGCCGATACGACCGTATCTTTTGGTATCCCCTTGGTATCCAATAGGAATCGGAAAAGAAAGAAAAAAAGAAATCGGAATAGAAACAGGAGGAGAAGGAGAAAGAGAGGGAGAAAGAAAAACAGGAGCAGGAAAACGAAAAGGATAATCAGTCGGAAAAAAGAAATGAGCGTTGGAGTTGCTCCCGGGCTTGGCAGCCCCAAGCGGGGGGGAGATTTCCACACACACCCACATTGTTTCCACAGCTTTTTCCACAATTCCCAACTTCGGTGACTTGGCAAGGGGAATATCCACCAAAAATGAATTCCTCTGTTTGTGTGTTTTGCTATAAAAACCATCTGTCCTTAATAGAAAATACATATTTTGCAAAATGACGAAAAAAGAATTGAAATTGGCACTGGTTTCGTGTATAATGTCACTTGTCGGGTGCTTGACCACACCCTCATTTTACCTCTGGAGAGCCGGCGCTCTCCCGAAAGGAGCTAACTTAGACTATGTACACTGTAAATGCCATTCGTAATATCTGCCTTCTGGGCCACAGCGGCAGCGGCAAGTCCGCCCTGGCAGAGAGCCTTCTGTATATGACCGGTGCCATCGACCGTATGGGCAGGAACGCCGACGGCAATACCGTCAGTGACTATGATCCCGAGGAGATCCACCGTAATATTTCTATTTCCACCTCCGTCATTCCCGTGGAGTATCACAATACCAAGCTCAACATTCTGGACACTCCGGGCGGCTTTGATTTCTCCGGTGCCGTCATGGAGGCCCTGCGGGCTTCCGACGCGGCCATTCTGGTGCTGTCGGCCAAGGATGGCATCACCGTGGGCTTTGAAAAGGCCTGGGCCTACTGCGAGGAGCGGAATATGCCCCGGTTTGTCTACATCTCCAAGGTAGACGAGGACCATTCCGACTACAACGCCACCTTCAACGCCCTGCGGGAGAAGTACGGCAACAAGATTGCCCCTGTCATCGTCCCCATCTGGGATGCCTCCCACAAGGTCACCGGCATCATCGATGTGCTCAACAAGCGGGCCTACGAGATGCGGAACCTGAAGCGTGTGGAAATCGAGATCCCCGAGGACAAGGCTTCCGTGGTGGAGGAGTTCAATGACGCGCTGAAGGAGGCCGTTGCCGAGACCGACGAGGCCCTGATGGACCGGTTCTTCGAGGGCGACAGCTTTACCTACCGGGAAATGATTACCGGCCTGCACCAGGGCGTGAAGGAGCTGAGCCTGTTCCCTGTGTTCTGCGGCTCCGGCGTTACCTGCCTGGGAAGCCTGATGCTCATGGACCACATTGTGGACCTGCTTCCCAACCCTGTGGAGGGCAACTATCATAAGGCCACCACCGCCGACGGCAAGGTGGAGGAATTCGTGGTTTCTCCCGGCGGCGTGCCCGCGGCCTTTGTGTGGAAGACCGTCTCCGACCAGTTCGGCAAGTACTCCTTTATCAAGGTCCTCTCCGGCGAAATCACCCCGGATACCACCCTGGTCAACGCTCGCACCGGCGACACCGAGAAGCTGGGCCGGATGTATGTCATGTGCGGCAAGAAGAACACCGAAGTGAAGGTCCTGTCCTGCGGCGACATCGGTGCCATCGGCAAGATGGACAAGGTCAAAACCGGCGACACCCTGTGTGACCCCAGAAAGATTGTCTCTTTGAAGCAGATTCCCTATCCCAAGCCCTGCTACTCCATGGCCATCGCCCCCAAGGTGCGCGGTCAGGAGGAGAAGGTGGGCACGGGCCTGAACCGACTGAACGAGGAGGACCCCTCCTTCACCGTGGTCAATAACCCCGAGACCAAGCAGCTGATTGTCTCCGGCACCGGTGACCAGCAGCTGGATGTGCTGGTTTCCAAGCTGAAATCCCGCTTCGGCGTGGATGCCGTACTGACTACCCCCAAGGTTGCCTACCGGGAGAAGATTAAGAAGACCGTCCAGGCCCATGGCCGTCACAAGAAGCAGACCGGCGGCTCCGGCCAGTTCGGCGACGTGTGGATTCGCTTCGAGCCCCAGGAGGAGCAGGACGACATGATTTTCGCCGAGGAGGTCTTCGGCGGCTCCGTGCCCAAGAACTTCTACCCCGCGGTAGAAAAGGGAATCCAGGAGGCGGTCCAGAAGGGCCCCCTGGCAGGCTACCCCATGGTCAACCTGAAGGCCGTGCTGTACGACGGCTCCTACCACCCCGTGGACTCCAACGAAATGGCCTTTAAGATGGCTGCTATCCTGGCCTTTAAGGAGGCCATGCCCAACGCCGGAGCAACTCTGCTGGAGCCCATCGGCTCTTTGAAGGTGACGATTCCCGACAGCTATATGGGCGATGTCATCGGCGACCTGAACAAGCGCCGCGGCCGCGTCATGGGCATGAACCCCGACGGCAAGGGCGACACCGTTGTGGAGGCCGAGGTCCCCATGGCCGAGATGAGCTCCTACGCCATCGACCTGCGCGCCATGACCCAGGCCAGAGGCTCCTTTGAGCTCACCTTCGAGCGCTACGAGGAAGTCCCCAAGGCCAACCAGGCCAAAATCATCGCCGACGCAAAGGCGGAATAAGGAAATTTACCCCCCGGGAGTCCGCTCCCGGGGGATTCCATTGACCGCGGAGAAGGGCTTTGAAAGCACGTATAACCCCGGACAAAAGCCCCTAACCTTCCCCACCGGGGAAGGGGGACCGCCGCGGCGGTGGATGAGGGGCGGTACGCAGAACCGGTGCGGAGAACCCCCGGGCGAATTCGTATAACCTGAAAGCAAAAGCCCCCAGCCTTCTCCTGCTGGAGAAGGTGGCCCCGTCGAGGGGCCGAATGTGGAGGGGAC
>USQL01000076.1 GCA_900556935.1 uncultured Eubacteriales bacterium | reverse complement strand
CAACACCGGCCCAGCGAATCATTTCGATATCATTGGTGCCGTCGCCAAAGCAGATATAGAGTAAGCTTCCGTTTGCGTTCTGGACGCTCTGGCCACTGGCACCCACATAGTAGTCGGGGTGAATCCGACAAATCAAGTCCTCGCTGAGCTCAGAGTAAGCCCGGGAGGAGGCGATTACAATCCGAATTCCCTTCTCTTGCAACCGATTCAGCGCCGCAACGGTGGACATAGGGACACACACATTGCGGTAATCAAACAAGGTGTTGTCAACATCAAAAGCGGCGATCTTGATTTGCTCCATAGCATGGTTTCTCACTTTGTATTCAGTGTTACTTTGATGAACCCCCGCAATGGCCTTTTTGAACCGGGTGGTCTATTATAGCGAGAACAGGATGCCTTGTCAAGCTTTTTTTCAAAGGAGGCTGTGGCGGAAAAGAAGAAATAACCCTATTGGCGAATCCCCCCTTTCATGGTATAATGGTGCAATCAAACCACGAAAGGGGGATTTTTATGTCCACAACGCAAAATTCGGCCCAAAGCCCGCTGGTCTGCGGTCTGCTGGCCCATGTGGACGCGGGGAAGACCACCCTTTCGGAGGGGCTTTTGTATGTGTCCGGTGCCCGGCGGGTGCTGGGACGGGTGGACCATGGGGACGCGCTTCTGGACAGCTTCCGGCTGGAGCGGCAGCGGGGGATTACGATTTTCTCCAAACAGGCCCGACTGGAAACGGAACACAGGCGCGTGACCCTGATTGACACCCCGGGGCATGTGGATTTTTCCGCCGAGGCAGAGCGGGTGATGCCCATTCTCGACTGCGCGGTGCTGGTCATCAGCGGCACCGACGGGGTTCAGGCCCATACCAAAACGCTGTGGCAGCTGCTGGGGCGCTACGGGGTGCCCACCTTCCTCTTTATCAACAAAATGGACCTGCCCGGGGCAGACAGACAGGCGCTTCTGGAGAGCCTGCGTCGGGAGCTGGGGGAGGGGTGCGTGGACTTTACCCAGGACCGGGAGAGCATTGCGGAAAATGCCGCCCTGTGCGACGAGGCGCTGCTGGAAAGCCTGCTGTCCGGTGCCCCTGTCACCGACGGAAACCTGGGGCAGCTGATGGAACGGCGGAAGCTGTTCCCCGTCTATTTCGGGGCGGCGCTGAAGCTGGAGGGGGTGGAGGCCCTGCTTGCGGGGCTGGATGCCTACGGGCCGAGGCGGCAATACCCGGATGCCTTCGCCGCCCGGGTCTACAAAATCTCCCGGGATGCCCAGGGAAACCGGCTGACCTGGCTAAAAGTCACCGGCGGCAGCCTTGCGGTGCGGGCTCCGCTGGAATATATGGGCCGAAGCGGGGAGAAGCGGCAGGAAAAGCCGGTGCAGCTCCGGCTTTACTCCGGGGAGAAATTTGAGACCCCGGAACGGGTGGGCCCGGGCACGGTGCTGGCCGTTACCGGGCTGACGGACACCTGGGCAGGACAGGCCCTGGGCGCGGAGACGGCCGGGGAAGATATGACCACCGAGCCGGTGATGACCTACCGGGTGGACCTTCCCAAGGGGGCGGACCCGGCGGTGGTATACCCAAGGCTGCGGCAGCTGGAAGAGGAGGACCCCCAGCTCCACATGGCCTGGGACGGAAAGCAGATTCAGGTGCAGCTCATGGGTCAGGTGCAGCTGGAGGTGCTGAGGAGCCTTGTCAAGGAGCGCTTCGCCCTGGACATCGCCCTGGACGACCCCAGAATTTTCTATAAGGAGACCATCCGGAACACCGTAGAGGGCGTAGGCCATTTTGAGCCCCTGCGGCACTATGCTGAGGTCCATCTGCTGTTAGAGCCGGGAAAGCTCGGGTCCGGTCTGGTATTTGACACGGTGTGCCCCCAGGATGTGCTGGATGCGGGGTACCAGAACCTGGTGCTCACCCATCTGGCGGAAAAGCAGCACCGGGGAGTGCTCGTTGGGGCACCCATTACGGATATGAAAATCACCCTGCTGGTGGGCAAGGCCCATTTAAAGCACACCGAGGGCGGCGACTTTCGGCAGGCGACCTATCGGGCGGTGCGCCAGGGGCTGATGCAGGCGGAATCCGTCCTCTTAGAGCCCTGGTATGATTTCCGGCTGGAGCTGCCCACGCCCCAGATTGGCCGGGGCATTACGGATATCCGGGCCATGGGCGGGGATTTTGGAGCCCCGGAGACCAGAGGGGAACTGTCCATTCTGGAAGGGCAGCTTCCGGCCTCGGAGGTAAAGGACTACGCGTCCCAGGTGGCGGCCTATTCCCAGGGGCGGGGGAAACTGAACCTGTCCCTCCGGGGCTACGCCCCCTGCCACAATGCCCAAAAGGTCATCGCCGCGGCGGCCTACGACCCGGAGGCGGACACCGACAACACCCCGGACTCCGTATTCTGTGCCCACGGGGCGGGGCACACGGTCAAGTGGAACGAGGTCAGGGAGTATATGCATCTGGAAAGCGGCTTAAAAGAGGAAAAGCCCCCGGAGCTTCGCTGGATTCCCGCCATGGATGACCGGGAGCTGGAGCAAATTATGGAGCGGGAATTCGGTCCCATCCGCCGCCCCCAGTACACCGCCCCCAGAGCCCCGGCCACGGAGGAGGTGGTCATCCGGCAGCCCAAGGAGAAGTGCCTGATTGTAGACGGGTACAATATCATTTTCGCCTGGAAGGATTTGGCCAAAACCGCGGAATCCGACCTGTCCGCCGCCCGGCGGCAGCTGTGCGACCGGCTCACCAGCTACGCCTCCTTTACCAAGACTCGGCTGATTCTGGTATTCGACAGCTACCGGCAGCCCGGCAGCGAAAAATACCGGGATGCGGGCATTCAGGTGGTCTTTACCAGGGAGGGGGAGACGGCGGATGCCTATATCCAGGATCTGGCCGCCCGGTTTGGCGGAAACTACCGGGTAAGCGTGGCAAGCTCCGATGGCCTGGTGCAGCTCTCCGCCCTGGGCTCCGGCGTCCTGCGGGTCTCCGCCCGGGAGCTGGAGGAGACGGTCAACCGAGCCGCGGAAGAGATGAAAAAGTATTACTAAAAGATTCTGTCCAATTCTGTAGGGGCGGCTACCAGCCGCCCGCCGATTGACGGAACTGAGTGCTTTATACTAACCGATTAGGCCTACTCCATTTCTGGCGGCTGATAGCCGCCCCTACAGGAGGGCGTTTTGACGGGGTTTATAAACAATAAAGGAGGATTTCTATGGCAAATCAACAGGAAATTGAAAAAAAGATGGATGCCCATATGGAGAAAACCGAGGAGCGGATCCGGCGCTCGGAGGCGCGAGAGGCAAAGCTGCAGCATATTTTCCGCCATGTGCTCCACATCCTGGAAAAGCTCATTGCGGTGTTTACCCTGATTGTACTGCTGGGTGCCTTCGCGGAGCTGATTCTGGAGCTCATCCGGCACCCCGGGTCCTCCGCCAACGTCAGCGGCTTCCTGCACGAGGTTCTGACCATCTGTGTGGGTCTGGAATTTGTACGTATGCTCATCGACACCACCCCTGCCAGTATTTTGGAGGTGCTGGCCGTGGCCATCACCCGGCACGTCATTCTGAGCCACGACGACCCGGTGAGTAATCTTCTGTCCGTGGCCTGCATCGCGGGCCTCTTCGCCATCCGCCGGTTCCTCTTCCGCAGAGGCGAACTGAAGGAAGAAATGGTGGAAAAGGAATAAATCCCCAGGGCTGCCGCATTTGGACGGCGGCCCTGCTTTTTAATGCAAAAGAAGGGGGGCGCTGTCGTTTTGCACAAAAATTTACAAAATCCATCTTCCATTTTGACAAAAACTGTGATAATATGACCCAGGAAGCATTGTAACGAAAGGAGCTTTTGCAATGGATATCAAACGGGAAGCCATGGCCGGAACGCTGGAATCCAGCGACATCATGGTAACGGTTCAGCCTGCGCCGGATGGCATTCAGATTGAGCTGAATTCCACGGTGGAGGGCTATTATGGAGATTCCATCCGGGCGACGATGCGCGCCGTGCTGGAGGAGCTGGGGGTCCGGAACGCGAATATCAGCGCTGTGGACCACGGCGCGCTGGACTGCACCATCCGGGCCCGGATGACCACCGCCGTCAAACGGGCCTGTAAGGAGGAAGCGTAAATGAGAAGAACAATGCTGTTTTTGCCGTCCAATAACCCCAATATGGTGGGTAACGGCGGCCTGCTGGGGGCGGACAGCCTGATTTTCGATTTGGAGGACGCGGTTGCCCCGGACCAGAAGGATGCCGCCCGGGAATTGCTGAAAAACGCCCTGACCTATCTGAAATTCGGCAAGTGCGAGATCATCGTCCGCATCAACGGCCTGGACACCCCCTATTGGGAGGAGGACCTGGAGGAGATTCTCCCCCTGAAGCCCAATGTGATTATGCCCCCCAAGGTCTGCGACGGGGCCTATATCCAGACCCTGGACCGGAAGATGACGCAGCTGGAAGAAAAGCTGGGCATCCCCGTGGGCACCACCAAAATTCTGGCCCTGCTGGAAACCGCCCAGGGCGTGGAGAACGCCTATGAAATTGCCCGGGCAAGCAAGCGGATGATGGGCCTGTTCCTGGGCGCGGAGGACCTTTCCGCGGACCTGCGGGCCAAGCGGACCAAGGAGAGCGCGGAGATTCTCTACGCCCGGGGCCGTCTGGTCAGCGCCGCCAGAGCCGCGGGCATTGAGGTCTGCGATACGCCCTTTACGGACGTGCAGGACCTGGAGGGCCTGGAAAAGGACGCGGAGTTTGCCAAGGGCCTGGGCTTCTCCGGCAAGGCCTGCATCAGCCCCGCCCATGTTGCCACGGTGAACCGGGTATTCTCCCCTTCCGAGGCGGATATCCAGTATGCCAAGGATGTGTTTGCCGTGATTGCGGAGGCAAAGCGGCTGGGGAAGGGTGCCATCTCCCTGCGGGGCAAGATGATTGACGCGCCGATTGTACAGCGGGCCAGACTGGTTCTGGAAGCCGCGTCGGAAATTGAGGGGGTAGATTACTTTGCGGAAACTGTGTGATTCCCTTCGGGAAGCGATTGAAAAGGCGGGACTGCGGGATGGCATGACCATCTCCTTCCACCATCACCTGCGGAACGGTGACTATGTGCTCAATATGGTCCTGAATGAGGTTGCCGCCATGGGCATCCGGGACCTGACGGTGAATGCCAGCTCCCTGTTTGACTGCCATGAGCCGCTGATTGGGCATATTCAGAACGGCGTTGTCACCGGCCTGGAAACGGACTATATGTCCGCCGGAATTGGCGAGCCCATTACCCGGGGGGTGCTTGCCAAGCCTGTGGTGTTCCGCTCCCACGGCACCCGGCCCGCCCAGATTCTGGACGGCACCAGTCACATTGACGTTGCCTTTGTGGCGGCCCCGGCTTCGGACCCCATGGGCAACTGCTCCGGAAAATACGGCCCCTCCGCCTGCGGCTCCCTGGGCTATGCCTTTGCCGATGCCATGAAGGCGGACAAGGTCATTGTGGTCACGGACTACCTGGTGGACTACCCCATGACGGACGCGTCCATTACGGAAGATTATGTAAACTACGTGGTAAAGGTGGATGCCATCGGCAACCCCAAGGGCATCGTCTCCGGAACAACCCGGATGCCCAAGGACCCCATCGCCCTGAAAATCGCGGAGCTGGCGGCCCAGGCCATCGATGCCTCCGGGCTTTTGAAGGACGGCTTCTCCTTCCAGACCGGGGCGGGCGGTGCCTCCCTGGCGGTGGCGGACTATATCAAGCGCATTATGCTGAAACGGAACATCAAGGGCAGCTATGCCCTGGGCGGCATCACCGGCTATATGGTGGATATGCTGGAGGCGGGCTGCTTCCAGGCCATCCAGGATGTGCAGTGCTTTGACCTGCGGGCGGTGCGGTCCATCCGGGAGAACCCCAAGCATATGGAGATTACCGCCGCCCAGTACGCCAGCCCCCAGGCGAAGAGCACCGCCGCCTCCAATCTGGACGTGGTGGTGCTGGGTGCCACGGAGATTGATACGGACTTCAACGTCAACGTCCATACGGATTCCAACGGCTTCATCATCGGCGGCTCCGGCGGCCATACGGATGTGGCCGAGGAGGCCAAGCTCACGGTGATTGTCGCCCCGCTGAGCCGGGCCAGAATGTCCATTGTGGTGGACAAGGTCCTGACGGTCTCCACCCCCGGTTCCAGCGTGGATATGCTGGTGACGCAGTACGGCATTGCGGTGAACCCCGCCCGTCCGGAGCTGGCGGAAGCGCTGAAAAACGCCAAGCTCCCGGTTGTGGACATCCACGAGCTGCGCCGCATGGCCGTAGAACTCAATGGCGAGGCCAAGCCCTATACCCGCAGCTCCGACAAAATCATCGCCAACGTCCTGGGCCGAGACGGCAGTCTCCAGGATGTAATTTACCAGGTAAAATAACCAACAACCCCCCGGCACGCTGCCGGGGGGTTGCTTTTAGAATACCAGCTGTACCAGCAGCATGTAGGCGACGGTGCCGCCGGCGATGCTTAGAAGGGTGTTGCGCTTCCAGATATGGAGCAGGGCGACCAGGGCGGTGCACAGAAGCGCCGGAAGGAAATTGCCCGGGCGGAGAAGGAGATGCCTTTGAGACGGAAATTTGCTTTCATACAAAAACCCCAAATGAAAAAGAACGGTAAAAGGAATTATATTCAAAACCTCGAAAAATGTCAACCATTGGCGGACAAACATCCCTACTGCACGAACTCTCCGTGAGACGAAGAAGCTGGAAAGGATGCACAACGAACGGTGGATTCGTTTGGACAAAATTGTGGATGCTGTGCAAACTGGATAATGTAAAGAAAAATAAAAAATAGTTTTCTGTAAGGATTGACAACAGAAAAACATATGATTATAATAGGCTCAGTTCATCCGGGAGTACCCGGAAATTCGATGAACGGAGGAAAACGAAATGAAAAAGTATTTGGCAATGCTTCTGGCCCTGGCCATGGTTCTGATGCTTGCCGCCTGCGGCGGAAGCTCCACCGCGCCGGCCGCTACCACCGCGGCCCCTGCCGGTACCGCTGCCCCCGCTGCTACGGAGGCTCCCAAGTCCGACAGCCAGTACCCCAGCTATTTTGACGGTATGGACGATCTGATTGCCGCTGCCCAGGCAGAGGGCGAGCTCACCGTCTACGGCTCCTGCGAGGAGGAGTATCTGGCCGCTGCCTGTGAGCACTTCCAGGAGCTCTTCGGCATCAAGGTCAACTATCAGCGCCTGTCCACCGGCGAGGTCCAGGCCAAGGTTGAGGAAGAAAACGGCAACCCCTCCGGCGATGTCTGGTTCGGCGGCACCACTGACCCTTATAACGTCTGCGCTGCCAAGGGCCTGCTGGAGAGCTACGACGCGAAGAACGCCTCCCATCTGATCAGCGATATGTATAAGGACGCAAACGGCCAGTGGTACGGCATCTACAAGGGCATCCTGGGCTTCATGGTCAACACCGACGAGCTGGCCCGCCTGAAGCTGGAAGCTCCCGCCGACTGGCAGGATTTGCTGAAGCCCGAGTATCAGGGCCTCATCTGGCTGTCCAACTACAATACCGCCGGCACTGCCAAGCTGGTCATCAACACCATGATTCAGAAGTACGGCCACGACGAGGGCATTCAGTACCTGGTGGACCTGGATAAGAACATCGAGGTCTACACCAAGTCCGGCTCCGGCCCCTCCAAGAACGTGGGCACCGGCGAGTGCGTCATCGGCATTGGCTTCCTGCATGACGGCATTACCCAGATTGTGGATAACGGCTATACCAACGTAGAGCTGGTGATTCCCTCCAGCGGCACCTCCTTTGAGGTTGGCGCTACCGCCATCTTCAAGGGCGCTTCCCACGCCAACGCCGCCAAGCTGTGGATTGAGTACGCCCTGTCTCCCGAGTGCGTGAATCTGGCCGCCAACAACGGCTCCTACCAGTTCCTGGTGATTGACAACGCCACCCAGCCCGAGGTTGCCATGCAGTTCGGCCTGGATCCCGACAATGTCATGGACTATGACTTCGAGGATGCCAAGCAGAACATCGGCACCTACGTAGAAGAGGTTATGGCTGCTCTGAACGCCGGCGGCGCGGACACCGGCGCGGACCGGTTCAAGACCGAGTAAGTTTCATCTCCAAAGCCATCGGAGGCGGCGGCAATGGCCGCCGCCTCCTTTTTAGAAAACGACAGGAGGGACCCGCCTATGGTAAAGAACCAGAGCGCGGCGCTGGACCGGAAAAAGCTGATGGCTGACCCCATCATGGTGACCACCATCGTCGTGCTGATTGCATTTTTAACGTTATTCATCCTCTATCCCCTGGCCATTCTGCTGGTGGACAGCTTTGTAGGGGACGGGGGCTTCAGCTTCAGTGTGTTTAAGCGCATTTTCGCCATGCCCTCCTTCACCAGAGCCATCACCAATACCCTGAAGGTGGGCTTCCTGGTGGGCATCCTTTCCGCCCTGGTGGGACTGCTGTTTGCCTACGTGGAGGTCTATGTCAAAATGGACAAGTTTGTAGGCGGCCTTTTCAAGGTGGTCTCCATGCTTCCGGTGGTCTCGCCCCCCTTTGTATTGAGCCTTTCTATGATTATGCTCTTCGGCAAGGCGGGCATCATCACCCGGTTTTTGCTGAAAATCTACGACAACAGCGTCTATGGCTTCTGGGGCATCGCCGTGGTCCAGACCCTGACCTTCTTCCCGGTGTGCTATATGATGCTCAAAGGCCTGCTCAAAAACATCGACCCATCTCTGGAGGAGGCGGCCCGGGATATGGGCGCTTCCCGCTGGAAGGTGTTTACCAGCGTCACCCTGCCGCTGATGCTGCCGGGCCTGGGCAACGCCTTCCTGGTGACCTTTATCGAGTCCATCGCGGACTTTGCCAACCCCATGATTATCGGCGGCTCCTATGACACCCTGGCCACCACTATCTACTTACAGATTACCGGCGCTTACGACAAGGCCGGTGCCGCGGCCATGGCCGTGGTGCTTCTGTGCATCACCCTGTGCATGTTCGCCGTCCAGAAGTATTACTTAGAGCGCAAGACCGCGGCCACCCTCACCGGCAAGGCCTCCCGGGGCAGAATGCTGATTACGGACAGAAGCGTGAAAATTCCCCTGACGGTGCTGTGCTCCCTGGTTGCCCTGTTCGTCATTATGATGTACCTGTGCGTGCCCATCGGGGCCTGCTTCCCCACCTGGGGCTTTAAGTTCTTCCCCCTGACGGGCAAGTGGTTCAAGCTGGTGTTCTCCCGCTACCACGGCCTCCAGGCCTTCCGGGATTCCTTCATTCTCAGCCTGATTTCTGCCCCCATTACGGCGCTGCTGAGCATGATTATCTCCTATCTGGTGGTCAAGCGGAAGTTTAAGTCCAAGGGCTTTATTGAGGCCGTGTCCATGCTGGCCATGGCCGTGCCCGGCACCGTTCTGGGCGTGGGCTATATCCGGGGCTTCTCCGGCGGCCTGTTCCATACGGGGCTTTTGCAGGGGCTCTACGGCACCGCGGCAATCCTCGTGATTGTCTTCGTGGTCCGCTCCCTGCCCACCGGCACCCGAAGCGGTATTTCTGCTCTGCGGCAGATTGACAAGTCCATTGAGGAATCCGCCTATGATATGGGCGCGGACAGCTTCCGGGTGTTCCTGACGGTGACCCTGCCGCTCATTAAGGACTCCTTCCTCAGCGGCCTGGTAACCGCCTTTGTGCGCAGCATCACCGCCATCTCCGCCATCATTCTGCTGGTGACCCCCCAGTTCCTGCTCATCACCGTGCAGATTAACGAATTCGCCGAAAAGGGCTCCTACAGCCTGGCCTGCGCCTTTGCCACCATCCTCATCGGCATTACCTATGGCTCGGTGCTGCTGATGAATCTGGTGACCAAGTATTTCGGCACCAGCAGAAAAATCAAGGAGGGCTAAGAAATGGAAAAAGTGAAAAAAGGTGTGCGCCTGGAGCACATTTCCAAAATCTACCAGGACCCCAAAACCGGCAAGGATTTCTATGCCGTCAAGGACAATTCTCTGGTCATTCAGCCCGGTGAATTCGTGACCTTGCTTGGCCCCTCCGGCTGCGGCAAGACCACCACCCTGCGCATGATTGCGGGCTTTGAAAGCCCGGACGAGGGCGAAATCTACTTAGGAGACCAGCCCATCAACGCCCTGACCCCCAACAAGCGGGATACGGCCATGGTGTTCCAGAGCTACGCGCTGCTTCCCCACTACAATGTCTTTGACAATGTGGCCTACGGCCTGAAGCTGCGGCACGTGCCCAAGGACGAGATTCAGAAACGGGTCATGAAAATCCTGGACCTGGTGGAGCTCACGGGCATGGAGGGCCGTATGACCAACCAGCTCTCCGGCGGCCAGCAGCAGCGTGTGGCTCTGGCCCGGGCGTTGGTCATCGAGCCCAGCGTCCTGCTGTTTGACGAGCCTCTGAGCAACCTGGATGCCAAGCTCCGGGTGACCATGCGCACGGAGATTCGCCGGATTCAGCAGGAGGTGGGCATCACCGCCATCTATGTCACCCATGACCAGAGCGAGGCCATGGCCCTGTCCGACCGGATTATCATCATGCGCTCCGGCGTGGTGGAGCAGATGGGCACTCCCCAGGAAATCTACTATCACCCCGTTAACGAGTTTGTGGCGGACTTCATCGGTGAGGCCAACTTCCTGAAGGGCAAGTGCGAAAAGCTGGAGGGCAACCGGGCCCAGATGAATATTTCCGGGGACATCTGCCATGTGGAGGCCCAGTCCGGTATGCAGGTGGGGAAGGACTACACCATCGTCCTGCGCCCGGAGGCGGCCGCCCTGGCCGAGACCGGGGGACTGCCCTGCAAGGTTATCCTGTCCTGCTTCATGGGCAGCTACCAGAACTACCATGTGCAGGTGGGCGATACCCTGGTCAAGCTCACGGACCCCAACCCCAAGAACAAAAAAATCTACCGGGTGGGCGATACCTGCCGCCTGGTCTTCG
>USQL01000075.1 GCA_900556935.1 uncultured Eubacteriales bacterium | reverse complement strand
CAGAACCGGTGCGGAGGAATCTTGGGCGAATACGTAGGAAGCCGATGTACAGTCGGTACGAATTCGCCCGGGCTTTCAGGTCCCGCAAGTCTGTACTGCCCTCATCCACCGCCTGCGGGCGGTCCCCCTTCCCCAGGGGGAAGGTTTAAGAGAAGAATTGGAGGTTTTTCTATGCCTAAAAATATAACTGCGTTTGACATTGGCGAAAGCCAGGTGAAGGTGGTCTCTCTTGCGGGGGGGACGGTGAAGCGGGCGGAGGTGTTTGAGCTTCCGGACAATGTGGTGGCCGGGGGGACGGTTGTCTCCATGGACGCGCTGGCGGATTTTCTGAAGGAATCCCTGAAAACGGGGAGGCTTTCAAAGGCCAATGCCGCGGTGATTCTGCCGGACCGGCTGGTGTTCCGGCGGAATGTCACCGTGCCGCCTATGACGGAGGGGCAGCTGGCCTACAACCTGCCCTTTGAATTCAAGGACTACTTAAACCAGGAAAAGGGACGGTATTACTTTGACTATGCCGTCCAGGGGGTAACCAAAAACGAGCAGGGGGAGCCGGAGGAGCTGCAGCTGTTTGCCTGCGCAACCCTGAAATCCACCGTTGAGGACTACCGGAACATGTTCCACCGGGCGGGCTTCAAGCTGAAGGAGGCCATCCCCGAGGAGTGCGCCTTTGGCAATCTGGCGCGGGTCCACGCAGAGCGCAACCCGGGCTCCGACGGGGACCTGTGCATTGTAGACCTGGGGCACAAGGGTATCCGCATGTACATCTACCGGGACGGCCATTTCCGCACCCGCCGGGCGGTGGACCTGGGACTTTGGGACCTGGAGCAGCAGCTGGCCTCCGAGCGGGGCGTGGATCCCCACATGGCCCACACCCATCTGCTTTCGGACTATCAGCAGGCCCAGAGCGCGGACGCTTCCCAGGACCTTTACAACCGGATGGCCGTGGAAATCATGAAGGCCGTCAACTTCTATAACTACAACAACCGGGAGCAGACCCTGCGGGGGGTCTATCTCTGCGGCGGCGGCGCGGCGGTGGAGCCTTTGAAGCAGACCGTCAGCCGGGTCACGGGCCTGGAGCTATTGGACATTGCCGAGCTGCTTCCCGACGGCGAAAAAATTGAGAATCCCTGGCTCTTTGCCAAGGCCGTTGGCTGCGGGCTGTAACAGGAGGGGCAGAAATGAACGCGATTGAAGTTAAAAAGGCCCCCAAGGCCCTGAAAATTCCCACAAAAACCACCATCAACCTGGCCCAGAGAGAGTCCAAAAAGAAGGACGTTTTAACCGTCGCCGTGGGCGCGGTGCTGATTGCCGCGTTGGCTGGCTCCATTGCCAAGTTTGGCGTTCTGGACCAGCTGGCCCGGCTCAATGCCGCGGAGGCGGCCTATAACCAGGTCCACGCCCAGTATTTGCAGACCCAGCAGGCCGTGGCCGACTATCCGGAGGTGGAGGCCCGCTACCGGACCTATTCCCGGAAGTGGATGAACGTGGGCGACCAGAACGGCCTTGCCAAGGTAGACCGGCTGGATGTGCTGGACCTGGTGGAGCGGCGGATGATGCCCCGGGGTCAGGTCAATTCCATCTCCCTGCGGGATAGCGTCATGGTGGTGTCCATGTCCGGCATGAACCTGCGGCAGATTTCAGAGATGGTGGAGCTTGTAGGGGCGGACCCCATTGTGGAGTCCGCGGCCCTGAATCTGGCATCCACGGAACAGGACAGCACCGAGGCGCTGATGGACTTTACCCTGACCATCGCCCTGGAGCCCGCAGAGGAGGCAGCAGAATGAATCGAGCGTTTACCACCAGAGAAAAAGTGATGCTGGTGATTCTGGTCGTTTTGATCATAGCCATCGGCTATTTCAAGCTCCTTTTGGAGCCCATCAATGCAAAAATCCAGGATTTCCAGACCCAGCAGGCAGCAGAGCAGGATGAAATCCTGATCAATTCCTCCCTGGTCCAGCAGAAGCGCCAGATGGAAAAGGAGCTGGAGGAGCTGTTCGCCAACGGTGACCCCACCCCCATCCCCGTGTATGACAACTCCGCAAATCTGCTGGTAGAGCTCCACAAAATTCTGGATTCCTCTGCGGAATACACCCTGAATTTCTCGGGCACCAGCCCCATGGACGTGGAGTATTTAATCCGCCGCCCTGTGAGCCTGACCTTCCGCACCGCCTCCTACGGGCAGGCCCGGAACATCATCAATCAGCTCCACGACAGCGAGAATACCAACGCCATCTCCGACCTTTCCGTCACCTTTAACGGCAGCACCAATGAAATTCTCTATTGGAACCAGCTGGACGGGAATGACGAGGACTATCCCATCTCCGTCTCCATGACCATTACCTATTACGAGCGCCTGGAGAACAAGTAACGCATTTATCCCTTGGAGGAAACAATCATGAAGCAGGTAAAAAAGAACTTGCCAATTGAAAAGAAGCGCGGCGGCTTTACCATGGTGGAGCTGCTGCTGGTGGTTGCTATCCTGGTGGTCCTGTTCGCCCTGGCGGTGGGGGGCCTTGTGCAGATGAAGAAGAATCTGCGCCAGAAGGAGCTGGATGCCAAGGCCGAGATTATCTACGCCGCGGCCCAGAACCGCATGGCGGAGCTCCGGGCAGCGGGCTACGGCAGCACCCTGACGGACGAAACACGGGCTCGCAAAATGGCGGACATCCCCACCGACGCGGTGATTGACACCGTGACCCGGCCTGCCTTTTATTATGTCATTTCGGCGGACAAGGGCGTGAAGACCGCCCTGGCGGACGACATCCTTCCGGAAACCAACGTGGACCCCGAGCTCTGGAGCCACCACTGGCTGATTGAATACAACGGCGACACGGGCCTTGTCTACGCCGTGTTCTATTCCGAAACCGGGGAAATCAGCACCGACGAAACCGTCCGTGGGGACCTGCGGCTGCGGGACAAGCGTCTGGCCGGTGGGGCCAAGGTCGGCTACTACGGCGGCGACATCACCCTGGGCGGCAAGAGCTATACGCTGGTTCCTGATCTGCGCATTGTCAACGAGGAAGAGCTGGTTGTCAAAATGTCCTGCACCAGCCCCAATGTAGGGGATGGTCTGTACCCCAGTCTGCGATTTTCCCTGACCCTGACGGACAAGCTCACCGGCGCGAAGGTGGAGATTCCCTCCAACCAGATTTCCGTCACCACCGAGGGCAAGGATTTATACAAGGCCGAGCTGATTCTGGACAGCCTGGACTATGGCGAGCGAAGACGGTTTTCCACCCTCTTCCCCAGCCTGACTCCGGGCAACAACATCGACGTTGTCCTGACGGTGACGGCGGACAGCAGAAATGTGCTGCCAAAAACACGCGACCCTGTGGAGACCAGCAGCCTGTTTGCCACGGAGAACTACAAAAAGAACCTTCTGGGGCAGGTTACCAATGCCAACAAGGCCAATATCGCCTTCCGGCGGCACCTGCAAAACCTGGATACCACGACCTCCCATGTGAAGAAGGAGATTACCGATGCTTACCTGGTGAAGGAACTGGACTTCCGCAAATCCACCGGGGAGACGGCGGGAAGCTTCTATTCCTTCAAGCCCATTACCAATGTCAGCTTAAAAACCTTCTCCGGCAAAGACCAGGAGGGCCAGACCCACTCCATCAAGGATCTCTACCTGGATGCCCCCGGCGACGGCGGCAGCACGGGCCTGTTTGATACCTTCTACGGCACCTCCATCAGCGACGTGATTCTCACCAATACCCGTGCCTCCGGCACGGCGGAGGGCACCGGCGCGCTGATTGGCAAGGCCGTGGGGAAGAACACAAAGCTGACGGGCTGCCAGGCGTATCTGACGGATTCCCTGATTGGAAAATTCACCGCCCAGGAGAATGTAACCCGCTATCTGCAGGGCGACTTCGTGGGCGGCCTGGTCGGCATCGTGGAAACCAACGCCAACCTGACCGTGGAGCATTCCTTTGCCGCCACCACGGCCCGGGCAGACCGGGGCGCGGGCGGCGCGGTGGGCCTGGTGCGCCTCAGCGGCAAGATTGCCTTTACCGGCTCCTATACGGACTGCTATCTGCGGGGCGAGCGCACCGGCGGCGTTGTGGGCTGGATGCCCTCCGGCGCAAGCCTGGAAGCCCAGGATTTCTATACCGCCGGTTATCAGTATGCCTCCGCCTCCTCCGCGGGCGTGGTGCCCGGGACGGAGGGAAAGGTAGCCATGCACAATGGCTACTGCGCCGTCAGCTACAAGCGGCAGAATGACGGTACGGTCATTTACACCTCCGCGGCGGAATCCGCCAATTGGAGCAATGTATACGCCATGGAGCCCGGTGTGGACGGTGCCCTGGACGTGGACGAAAGCCGCCCGGAAGAGAAGAAGACCAGCCGCGTCAGCAGCGCGGACCTTGCCGAGGGCGGCATGGTGGGCGGTCGTCTTGCGGCCAACACCTTTGCGGCCAATGTCAGTGGCGGCACCACGGCCTATAACCTGCTGGGCCAGGGCCTGGATAACTATCCCTACCCCCGGCTGCGGACGGGCAGCAACGCCACCACAACCCTGCGCCACTATGGCGACTGGGAGGAAACCCCCACCCAGTGGAGCCTTGCCTATTATGAGCAGTACGCGGACGGCACCTATGGCTTCTACGGCTCCGGTGTCCGGCTCAGCGAGAGCGCGGAGATTCAGGAGGACGGCTACGGCATCCTGGTCCGGCAGCTGCCCGCGGTGGGAGATGAATGGAAGGTTACCTTCACGGACCGGAACAATGATGACCATGTTCTGACCTACAAGGTGACGGAAGATGACAGCAAAAAGATGGTATGGTCCGCAATCACCGTTCAATCCGACGGAAAGACCTATTACCTGCTAAAGCTGGGCACGGAAGAAATCCAGGTGGGGGAGAACACGGTCTCCCTGGCCGATGCCATTGTCCGGGAGGACGGCAGCTTCTATTCCAGGATGTCCATCGCCTATACGCCCGCCAACGGTTCGGCGAAGACGGAGACCTATTGGTTTAACCCCCATTTCGCCAAATCCGTGGTGGCCTCTACGGAACGACCCGCCAACCCCCAGACGATATATGTCCGTTCCGTCCGGCACCTGGCGGCCCTCAGCGGCTACTATACCACGGGCTGGACTCAGGAAAAGGACGACAAGAAGGACTTCGCCACAACCTTTGCCAATTCCGGCAGCGCAAGCTATACCTTCCTCCAGGAGCGGAACCTGGATTGGAGCAGCGATTACAACTGGACTGCCTATGGCCGCGAGAAGAATGCGTATCTGACCCCCATCGGCGGAACCCTGGATGCCAACGCACAGGAAACGCCCTTTGCCGCCACCTATGACGGACAGACCTTTGAGATTCGCAATCTCTCCATCCGCTCGGTGGGCCTGCAAAACGGCCTGTTTGGCCGGGTGGGCAGCACCGGCGTTGTGAAAAACGTCATCCTCGTAGGCAACGCCAACAAGCAGGGGACCAACGCCTACCTGATCCGGGGCTACAACGGCACCCAGACCGTCCTGCAGACCACCGAGCATCGCCTGAGCCAGGGCGCGCTGGTGGGCTATAACGACGGCACGGTTTCCAACTGCGCCGTGGCGGGCTATCGCCATCGGATTGCCGCCTTCTCCATGAGCTCTGCCTATGTGGGCGGCCTGGTGGGCACCAATGCGGGCACGATTGAAAGCTGCGCCGCGGACACCCCGGATGCCAGCTTCCGCTTCACCAGCGCCACCGGCAGAATCGGCGGTCTGGTGGGCAATAATCTGCCCTCCGGCTCTGTTTCCGGCAGCTACGCCCTGGGCCATCTGCGCATTCAGGAGAGCAAGACAAGCTCCGTCATCGTCGCGGGCTTCGTAGGGGAGAACAGCGGCGCGGTCCGGAACAGCTACGCCGCCTGCGCCATGGAGGCCGCCGGTGACGCGGAGCTCTACGGCTTCGGAAAGAAGCTCACCGGCACCGTGGTCAATGGCTATTACTTGGACGGCGGCACCTACAGCTATCAGGATACCCTCTATAGCTTCAATGCCTCCACCAACGAGTTTCAGGCCAATGCCCACGGCACCGCCACGGAAAGCCTGAGCCTGACCGGCTTCGGAACGGTTGCGGACGAGGCGCACACCAAGTACCATCCCGGAACCAAGACCGAAACCAATACCTATGCCTACCCCGCCGCCATCCGCCTTGCCGACGGCAGCTACGCCCACTTCGGCAACTGGCCCAACCAGGAAAAGGACCTGGGCACCCTGGGCGTTTTCTACTGGGAGTACGAGTCCGGCGGCCCCAACGCGGGCTACCACCTGTACTACCAGGGCACCACTAAGGGAGCCAACGAAGAGATTACCACCTTCTCCGGCGGCAACCTCTGCACCAACCACGACGACGGCGGCGTGATTACCGCTTATGGATACGGGTACTTTATGCAGCCGACGGCTGTGGGGGCGAGTATTGATGATATCGGCTTTGCGTATAACAATCAGTGTACCAAAGGCGAGTCCAACCCGACGGTGGAAGAGGAACTGCAAAAGCAGCTGCCACGTTACCGCTTCCGGGCCTACACCACCGGCACCGGGGACACAAGGCTCCACCTGACCGGCGAAGAGAAAAACGCAAGCTGGAACCTGACCTATAACGGCACCACCTACCGGTATTCCGTCTGCCCCTTCTTTGCCAAGTCCATCAGCTATGACGGCAACGCCAATGGAACCAACGAGGTTACAACAGGGAAGGATAAGCCAGGTTATGGAACCAACAGCTACCAGATTCGGTCTGTGCAGCAGTTGCAGTATATCAACTGGAACTATAGTACGCAGAGAACCGATTTTAGTCTGTGCAAGTTGAGCTACGGCGGCGTAACGACAGCGGATCGGGACAGCCAGTATAACTATTATCGACTGATCACCGCTGCTGGAAAGGTTGCGGGCCAGAACGAAAAAACCGGAAATGACTGTTTCCCGTACCTGCTGTGGGGCAATCACCACAATTCCATTTTGGGTAAGACGATGCCCCTGACCTGGGAGCAGACCCACGACCTGAACGGAAAGCAGGAAGGCGTTACCGGTTATACCCCCATCGGCAGCATGTTCGATGCCAACAGTGACAAGGGAATCTCCATTGCGGAAATGGCGGCGTTTGCGTCTACCTATGACGGGCATTCCTATGCCATTAAGAACGTGAAGATTTCCTCTGACGCGGAGTGCGTGGGCCTGTTTGGCATTACCTCCGGCGCAATTATGAAGAACATTGTTCTCTATGCGGACGATGCCACCGCCAATACCGTTGAGGTCCACGACAGAGCAAACTCTACCTGGGAAGAATGGTACTGCGTTGGCGGCCTGGTGGGTCTTGCGGGCAGCAAAGACAATCCTGCCAGCCAGTTTACCAATTGTACCGTTTCCGGCTATGTCATTCAGGACAACCGCAGCAGGAACCCCGGCTGGGGCGGCGGCTGTGTGGGCGGCCTGGTTGGCGCAACCAATATGAAGATTGAAAACTGTACGGCGGTCACCACCATTCAGCTGAAGGTCGGTTATCAAAGCGGGTACCAGAATTGCCGGGTAGGCGGTCTGGTTGGTGCGCTTCGCGGTACGGTTACGAACTGCTATGCCGGCGGAAAAATCGTAAACAATTCAACAATTGACACAATAAGATATCAAGACGGCACAAGCATCTGGCTGGGCGGCATCGTTGGCGGTGTTTGTATGCGCAGCAGCGGAACGCTGTCTGTCGTCATTGGCAACACGCAGAACGCGGCCCAGGTATCGAACAGCTATAGCTATGTGGAGCTGCCCGGAAGAAGCGGTAATCAAAAAGGTGCCATCAAGAGCAGCCAGGCCATTGCCTCCAACGGCGAAATGCAGGAGAACTTTGGTGCTGTTTCGAATGACTATATTGTCATTACCAATTGCTATGCCCTGGAAAGCAGCGTCACCGAGACGGACGACTATAAGTATCTGAATGGAAAAAAGCCTGCCTCTTATAATGGCCTGAATTTGAACCGGACTCTGCAAAACCGGAATGAGCGCAGAATTGAGCTGAACAACGACCGCAGCCCCTATTTGAACTATCAGCAGATGAAAGAGAGTATGGGCACATGGTTGGGAATTACCGATACCGTAACAACCTCGGACCCCGAAACCGGCGCGGCGATCCCCGGCAAATACAGCTACCCGGGCACGGACGCGGACCTGCGGAATTTGAAGCTGAACTATCCCTTCCCCACGGTTCTGACCCAGACCACCTTGGATGGGTCTACCGTCAACGTTCACTACGGCGCGTGGCCCAAGCTGGGCCTGTACTGGGCGCAGGAGAGCGGCACCATTGATTTGCTGGCGGACCGGGTAGCGGAGAAGACCATGGTGGTCCAGGAAGTGCCCACGGGAGACTTCCCCCAGCCGGAGCAGGACACCGAGTATCTGACTGCCCCGGACCCGAATGGGGAGACACCGGACGGGAACCTGGAAGACCAGAGCGACATTATGCTCTTAGACGAGCCGGAACCCCTGGCCGACGGGCAATCCGTCCCAGAGCCCCAGGCGGCGGCCGAACCCGCCGCCCAGGCGGACGGCAAGGAAACCCCGGCCCCCCCCACCGTGACCTACGTCTCCGAAAAGACCTTCCAGCTTAAATGGATCAACATCACCGGCAGCGGTGCCCCCAGTGCCGACGGCCTGAGCTTCACGTATTATCCCGAGACCGGCAATGATCCAATTCCCGAGGGCCAGGAACCGGCCTTTGAGGTGGCAGCCAAGCGGGGCAGCTACGCCTTTGACGGCGGCAATACCTGGACCGTGCCCATCACCATCCGGGCCCGCCGCCCGGGCACCGTGGTGGTGGAGGCAAAGCAGAATGACCAATATCCCGCCAAGCTCACGGTGGTTGTCTCCGCCAATCTGGAAATCTCCATTGCGGAGGCGGACAAGACCCTGGTGGTCTACGAGACGGAGAGCAAAACCGTCCCCGTCACCTTGAAGGACACCAACGGCAAGACGATTCTGGGCCTGACCCAGCAGTTGAACTGGACCCTGCCCCAGGGCGGAGAAAATGTCTCCTGGGCCATCGCGGAGGATAGCACGGTCCCTGGGCAGTACAACCTCACCGTCACCGGCGGCAAGGCGGGCCCCCAGAACCTGACCCTCAGCGACCAGATTCTCTCCGTGTCCTATAAGCACGATGCGGCCACCGACAAGACCTTCGATGCCTACACCCGCCTGAGCGTCACCGTCAAGCCCAGCGTCATTCTGGGCATCGCCTCCGGCACCGATTACGGCCTGGGCAACGGGAAATACAGCCCCGAGGACTACAATCAGGTATCCGTGCCCTATGTCCAAAAGGGCCAGAACTACGAGGCCGGGAAGCCCACGGAGGAGAGCGTCGCACCCATCCAGGAAAAGAGCGTGCCGCTGTACCTCTATGCGACAACAGATTATGTAAATATCACCAATTTTAAGTTCGTCTCCGTCAATTCGAGCACGCCCCTGTCTCCCTGCATCCAGTTGACCATCAACGACCAGGCAGACGGAAGCAGCCGGATTCAATTCCTGTACAAGCTGGATAAACCGGACCGGACGGCCCTGGAGGAGGACGACAACACCCCCGAGGTCCAGGCGGACACCAACCAGGCAAAGCTGGATGCCATGCTGGCAAGTCTGGGTGTGGGCGAGGAGCTCTATGTCAACAACGAGAAATCCTATGTCCTCCTGGTGGGGGCAGCCCAGCCTAGCACCGACGGGCGGGGCCAGTACCGGAAAATGACTCTGACGGACCTGGACGGCAGCGCGCCCACCCCGCAGTGGAGCCTGGATATGCGCCTGGTCCGCACGGACAACGATGGAAACACATTGTTGGAGAGCGAATCCTTCCACCTGACCTACAGTCGGCCCAATACCGTCCGGTTTATGCCCCACAAGGAAGGGGCCACAGAGCCCTTGAAGGTTCTGCGCCTGGCCCAGGGTACCGGCATCAGCGCCGCGGAGATGAAGGAAATCAACAACGACCCGGCTCTGTTCCAGCCCGAAAACGGCTACTACTGGAAATGGACCCTGGAGGCCATTCCCACCGGCAACATGGACCTGACCCCGGCAAGAACCGGCATCCCCTTCACCCTCAGCTACAACGGCAACTTCCCCAGCTGGGATATCTACGGCAAGCTTCCGGCCCAGACCCAGACCTATGGCAGCATCACCTCGGAAGCCCTGCCGACAGGCCCCTGGACAAGAGAGGGTATGAGCACCACCGGCTGGTTTACAGAGGACGGCGAACAGGTTACCCTGAAACAGGTTCCGGAAACCCCCGCGGAGGGCGAGGAGGTTACCTACAAGCTCTACCGTGGAGAAACGGAGTACATCCCCACCCAGGTGGACGAAACCCTGACCCTCTACGCCCACTGGAAGAACAACGAATATAGCCTGGTATTCAAGAACGGGGAGAGCGAGACGGTAGAAACCTTTGTCTACGGGACGGCCAAGGAAATTACAGCCCCCGCCGCACCCGAAATCAAAAAGGGCCATACCTTCGTCTGGACCGATGGAGCGGACTTCACCCTCCAGCCGGAAGAAACGTGGACCAACAGCGCCTTTACCCCCACCTCCGATGGACAGAAGATTGTCCTGAACGCCACCTGGACTCCCGAAACCATCACCGTCACTCTTGTGAACAGTCATGACGAAAACGAGACCGTGAAGGATGCAAAGTACTCCTACGGTAGTGCCCTGGGATGCCCGGAAAGCTTCACAGGACCGGAAGATGCGAGCTTCCTGGGCTGGTCCCTGACGAAGGATGGTGACGTGATCCTTGCCGCGGAGTTGCCGGATGTTCTGCTGGGCTTGCAGGAGCCTGGAAAACCCATCACCCTGTATGCCCGTTGGACTGCGGTTGCAACCAACACCGCCGGTGCCGATGATGAAAACAAGGTGAATCTGGAAGACGAGCAGGAGAACACCGACGAGGAGCCCATCGCACCCCCCGCCCCGACTCC
>USQL01000074.1 GCA_900556935.1 uncultured Eubacteriales bacterium | reverse complement strand
GGAACATCATCGGTGACCTGGAGCTGGACCAGACCCTGACGAGCCGTGACGTGGTGAACACCAAGATGCGCTCTATTCTGGACGATGCCACGGACCCCTGGGGCATCAAGGTCAACCGGGTGGAGCTCAAGAACATCCTGCCCCCCGCCGACATCCAGAACTCCATGGAGAAGCAGATGAAGGCCGAGCGTGACCGCCGCCAGTCCATCCTCCAGGCCGAGGGCCAGAAGAAGTCCGCCATCCTGATTGCCGAGGGCGAAAAGGAATCCGCCATTTTGAAGGCTTCCGCCGAAAAGGAGGCTGCTATCCTCCGGGCCGAGGCCGAGAAGCAGGCCGCCATCCTGAAGGCCGACGGCGAGGCCCAGGCCATCCGTGCCGTGCAGCAGGCCTTGGCCGACTCCCTGGAAATGCTGAACGAGAAGGCCCCCAACGACAACGTCCTGAAGCTCAAAGCCATCGAGGCCATGCAGAAGGTTGCCGACGGTCAGGCTACCAAGATCATCATTCCCAGCGAAATGCAGGGCCTGGTGGGGCTTGCCAATGGCATTGTGGAAGGCACCAAACAGTAATCACGCAAGGGGGCGCAGCAAAATCGCTGCGCCCCCATTTTGAAAGGAAAAACAGAAATAAGCCCAACATCCGGGTGCCCAGGCACCCGGATAAAAATAAGAGCAGATGCTTTCGCATCTGCTCTTATTTTTGGTTTGGTGAACTTATCAGCCCCATATCCGAACACTTACATATTCCGGAAGTTGGAACTCTATATGTTTTTGTGGGTATTTGCGTAAGATTATAGGCTGTTTTGAATTTCATGTACCCTGGTTCGTCATCGTAGACGGTGACGGAGTTTATCAGCAGGGAGAACAGCATAGGCTTTTGTGTTTCCAAGTCCAGGACCTGGGAACGAACGCTTTCCAAAAAGTAAATGACCATTTCTTTTGTGAGGGGTATCACGCTTTGCTTTTCTTCGGACAGCTGGGCGGTGAGACCTTTCTTTTGCGATTCCAGGTCTGCAATTCTGGCTACCAGAACATCCGGGGCGGTGGAGGCGGCTTCCAGGGCTTTTAGCAAGTTTTTTATTTTGCGGTCTGTTTCGGCTATCTGTGCTTGGAGGGCCGGGATGTTGGTGTTCTGCTGGATTTCATTTTCGGACTGCTGGGCGGCGACTGTTGCCACATATTCGATTACTTCATCCGTGAGGACTTTCAAAGCATCATGGGCTACAACATCTTCTATCCAGTCCTTGGGGGCTGGTTTTTTGTCGCAGCCTCCATTCCGTTTCCTGTTGGCGCAGGAGTAGTAATTGTAAGTTTTCCCGCCCTTTCCTCTGCCGCACTCTCCGACCATCGGAGAGCCGCAATGTCCGCAGAAAATTTTACCCGCCAATAGATACGGCACCTTGGCTTTTCCCCTGGCTGGGGCTTGCTCATTGACTTTCAGGCGGCTTTGCACCTTGCGCCACACATCATCCTCTACGACTCTTGGCAAGGCATCCTCCATTCTTATATCGTGGTACTTGTACACCCCGATATACTTTTCATTGCGGAAAATGTTTTTGAAACTGCTCTTATTAAACTGCGCTCCCTTGGCCGTCCGGTATCCTCTGGCGTTGAAATCGGCGCAAATATCAGCCACGGTCTCACCGTCTGCATATCTGGTGAATGCTTCCGACACCAGCGGAGCGGTGAGAGGGTCTAAGACCCATTTTTTCTTTTCTATTTTATAGCCTAGGGGGACAGAGCCGCCTACAGCTTGGCCTTTCAGGGCTGATTCTCTCATTCCTCTGGTGATTTTCTGGGACAGTTCCAGGGAATAGTATTCTGCCATGCCCTCCAAGATGGATTCCAGGATAACACCCTCTGGGTTCTTGGAAATGCCTTCCTTGGCTGATTCGACATTACAGCCGTTCTTACGGAGCCGCATACGGGCTACGGCGGCATCTTCCCTGTTCCGGGCAAATCTATCAAGCTTATATACCAAAACCGTTTTCCAAGCCGCCCTTGAGCTGTCAGATAACATCTGCTGGAATGCCGGCCTTTTCTCCATGCTTGCGTGTGCAGAAATGGCACGGTCAACATAAATAGCAGCTACCCGGTATCTGTGTTGCTGACAAAATGTCAGCAGCTCCCGAAGCTGGCCCTCTATGGATTGCTCTGTTTGTCTGTCGGATGAATACCGCATATAGAGGCAGCAGACCACATCACAATCCGTGCTTAGGACAGACGGATTCTCCGTAAACTGCTGTTGCTCCGAGGCTGTCAGGGCTGATAAATCAATTGGTATCATCTGCATTTTTATCACCAACTTTTTTCTTAACGAGCGAATGTGCTATCAGGGACAGAACCAGAACGATGGAGAACGCCGCAACATAAACGATGGGGCTTATCTCCCGCCGCCGAAACAGGCCCATGTTTGGATTCCGGGCATCCAGGATAACGTATATCATTAAAAAGAACCCTAGCAGTACCGCCATAGTACAGGCAGCATACGCTACGGAACGCCAATCTCTGCGCACATGGTATAGTTCTCTCTGCATTGCCCGCACACGCTCCTGCGAAACGGATACGATTCTCTCTTTTTCGGTGAGCAGTTCCTCTTTGTGGGCGAGTTCAATCTTCAACTTAGAGAGTTCGTCTTCGTTATCTTCCTTTGGCGGTGTAAGCTCCATGAGTTCGTCAAGGGACAGCCCCAGGTCAATGGCTATGGCCGTCACATCGTAGATACTGGGGCCGTTCAAATGTCCGGAAAAGAATTTTTTCACCGTGGATTCGCTTATCCCGGTGCTGTCAATTATTTGCTGATTTGTCTTTCTCTGTTGCTCCTTTACCATTTTCATCTTTTTTGGTAAGTTTTCGCAAATTGGATTGATTTTTTGTATAATTGTCTTTTCCTCCATGATTTCACCCCATATTTCTGCATAAGACAGGCATATTTCTTTTACAAGCACCGGATTACCCCGCAAAATCTTTACGTGAATCTGGCAATCATGTACCATTATGTCAAGCCAGCGGCGAGGGACACACCACACCGGCGGCGGCCCGGCCACTTGTGGCACGGTGGCCGGGCATTGATATAGTCCGCTTTATTGGACTATATCAGTGTTATAACCAAAGGGCCATATGCGAACAAACATTCGACAACAAATTAAAGCAAGGGAGCGGTTGCAAATGCAAGAAGAAATCATTGAAATGTTTGAACGGTTGACAGAAGCGAATCAGGATAGGATTATTGCTTTGGCTACTGCTCTTTTAGCATCTCAGAGATGTTGTCAATCAAACGATCCTGATTCTCGGGAGTAAGCATTTCAATCAATTTCAAAATGGTCTCGGTTTTCTTATTGGAAACCGGGGCTTTTTCTTTTTCTTCCGTTTCATCGGAGAAGTAAGAAATAGGAACTTCAAAATAGTCAGCGATCTTTTGCATGGTTGCTTTCCTTGGGATTTGCCCAGCACCCCATTTTGTATTTGCGGCCCTGGACAAACCTATTTGTTCGGCTACCGCTGACGGGCTAATATTGCGCTCATTGCAAAGTTTCACAAATTTAGTGTAGAACATAGCCTTATCACTCCATACATATTGTGCATTGTGACAAAATAAACCTTTGACGTGAATTTATGTTGACAAAGTAAACTATGTAAGCTATACTAAGCACATGAACAAAACTTCACAGAAAAAGGGTACAAAAATCCACGGGGTAGGAACCCTGTTTTTTCAGAGTTCCCGCTCCGGCGAGTGGCGAATGGTTATTGGTTTCTGACAACATCAATATAGCATACGCCACTGTGGATTGCAACTATTTTTCTGAAATTTGTTCAAATTCACAACGAAAGGAAGGAGTGTATGGCAATTGGCAGAAATCGCAACGCTTCCGAGAACACCGAAAGAGCGGGCGCAGAAAGCAACGTTTATCCGGACGACAATCGACATGAACAAACTTTCGAATGTTTGGCTGATGCACGAGCTGCTAGTCAAGGAAGGATTCAGCATCAATCCGCAGACAGTGAGCAGCGTTCTGTCCGGGGCCCTGGTATCCCCCAAGGGGGACGAGTTTCTGATGCGAGCCGAGAGGCTCTGCAAAAAATACAGGCAGAGCTGGAACACCAATCAGCAATCAGAGATTTAGGAAAAAATGCCCTGATGTTCGCACTGGCAGACCGGGAACGGTATGTCCAGTGGCACATCGAACGTATGGGGCGCAGACCTATAGGATTTTGAAAGGAGTAAATTAACATGGCAAAGTACAAAGTTGGAGATAAGGTGCGGATTGTGAGCGAGCGGCCCGCAAGCCCTCGTTTCGTTGATTCGATGGTGCAGTACCTCGGCAAAACGCTGACTGTATCAAAAGTTGTGGAAGAAACGCTTGGAGCAATCTACAGGTTTAATGAAGCGACATATCCAGCAAGCGTTTCTCCTATTATGGAAATCTTTTTACCCAAGACAAACGGTATGTGGGCGTTCTGTGAGGACTGGATTGCTGGCCTTGCCGAGCAGAAGAAGCCCGCCGATGAAAACCTCTCCGTTACCATCCGCTTCTGTGGTCGCATGACTGTAGCGGAGCTTTGCAAGAATGGCAGAGTAGTCAAGGTCGAGAACGCCCGGTGCAATCCCAAGGATACCTACAGCAGGAGTGATGGTGCGAGAATCGCCGTGGAACGGTTGTTCAAGAAAACGTCCGGCGGGGCCAACGATTCCAGCAAGCCTAAAATCGGAGACAAGTTCGTCATCATCGGAAACAGCATCGAATTGCCCCATAGTTTTGATATAGGCACAATCGTAACGCTCATCTACTTGCAAGATAATGGTTACAGCCAATACCAAGATAATTTCGGTTTCCGTCAGTTTGTCAGTGACCGTGATGTGAAGCCTTACAAGGAGAACGCCAAATGAGCAGACGGAAAGTCACCCCTGACGAGCTGGTAGAGGCTGAAATCGCCCGGCTGCTGGCATCCCCGGATGTGCAGCTTGCCAAAAAGGAGCTGGCCCTTATTAACCGCCGGAAGCAGTATATGTACAAGCTCAGGAGCCTGGAAAAGCACGGGAAAAAGCTCCGGGCGGAGGGCTGGACGGAAGAGGCCTTGGAGCTGAAATATCGAACGGAGGATAACACATGAGCATCAAAGACGCAACGCCGGAGGAAATCGCCGCCATGCGGGAGCGCATCAGCAAGCGGCAGAGCGACCGGCGGTACGAGCTGGAAATGGGCCAGGCCGTGGCCATGGCCTGTAGAGCAAACCGTTCCCCTTTCGTGAATCAGGGCAAGGCACCGAGCCTAGAAAGTGTCATCGTCGCAACGGGCATGATGGCAACCGCTGGGGCCGCGGCAATCCTGGGTAGCACCGGGGCCGTGCCTATGGGTTACGCCGTGGCTGTGGCTGGTGTAGCTATGGCCGGTGCTGCTGCCCAGGTGGCAATGGAGGTACAGAAATGAACATCCCGGAATGCTATGAGCCGTGGAGGCAGGAAGACGAGCGGCAATCCGACTGGGACAATTACCTCTCCAGGTTCCCGGTATGCGAACGCTGCGGCTCCCCTATCACGGATTCCAAGGTGATTTACATTGCGAAGCACGATGAATTCTATCACCTGAGCTGCATTGAGGCGATGGAGGAATTCAACGAGGCTGCGGAGGTGGAGTGATGGGTTCTCATAACTTCATCGATCTAACCGGACGGCGTTTTGGGAAACTCGTTGTTTTGTCACGAGCGGATGACAAAAAAGGGCAAGTGATGTGGAATTGCTTGTGCGATTGCGGCAATGAGCGCATTGTGAACGGCGGAAATCTAAGGAATGGCCGGACCAATTCCTGCGGCTGCTATCGGAAGCAGTGCGAGATGGAAAGAGCAAAGCAAAAAGAAACTCATGCCGAAAGCAAAGAGCGGTTATATCACATTTGGATTGGGATGAAGCAGAGATGCCTTAATCCGAATATAAACCGATATGACAGATATGGCGGCAGAGGGATAACCATTTGCCAAGAATGGCTTGATAGTTATGAAGCATTTCGTGATTGGTCCAAAGAAAATGGGTATTCCGACGACCTGACAATTGACCGTATCGACAACGACGGGAACTACTGCCCAGAAAACTGTAGGTGGGTAACACCTGCTGAACAGGCAAAAAACCGGCGAAAACGTCAAAAACCGGATTACATTATCAGCAAAATTCCGCATTCAAGTCACGAAGAATGGCTCCAAATCCGTTCTGGCTATATCGGCGGGAGCGATGCAGGAGCCGTGATTGGGCTTGATGACTACAAAAGCCCATATGCGCTATGGTCAGAGAAAACCAAGAAAATTCCTGCGTTTGAAGGAAATATTATCACAGAAGTTGGTAGCTTTCTGGAAGAATACGTTGCACAGCGATTCGAGAAAGAAACCGGCAAAAAGGTTTATAAAAGCAACGTTACCTATGTAAACAGCAAGTATCCGTGGGCGTGCGCAGATGTAGACCGTCTTGTTAGCAAAGAGGATGCCATATTAGAAATAAAGACAACTAGCAATTACGAATACATGAAACTGATTCGTGATGGGAAACCAGTCCCAAAATGGTGGGCGCAAATAATCCACTATATGGCAATTCTTGACAAGAAAAAAGCATACCTAGCCGTGCTTATGGATTGTAGGGAGTTCAAATTCCTAGAATTTGACTTTTCGCAAGATGAAGCAGATGCGCTTATGGAAGCCGAAAAGTCGTTCTGGAAGTGCGTTAATGGGGACATTCCGCCAGAGATTGACGGCATGGATTCCACGGTGGATGCCCTGAACGCTGCATTCCAGGTCAGTGACCCGGATGCAGATGCCGTAGACCTGACCGGCTGCGCCGCAGACCTTGCGATTCTGGACGAATGTTCCCGGCAAATCAAGGCGCTGGAAGAAAAGAAAAAGGCGGCGCAAGCAAGGGTCATGGAGACCTTGGGAGCCGCCGAAAAGGGATTTTACGGCGGGTATTCCGTCAGCTGGAAGAGTCAGAAACGGCAAACCTTTGACCGCAAGAAATGGGAGAAAGACCACGGGGAAATCCCGGAAGAATACTTGAAAACATCGGAGAGCAGAACTTTCCGATTCAAAAAGGAGAATGAAGAATAATGGCGAATATGATTCAGAACGCAGCCGCTTCCACACAGGCGGTAGCGAAAAAGAAAACCCCCAGCAGCATCCAGGACTACATTGAGGTAATGAAGCCCGCTATTCAGGCGGCACTGCCCAGCGTGATGACCCCGGAGCGGTTCAGCAGAATCACCCTGTCTGCCCTGTCCGCAAACCCGAAGCTGAAAGAATGCTCCCCGCAGTCCTTCCTTGGGGCCATGATGACCGCCGCACAGCTGGGCTTGGAGACGAACACGCCCCTTGGACAAGCATACCTGATTCCCTTCCGCAATCACGGCCAGATGGAGTGCCAGTTCCAGCTTGGCTACAAGGGCCTCATTGACCTGGCCTACCGTTCCGGTGAGGTTTCCATCATTCAGGCGCACGCCGTGTATGAAAATGACGAGTTTGAGTACGCCCTTGGCCTTGACCCGAAGCTGCGCCACGTTCCTGCCAAGAGCAACCGCGGCAAGCCCATTGCCTACTACGCCATGTTCAAGACCAAGGACGGCGGATACGGCTTCCAGGTCATGAGCATTGAAGAGGTCAATGAGCACGCCAGAAAGTTCTCCAAGAGCTTTGGGGACGGCCCCTGGCAGACGAATTTTGATGAAATGGCGAAGAAAACCGTCCTGAAAAAGGTGCTGAAGTACGCGCCTATGAAATCCGATTTTGTCCGTGAAGTAGCGCAGGACGGCACTACGAAAACGGAGATTTCCGAGGATATGGCCGACATCCCGGACATGACTGAGTACATCGACGTTGACCAGGACACCGGTGAGGTCATCGACACGCCGGAGGCTCCCTGATGTACACCGTACACGGACATGACGGCACAATCCTGATGCAGTCCGCAATGGACTTCCGATACCCGCCGGAGACGGAATTATCGCTTCTCAACTCCGGCCATGTGCTCAAATTAGATGGGAAGCGAATCACAAAAAAGGAGGTACAGCAACGTGTTGAACTCGATCAGCGTCATGGGCCGTTTCGCCCGTGACCCAGAACTCCGGCGCACCGGCTCCGGAAAGCCTGTCACAAGCTTCACCCTGGCCTGTGACCGGGATTTTAAGAACTCCCAGACGGGTGAGAAGGAAGTGGATTTTCTGGACTGCGTTGCCTGGAATTCCACGGCGGAGCTTGTAGAGAAGTATTTCCGCAAGGGGCAGATGGCTGTGGCAACAGGGCGGCTGCAAATCCGGCAGTATACCGACAAGAACGGCCAGAAGCGTCGTCAGGCGGAGATTCTTGTGGGCAGTGTCTATTTCTGCGGAGGCAAAGAAAACGGCTCTGCGGGCGGCTCTGCGCCTGACGGCGGGTATGCTGCGCCAGCATACCAAGCAAATGCACCGAGTTGTGACTTCGCAGAGCTGGAAGACGATGACGCACAATTACCGTTTTAAGCCGGAAAAATCAATCTTTACCATAAAAGATTGACAGTACAGTTTGCATTTCCCCTTGGCGGTGGGAGGTCAAACCGCCAACTCCAACGAAAGGAGAACCCTAATGACTGTTGAATTTACAATTCCCGGTGTTCCGCAGGGGAAGGAACGGCCCAGATTTACCAAAAACGGCGTTGCTTATACCCCCAGCAAGACCAAGGATTACGAGAAACTGGTAGCCTGGGCCTATGAATGCGAGGCCCACGGCAGAAAGTTTACCGGCTCAATCCGAGCGGATATAGCGGCGGTGTACGCCGTTCCTAAGTCGTGGAGCAAAAAGAAACAGGCGGAAGCCGTTGACAATCAGCTCTTGCCTATGGTCAAGCCAGACCTGGACAACGTGGTCAAGGCTGTGCTGGATGCCTGCAACGGTGTAGCCTACAAGGACGATGCAGCTGTGACAGACCTGACGATCTGTAAGCGGTACGGGACAAGGCCCTGTGTGGTCGTCCGGTTGACCGGAGAGGAGGCCCCACATGACACAGTGTGAGCGCATCCTGCGGCATATGCAGGACTTCGGCTCCATTACAAGTCTGGAAGCCGTCAACGAGTATGGGATCATGCGTCTTGCTTCAAGAATCTGCGAGTTGAGAACCGCCGGAGTTCCAATTAAGGCCGAAACCGTCACCGGCAAAAACCGCTACGGAGAGTCAACGAGCTATTCCCGGTATTCGCTGGAGGTGAATGGGCGTGGCTGACAGGCGAATGTTTTCCAAGAAGGTCACGGACAGCGACCAGTTCATCGAAATGTCCGCTGCCGCGCAGGCCCTTTACTTCCATCTGAACCAGGGGGCGGATGATGACGGTTTCAATAACCAGATTCAAAATGCCATGTTCAAAGCCCACGCTGGGGTAGATGACCTGAAAATCCTGATGGCAAAACGGTTCATCATCCGATTTGAGAGCGGGGTTATTGTCATCAAGCACTGGCGTATGCACAACACCCTGCGGAAAGATAGATACGTTCCGACAAATTTTCAAGAGGAATTGGCACAATTGGGCATCAAAGAGAACGGTGCTTACACTTTTGGTTGCCAGAAGGTTGCCGAGCGGTTGCCAGATGGTTGCCAAACGGTTGCCTCAGGTAAGGATAGGTTAGTAGAGGATAATAAAATATATATTGTCGAGCAAAGCCCGACATTGCCTCCCCCTTTACCTGATGAAGAACCTCCTGAAAAGACAAAAATCCCCTATCAGGATATCGTGGAGTGCTTGAACAGGAACGCAGGAACGCATTACAAGTACACCACTGGTAAAACCCAAACACTGATTCACGCTAGGTTCAAAGAGGGTTTCACAATGGAAGACTTCAAAACCGTGATAGTGGCACAGTGTCGGGAGTGGTCACAAGATAAACGCATGGAACGGTATATGAGGCCCGAAACACTGTTTGGAACCAAGTTTGAGGGGTACTTGAATAAAGCCAGAAAGGAGGCTGAACGAAATGGAACGGATAGCGGAGCTCCTAAAGTGCGCTACGGAGTCCACCTGTAACCGTGAAGCCACGGAACCGGGAAAGTTGGAAAAGTATAAGGCGGATTGTTATAACCGCTCTGACGGCCACCTGGACGGCGAGGACGGGTACAAGTGTGACAAGTGCCGGAACAAAGGAACCCTTGCGAGGGCCTACGAGGACGAAAACGGCTTCTGGCGGCTGGCGTTCCGGGACTGCGAGTGCATGGAAATGCGAAAAACCATCCGGCGCATGAAGCAGAGCGGGCTGAAAGATATTATCCGGGACTACACTTTCGCCAAGTACCAGGCGAACGAGGATTGGCAGAAGAAAATCAAAGAGGCGGCAATGGCATACGCCAAAGAGCCGAACGGATGGTTCTTCATCGGTGGACAGTCTGGAAGCGGCAAAACGCATATCTGCACAGCCATCTGCCGGGAGCTTCTTCTCCGTGGGATGCCGGTGCAGTACATGCTATGGCGGGACGATGTGGTGAAACTGAAAGCATCCGTGAAAGATGTGGAAGCGTATGGGGCTGCCATCGACCGCTACAAGACCGTAAAAGTCCTGTACATAGATGACCTATTCAAGACTGGAAAAGGGCAATACGGCGAAGCCCAACGCCCCACAGGGGCGGATGTGAACCTGGCATTTGAGATTTTGAACGCAAGGTACGGCAGCCCGGAGCTTTTGACCATCATTTCCAGCGAATGCACCGTTGATGAACTGCTGGACATTGACGAGGCTGTGGCGGGAAGAATCGTGGAGAAAGCCAAGACATTCAGTTTGGATAAAGACCGGAAGAAGAACTGGAGGTTAAAGGGGGCTGTATCCCTGTGAAACGTTGCAAGATTTGCCATGTAAGTGTAAACGATGTAGACCGTAAAGGCCGCTGCCGCTCCTGCGCTGACGCGGGCGATGCCACCACGGTGGGCCTGCACTACGGCGACTACATAGCCCGCAAGGAGCATGGCACCCTGCC
>USQL01000073.1 GCA_900556935.1 uncultured Eubacteriales bacterium | reverse complement strand
ACAAGTTGGCAGAAAGACCAAAGTCTGTTATCCTGGCTACAATCGCTATGACAACGAAACAAAAATTTTTATCGAAAGACATTTGGGCAAGAACGGCTGAAATTCAGCCGTTCTTCGCATTTCTTTCCATTATTCAAAACTTTTCATTAGGGCGGGTGGTCATAAGCTGGTAGAGCTTGGTATTTTTCGGAAAACGGTTGATGAAAGGTACCAGGGCACTGCCATATTTGATAAGGCCGGAACCGGCTTCCACATTGGTGATGTAGTTCATCTGCTCGTTGGAAATGTTCAGGAGTCTGCCCAGCTTTTCCCGGTCAGATGCCGCCTGATTCAGCATGACAATAAACTCGGAGTTGGAAAGCATGGTGCTGGCCTGAACAGAATCCAGCAAATATTCCACATTCTGGGTAATTGCTGTGGGAAAAGCATTGCGCTTTCGGAACTGCCGCCATGCGGAGTTGAAGAAGGCGGCGGAGAACTCATTTTCAAAAACCACATGGAATTCGTCAATGAATACATGGGTCCGCTTGCCTTTCTTCCAGTTCAGGGTCACACGGTTCAGCATGGTGTCCGTAATGACCAGCAGGCCGGTGGGTTTCAGCTGCGCACCCAGGCCGTGAATGTCAAATACCACCACCCGCTTATCCAGGTCTACATTGCTCTGCTTTCCGAAAATATCCAGAGAGCCGGTGGTGTACAGCTCCAAAGACAACGCAATCTGCTTTGCCTCCGGCTCCGGCTGCTCCAGCAGGGTGTCCCGCAGGGTGCAGAGGGTTGGAACCGTGCCGGTATAGGCGGCGTTGCGGTAGACAATGGTAATGCAGCGGTCAATAATGGATTTGTGCTGGGGCCCAACCCCTTTCTTGTCGATCTGCTCAATCAGGGATAGGATGAACTCGGACTTGACCACAATGGGGTTGTTCTCCCCATAGCCGTCCACCATGTACATGGCGTTGAGCCGATCCCGCCCGCCTGCAGAAACATGGATCACGGAACCCATATCCCCCATGGCCTCCACCAGAGGAGCGTACTCCCCTTCGGGATCGCAGACAAGAATATCGTCCTCGGTGTTCAGCATCAGGAAGGTCATCAGCTCCTTGGCGGAGAAAGACTTACCAGAGCCGGGAACACCCAGCAGAAACGCAGACTGGTTCAAAAGGTTTTCCTTGTTGCACATGATGAGGTTGTGGGAGATGGCGTTTTCTCCAAAATAGATACCGCCCTTGTCCATGATCTCCTGGACCTTAAAGGGCATGAACACCGCAAGACTCTCCGTGGTCAGGGTGCGGAAGGCGTTGAGCTTCCGGGTGCCAATGGGCAGGACTGTGTTCAGGCCATCCATCTGCTGATACTTGAGAACCGCCATCTGGCACATGCGCTTCCGGGCGGTAGAGAGAACGGCGTCCGTATCCATATCCAGCTGTTCCTTGGTATCCGCGGTAATGACCATGGTCAGGATACCGAAGATCATCCGCTGGTCACGGGTGGTCAGATCATCCAAAAACTCCTTGCTTTCCTTCCGCTGCAATTCCATGTCATAGGGGACAACAGCGGAGAAATTGTTGTTGCTGTTCTGGCGGCGCTGCCAGTTGGTGATGTTTGTCTCCACACCGAGAAGCCGGTTTTCCACCTCCCGAACGGCTTCATCTGTGGGAATGGGTACCATGTCAATGGAGAGCATCATGTCCCGGTTCAAGTCCGTCAATTCGGATACGAAATCATCCTGAATGTAGCTGGCGTAGTCCTTGAGGTACAGTACCCTGGCGTACCGTTTCCCAATCTGGAGATAGTCGCTGTGCCGTTCCATGGAATCCGGGCAGATGTAGTCCCGGAAGCTGTGACCCTTCCGGGCAGAGTCCCGCAAAGAGAAGCGAAACTCGTTTTCCTCTCCCCTGCGGTAGAAACGGTGGAGAATTTGCAGCCGTTCCATGGCGTTCATGGGGCCGCAGGTGGAGCCAAGGGCAGCGAAGTGAGAGGACAGGTCCGCTTCCACACGGGCGAAGAAGCTCCGGGCGGCATCCACATCCTTTTTGCGGACAGAAACTGTCAAGAACTTCTCCTGGACAATGCCGTTGCCGTTGGTGGCCTTGTCCAGAAGCATCTGGTTGTATTCCTCCCGGTAGTCGTCCAGGCCATCCCACTGCATGGGCATGAGGATGGACTTTTCAAAGTTGATCTGGCTCATCTTATGGTTGAAGATGGTGATTTTGGTGGTAGCTCCGCAATCCAGACTGTTGATAAGGGCAGAGTAGCCCCGGAACATCTTTTCTTTGTCCGGCTCCGAGGCTACCTGATAATTGATGTCCGTAAAGCGGAAGGTTTTCGCGTACCGCCCACCGGTGAGAAAAATCCCGTCCTCCCAGATTTTCTGAATGGGGATCACATCCTGGACACGGCGAGGAATCACATACTTCTCCCGGTCCTGTCGCACCAAAGTACGAATGGATTTCATCATTTCTTATACGCCTCCTTTTCGTGGTTAGAGATGGTGTTCTCCAACAGCTTGTAGTAGAGATTGTCCGGCTCAGAAATAAGCCGCTTTGGTTCCAGCAATTCCGAACGAATCCAGACCCAGGCCAGCTGTTCAGCGGTCATGCCGTGGTAGTTCATGAATCCCATAGCCGCAAAAGGTGCGGCTCCCAGAATACACATCCAACTGACGGTTTCCGTACCCACATAGGGCTTCAGCAGAAAATACAGCCCCACGGCAACCAGCATTGCCGCCAGCGAGAAGCCGCACTGCCGCATGGAGAGGCCAAAGAACATAGATTCACTGTAGGACTGGATCTCTTTGTTGATTTTTACTTCCAATGGTTTCCTCCTTGTTTTTTGTAAAAGAAAAACGTCCTCCAGACGGAAGACGTTTGAATATGGACTAGGGAACTTTTTAGTCCAATATTGTTGAAAAAGTTCCCTAGTTTTTGCGGTGTGAGAAAAGAGGTCAGTTATGTTGTTTCGGCGCTGATTTGATTCTGTGGGATGAAAAGCAAAACCGCCCGGAAATATCGGACGGTAAATGCCTATACAAATTCATCTTCCAGAGCCTTCATAAAATCATCCGGGGTGTATACGGGTACAGGAGATTTCATGTAGTCCTTCGTATTCCGGGTAATGATGCAGTCCACCTTGGAACGGATTGCGGTTTCAATCATCACGGCATCCTCAAAATCGGTGGTTTCCGAGGATAGCGCATGAAAAACATCTACCGCTGTGCTGTCCAGCATACTGACAATACTAAGCAGACTATTCAGAATATTTCGGGCTTTTTCATCGCTGTGTGTGCAGCGGTGGGTCAGATAGTAAATGTCCGTAGCGGACTTGGCGGTAATGCACCCGGTAAACTGCTCTCCGGCAGCGGCCCGGAAAATTTGGAGCGCGGTAGGTGCAAAAGGTTCTCTCTTTTGCAGAAAGTCAATGACGACGCAGGTATCTAAGATTGCCTTCATAGGGAATTCAACCGCTCCTCCCGTGCTTCCTCCAGAGTCATGGTGTCTGGGACACTGCCAAACAATGCGTCAACGGTGTCCACGCGGTCCTGGTAGGGAGATACCAGCTTGGCAATGGTTTTCCCGTTGCGGGTGATATAGATGTCCTGGGTGGCTGCCAGCAGAAGATATTTCCCGAGGTTCAGTTTTAGTTCTGTTGCGGTAATGGACATAGGTCAAACCTCCTTTCGGTGTATTCCCATTATACACGAATCGAACGAAATTATCAAGAGAAATCGAACGATTTTTCGTTACAGCCCCATCATCTCCCGCACGACCCGGTCTGCCATCTTCACGGACCCCACGAGGATCAGCATATTGAAGATCAGCTCTCCGATATAGCTCCACACCATCGTAGCAGCTGCCGCTCCCGCATCCACCACAGGGGGCGAGGATGCAAAGGCGGAAAAAATCACGCAGGCCAGAACGATGACGGCTCCTTCCAGGCAGACGGAAGCGTAGCTTTTGAGAAAGCACTTGCCAATGCTCTGGGTGGGTTCCCCGGCAAAGGTGGACAGCGGAATGGGGGCAATGGCTGTGTACATATACATTTTGAAAAAGCGCCCGTAGACGCTTAGGATCATCTGAAAAGACAGCACCCAGATGAATAGCCCGCCGATCAGCGTCACCGCCCATAGCGGGATGGATTCAAAGAATCCGCAGTCCTCAATAGCCGAAACAATTTCAGACGGCAGCACAGCGGACTGGGGCTGTCCAAAGCCAGCTGCCTGCATGATGGTGGAGATCACCCCCTGCACAATGTCCAATAGTGCCAGCATCAAATCCATGCCGTAGGAGATCACGCCCTTAGCAAGGGCAAACCGCACGAACAGCCGCAATGCGTGTTCCGGGCGTTTGACTTCTGTCAAAGAACCGCAGGTTTTCATCACACCGATCACAAAGAACAATACCAGCAGGGCATAGCCAATGGCCTGCAAGGCTCCGTGAATGCTGGACACCACATTCCAAAGGGTGCCGCCCTTGAAGCTGGTTGGGGATTGGGTAATGAGCTGCCAGATTTCGCTTAGCTTGTCATTCCAGATGTTGAGGGCCTTTTCTAAGTTTTGTACGACCCAGTTATCCGACAATGGTTTTCACCTCCTATTCCTGGGCAGGCCGTGTGGGCCTGCCCTTTGTGGTTTCTTACGCAATGATCAGGTCCAGAATCTCCTTGGCGAAGGTAATGACGATACCACCGGCCAGAGTCAGGAAGCCATTGCTCCGCTGGGAAGGATCATGGGACTGCAAGGAAAGGCCCACCTGGACAATGCCCCAGCCCAGCAGAATGAGGCCAACGGCCCGGATCAGGCCGAAGATAAAGGTACTCAAATTGTTGACCACGGTCAGGGGATCATTGGCGGCATAGGCGGGCATGGTCAGACCCAGGATCATGGCACCGGTGAGTACGGCGCAGCTGTAGCGGCGGAAACCCTTGCGGACGGGTTCGGGCATGGGCAAGCGGTTAGAAGTCCGACGGGTGGTGGGATGAATGATGTTGTGGATGATGTTTTTCATAAGTTACCTCCTGATAATTTGAATTTTGATTTTGGTTATTTTCCTGCGCTTTCTTGCGCATGAAGTCATAGACTTCCTCCTCGGTAAGGACGACATAGTCCCCAGTGTCGGTGTCCTCGGGAATCGCCTGTTTCAGCTTTTCCAGGTTGATGGAAACAGCGGCAACGCTCAACGGGTCTGTGCCGTGCTGGTAGGCCTCAGCCTTTCCATCTGTGGTGAGGGCCACATTGGGGTGCTTGAGAATGTTGTATTTCAGATCCTTCACAGGGCGCTCGCCCCGAATAAAAAGAAGCGCGTAGCGGTTGTCCAGCATACGCACTTCATCCGGGGTCATCAGCTCCCGTCCGGCAGTCTGAAAGTTGGTGGTGTAGCTTCCGCTGCGGCCTTTGGACTGGCCGTAGGTGTTGGTGTCGATGGTCTGTTTCCCCAGCAGCTTGGACACATATTCGTGGGTGGACTGCTCATTGCCGCCCAGGTACAAAAAAGTGTCGCAATTGCCTACAATACTTTCCCACTGCTTGTCGAACAGGGCTTTCAGCTGGGCCAGATTCTGGAGGATGATTCTGACGGAAATTTCCCGGCTTCGCATGGTGGCAAGAAGCTTGTCGAAATCATCCGGCAAGGCCACGTTGGCAAACTCGTCCATGACAAAGTGGACATGGACCGGCAGCCGCCCGCCATGCTCAAAGTCCGCCTTTCGGTAGAGCTGCTGGAACAGCTGGGTGTAGAGCATTCCGACGATGAAGTTGTAGGAGCTGTCACTGTCGGGGATCACCGCAAAGACGGCGGTTTTCCGTTCTCCAATTTCTCCCAGCTCCATTTCGTCTGTCTGGGTAATTCCCGCCAGAGAAGTCAGGTTGAACTTCTCCAGATGGGAGATCAGGGTGATCTGAATGGATTTCAAGGTTTTGCCGCTGCCGGAATGGTAGCCTTTGTAGTACCGCACGGCGATATGCTCCGGGTTTTTCCGCTCCAACCGCTCAAACAGCTCGTCCAAGGTGGAAGCATATTCCTCGTTGTCCTCTTTCACATCACCGACTCGGATCATGTCCATGACCATGGGGAAGTTCTGCTCCTCCGGGGGTGCTTCGTAGTGAAGATAGGAGATCAGGGCCTTTAGGAGCATGGCCGCCATATCCTCCCAAAAGTGGTCGGAGGATTTGCTGTCCTTTGGGGTGGTGTTCTTCATAATGTTGGTAGCAAGCCGCTGAATGTCATCGTCATCCCGGAGATACACAAAGGGATTGTAGCAATGACTCCGTTCCGGGTTGATTAAATCCAGGACCTTGATGACATAGCCTTTTTCCTCCAACAAATGGCCGGTGTCCCGCAAAAGTTCTCCCTTGGGGTCCAGGATCACAAAGGAGGTGTTGGCCTGCATGATATTCGGCTTCGCGTAATAGCGAGTCTTACCGGCACCGGAACCACCGCAAATCAGGACATTTAAGTTCCGACGGTGCTTCCTGCCGTCCAGTCCCAACGCCATTTGCTGTGTTAGCAGCTTATTGGCGTTCCCACTCTGCTGGTAGCGTTTGGCGATGGAGAGGGGATTCCCCCAACGGGCAGAACCCTGTTCTTCCCGCCGCCTGTAGACACGCTCGTTGGAAACGTAGATGCCAACGCCCAGGCCATAGAGCATGAGGAAGATCAGCAGTGTTTTGAGGCTCTTGTCACACCAGACGATATGAAAGGGATTTTCCAGTGCTGTACCGAAGCCCTTCAACAGCGTACCCAAACCACCTTCCATTAGAGGAGCGGCCAGCAGGGCCAGCCAGACCACCGGGAGAATGCCGCAGACATAGAGAACGCAATTTTGCCGGGACAGCTTATCGTTCACGGTCAAACTTCCTTTTTGGCTTTTTCTCCGGCGCGTCAATGACCTTGATCAGCAGGGCGTTGATGTCCTCCGTGGGTTTGCCGTCCCGGATCAGGTCATTGCGGAAAGCGTTAAGGCCATTGACCATGAGCCGCTGCTCATAGTCGCTGACCTGGATCAGATGCTGTGCTTCTGCCATGCGCACCTCCTTTACCGGGCATCGTCCCGCTGTCGGCTGCCGTGGCTTTTGGCATCCAGGAAGCGGAACATATCAGCGGAGATCTGATTGGCGGCGGTGCGGATGGATTTCAGCTCCTCCCGCAGCTGCTTCGGCTCCATCTCCGTATACTTCTGGGGCAGCTGGGTGATAGCAAGACTTTTGCCATCGATCCCATTGCGCTGGCAGAGAATGTTGCCGACACACTGGGCGAGAAATATATTGTTTTCCCGGCTGTAGTTCCCGGTATCCAGATAGGCGTGGGCAAGCTCCTGGGCCACACCCCGGAATACGTCCTCCATGGACTGGCCCCGCCGAACAAAGACGGTTTTCTCCTGGGGACTGTAGAGGGCACTTTGCCCATCCGGCAGCTCGTCCCGGAAGTCCACTTTGCAGGGGGCGTAGCGCACCATAGCGTTGAGAAGCAGCCGGGTGTCCTGGCTGACAGTAGGCTGCTTTGTGGGGGTCAACGTGGTCTGGGAAATATCAAAGACACGCTTGATATGGATGTTGACACCTTTGGAACCATCCTTTCGAGTGTAGGAATTTCCTGGCTCCATGAGAAGAATGCCGGATTCTCCCTTTCGGATATAGCCGCCCCGGCCACGCCAGAAATTGGCATCTCCCAGATCGGTGGCCTCCGGTTTCTGGGCGGCAACCAACAAGGCATTGCTGACGGAATACCGCTCGAATTTGGACTGCACATCCAGGTAGGTCTGGAAAGCCTTTCCGTTTGTACCCATCTTTTTCAGAGTGTCATCTACCATGGCATAGGCAGCTTCCCGGTCCTGCTGCTTGCGGCTGGCCCATTCCTCCTTGTCAAAAATTTCGTTCATTTCATCGTTCCTTTCCTTTCGCAATTTTTTCTACCACCTTATCGGTAATGGTGTTCTGGGGCTGGTGTGCAGCCCTTTCCTGCCGAATTCTCTGCATCGTCTCACGGACGGAGGGCGGGTTATCCAAAAAGATTTCTTCGCCCCATCTGTTCAGCGATGTACTCTCGGACGGACGTTCGGCCTCGGTCCGTCCGGTCGGAGGGTTTTCCTCCACAATGTGTTTCTCCGGGTCCTCACCAAACAGCTCCTTCACGAAATCATCGTTATGGGGTTTGTCAGAACCGGAGCGCACATCCGCGTCCTCCTCGGTACGGGCCTTATTCTGCTCCTTGACAAGCTCTGTTTTGAGAGACGCCAAATCCACAGTGGCAAGACCGAACCGGGTAAAAATGCGGTTGACCTTGGCGGCGTCCTCTGCCCGCACCATAATGTCCGTAATGCCATCGGTGGCGTTTTTGTCTTTGAGGACACAATAGAGAACACCGTACTTCTTGGCCTCCTGGCAGAATTTCTGAAGGTCCCCATCCTGGACGGCGAACACCTTCAGCTCCTTGCCGGAGCGGAGCATATTGGTCAGGCGGATCTTGCCTTTGGTTTTCTTCTGGTCTTTCAGAATGGCGTAAATCATAATCGCCAGTTGCTTGGCGACGGAGCCGGACAATTTTGCCGCGACTTCAACGCCGTTCAAACTCAGCCGGACGACCTGATCTGCCGCCTCGCCGGAATAGCTCATGCTGTTCTTCCTCCTTCCTTTCGATTTCCTGTTCCTGCTGTAGTTGCTCCAGATTCTGCTCCATCAGAGCGGAACGGGCTTCAATTCCGTCACATAATTTCACCTCCTGACGCAGTGTTTTTATCTCAGAGGATACCTCTTTGATACGAGATTTAAGGCTTTCCACCGCGGGGGCATCCTCCCTGCGGGTGGCAGTCCGAAGCTGGCTGCGGAGCGTGTTGCGCTCCTGTTCCAGTTCGGAGATTCTATCTGTGGATTTTTCCTTGTGGGATTCCAGTTCGGCGGCGGTGCCGTATTCGTGCTTGGCAAGGAAGCGGGTCTCCGCATCCAGCTTGTCCAGAAGAATCAGGTCCTGCCGCATAGAAAAAGGCACCCGCTTCACGGATGCCGGATGCTTTTGGATGATGCGCAGCTCATAGCAGTAGCGCAGATACAGGGCGTGAATGCCCTTGGCTTTGGGATAAGGAATAAAGGGGTTGCGCTGCTTTGCCATCCGGTCCGCCTCCGGGAATGGGGTCTGCCGCCTTACATTGTCGTAAACCCGGTCCAGAATTTCGGTCAGTGAATACCCAGGCCCCAGCCGGTGGAAACGAAAGTAGCCTTTCGCACCGGGTGGCTTTAACGCCGGATATTTGAGGGGCTGCCCATCCGGGGTGCGGGTTTTGAAGGTGTAGTCCATGGCCTGCATGGCTTCCTGAAAATTCCGCTGGGTGGTGGAGGCCAGAATGGCACGATCAATGTCGGAGCGGATAACACCGCGCAGCGTGGGCTTTCCATCTTTTTCGGCTGCCCATTCGCTGTAGGTTTTGCCCCGGCCTTTGGGATTCCGAATCACGGACAGGCCATACTTCTTGCAGAGCGCGTCAGACGCTCGCTGCATTTCTTTGTAGTCCTGCTTGGTGCGGTGGTATTTGATGCCGTCCACAAAGGATACGGTGTTAATGACAAAGTGGGAATGTAGATGATTGGCACGGTCCAGGTGGGTGGCCACAAGTACCTGATAGCGGTCCCCCCACAGCCGTTGCGCCAGCTTGACCCCAATCTCATGGGCAATCTCCGGGGTAGCTTCTCCGGGAGCGAAGGACTGATAGCCGTGGTAGGCAATGACCCCATCCTCCTTTCCGTAGAATTTCTTGACCTTCTGCATCTCCATTCCCGCGGTGCTGGGGTGGCAGTTGATACCGGACACAAACCGCTGAACGACCTCCTCACCGTCCCGCACCTGGGTTTGGCTGGTCTTGTGCTGCTGGATGGCATAGTCAATGACATCAGACAGGTCGCCGTCACCGGTGGAAACGGCGGTGGTTTTCTCCGCGTTTTCCACATAGTCCAGGACTTTTCCAACCCTGCCATGAACACGCCAGATGGATGTAACGGCCATGGGTCAGAGCTCCATAGGCACGGGGTCGAGGACCGCCGACAGGATTTTCTGAACAGCCTCCTCAAACAGCCGCATACCATCGTCATAGTGCTTGGCATCGATGGCATTCAGAGCGTGGGCTTTCGTGGCGATCTGATTGAGGTTGTTCCCGATGTAATGCAGTTCCCGCATCATGGAGAAGAAGTCCGGTGGGGGCGCATCTCTTGGGACAACGCCGGAAATGAGCCTGCGCAGATAAGTTTCTCGGGACAGACCGGAAGCTCTGACCAGCCGGGTCAGATGCACCAGTTCCGCTTGTGTCAGCCGGACTTTGATTTCATAGTTTCTATTCTTCATTTCACTCCTATAAATATAGAGGGTTTCAGGGATACGCCCTGACAAGCTGCCTTTTGGGGACAAAAGGCGATGCTTGCTCTATAAAAGACAAACCTCCTATCGATAGCTCTTTTTATGACCGGGCCGAAGAAACAGCCATGCCTCCCGACGGGCCTGCATACATTCATCGTAGCGGGACTGGTACAGTTTTTCTTTCAGCCATCGCTTTTCCTCCAGGGAAATAGGTGTTGTCCTGGGCTTGCCGCAGCCACAGGATGCGGTGGATTTTGTGTTCAAATGGGCATCACCTCCTTCCTGCCATGGGTGTTAGCGTTCTCGGTTTTGGGGCTTATAGGGCACGGATTCAATACCGTCTCGTGTACGGAAGAACCGTTCCGGGAAGCGGTATTTTTCCAGATGCCGCTTCTGCTGCTCCGTGGAAAGGCTGCCGAAGGATTCTCCGCTGCAATCGCAGATGAAGAAAGTACCGGCAATAATATCCGCAATATCTCCGGTATCCGCATCCCGGATGGCCCGGTTCAGGGGCAGGCCGTTGATTTTTCCTTCCTCGTTGCAGACAATGCAGACCTGTTCCTCGAAAGGGTAATAGGCTTCAATATCGCCGCCTACGGTTCGCTGCATGGCATCCAAGGTGGTGCCGACTTCCGCAATCCGGGCCAGCTTTCCAGGCTCCACCAGGACTACCTGGATGGTGTTTTGGGGAACAGTGACATTGACGGTCTGCTCCGGCTGAAA
>USQL01000072.1 GCA_900556935.1 uncultured Eubacteriales bacterium | reverse complement strand
CAGAACCGGTGCGGAGGAATCTTGGGCGAATACGTAGGAAGCCGATGTACAGTCGTACGAATTCGCCCGGGCTTTCAGGTCCCGTCAGTCTGTACCGCCCTCATCCACCGCCTGCGGCGGTCCCCCTTCCCCGGTGGGGAAGGTTTAGCGGTTTACAGGTCGCTGTACAGGTCTTCCTTGTACACGCCCTCGGACAGCAGCTTTCCGAAGCTCTCGGTGACGGCGGCTTTGTCGGCGGCGTAGGTGACACCGAACCACTTGTCGTGGGTGGGGAGGACCTTTACCGTGACGGCTTTTCGCTGCAGAAGGGAGCCGATCAGGATGGGCAGCAGGTATTCGGATTTCAGGGGATTCTGGGGCACGTCGGTTTCGAAGAAGGTTTTGAAGTTCTCCTCCAGGGTGCCCAGAAACGCGGGGGACAGGCCCCACATGTTCATGGAGACGTAGCTTTCGGGGTCCAGGGTGGTCCCGTCGGCCTCGGCACCGGAGGGAGTCATCTGGATGTTCTTGGTCTCCACCACGTCACTTAGGAAGCCCTGCCCGTCCACCTGACACAGGCCGCGGGTGACACCGCCGTTTTCGGACAGTGTGTTTTTCAGGATAAAGCCCGCCATGCAGAAGGCGTTCTCCGGGTGCTCCTGGCAGAGGTAGCTGTGGATATCCCGGTAGATGCTCTTGCCGTAGTAGTCGTCGGCGTTGATGACGGCAAAGGGGGAGTCAATCAGCTCCTTGGCGGCCAGCACAGCCTGGCCGGTGCCCCAGGGCTTGGTGCGGCCCTCGGGAAGGGAACCGGGGATGTCTGCCAGGGACTGGAAGCAGTAGGCAACCTCCACGGCGTTTTTGGCGCAGACGGACTCGATGCGGTTGCCGATGACCTCCCGGAAGTCCTTTTCAATGTCCCGGCGGATGATAAACACGATTTTGTCAAAGCCGGCGGCAATGGCATCGTGGATGGAATAGTCCATAATGATATGACCGGCGTTGTCAACGCTGGCAAGCTGCTTGATGCCGCCGCCAAAGCGGCTGCCGATACCGGCGGCCATAATCACGAGGGTTGTTTTTTTCAAGGGTTGCATCCTCCTAATCTTTTTTAGGGCATACTTTTTTATAAGCATACCACACTTTTCGACTTATTGCAACGCCGGTTGTGCTTTTTCTTCCGAATCTACGCTTTCGTCGTCCGGAATGCCCCGGTCCATGATGAAGAGGGAGAGGAGCAGGTACATCCTCTGGTTGGTGTTGTCCAGGTTCAGGGTGACCAGGGCGTTGATTTTTTTCAGGCGGTACAGAAGGGTGGTCCGGTGGATAATCAGCATCTCGGAGGTTTTGGGAATGTCCCGCTCGCACAGAAGGTAGGCACGGAGGGTTTCGAAATAAGGGGTGTCGTGGCGCTTGTCATAGTCCTGGAGGGCCCGGAGGGCGGGGGAGACGGCCTCCTCCAGGGGCAGCTCGGAGCGGTAGTTGTCCACAATGTGCTCCAGGGCGCAGCCGGAGAACAGCCGAATCCACCGGTCCCCCCGCTGGCGGAAGCAGCTTTCCAGGGCAATCCGCGCCTGGGAAAAGGCGACGTGGAGCTTGCCGATGTGGGAGACCGGGGAGGAGACGCCGGTATAGAGCAGGTGGTCCCGGCACAAAGGGGCCATGGTGTGGCGGAGCATGTTGTAGGGGATGGCCAGCCGCCGCATATTGAGCACCACCACCTGCCGGTGCTCCCGCAAAAGCACATAGCTGTTGGGCAAATAGCGGAAGAGGTCCGAGTGCAGGGAGTGCTCCTGGATGCTGGAAAAATAGTCCTCCTGGGGGGCGATGTCCAGGCAGACGTAGGGGTCCTCCAGCTCCCAGCCCAGCTGGTCCAGCAGCCGCCGGGTCTGGCCGGAGTCCGGCTGCTTCTGGCAGAGCATGTCCCAGATGACATCGTCCATGCTGCGGTAGCCAGGATTTTCCGCCTCGCCGGGGAAGCGCAGGCAGCTCAGGGCCCGCTGGCCCAGGACCTGGGTCAGCCGGTAGTCCGAGGGACGGCTGGGGTGGTTGGTCTCCATGACCAGCAGCCGCCCCCGGTAGACGGCCCCTTCCCACAGATTTACAAACAGACAGCTGGTGTGGCGCTCGGGGTTGTGCCAGCGCTGCACATCGTGGGCGGCGTAGGTCTCCAGGTAGTCGGAGTCGTATTGCAGGTCGTCCACAATGACCTTGGGCAGGAAGCCCCGCTGGGAGGTGGTGGTGTATTCCGGGGTCATGAAGTTGTCCACCTGGCTGGACTGGGCCAGCATCATAAACCAGTCGTCGTGGATGTAGACAGGGTTATCCAGCATCTGGGAGCCCGCCTCGCACAGCTGCTGCAGGCTGCAGCCTTCAAAAACCAGCTCGTCCAGGGTCTGCTCCTGCTGCCGGAAGCGGGAAAAAACGGCCAGCGCCCGGTCCACCACCTCCGCATCGGTTAATTCCGGGGCGGTGATGCGGTCGGCGCTTCCGGTCACGGGGGCATTGCAGACGCTGGCGTATTCCGCCCCGGGGAAGAGCTCCGCGTCCTGCCCCCGGACAAGATACAGAACATCCTTTTCCATGGGCAGGTGCTTGTAGAAAATCCGCACCTCCCGGTAGGAGATGCCGCTGCCGGAATCCTGCAGGGCGCAGCCGGGGAAGCCCTGGGCCACCATGGCGATGGTGGGGTTCATATGGGCGAGGGTGTACTTCTGGGACATAAAAAAACTCCTTTTTTGAGGATAATAAAATTATATCCTCAAAATTGTGGAATGTAAAGGGCTCAAATTCAAAAAATGCGGAAAATGAGAAAATGCTTTTTGCGAGAATTGACAAAACGCCCAGTATTTGGTAGGATTTGAATAGTGGCATTCCACAAAAAAGAATGCCCCGTCCGTAACGCATTTTTGCGGATACCATCCGTCTGCGGATGGTGGATTTGAAATTTATAGGAGGAGTGTTTCCCATGATTATTATTGGTGAAAAGATCAACGGCTCCATTCCCGTTGTCGCCAAGGCCATTGCCGAGCGGGACGCGGAGTTCATCAAGGCCCGCGCCGTGGCCCAGGCAAACGCCGGTGCCACCTTTATTGACTGCTGCGCTTCCGTGCCCGAGGCGGAGGAAGTGGAGACCCTGCACTGGATGATTGACTGCATCCAGTCCGTCACCGACCTGCCCATCGCCGTGGACAGCCCCAGCGCCGACGTGCTGCGGGAGGCCTACAAGTTCTGCAACAAGCCCGGCCTTATCAACTCCGTGTCCGGCGAGGGCGACAAGATTGACAAGATCTTCCCCATCCTGGCCGAGAACAAGGGCTGGCAGGTCATTGCCCTGCTGTCCGACGACACCGGCATCCCCAAGAACGCCGCGGACCGTCTGCGGGTGTTTGACAAGATTATGGCCAAGGCCAAGGAGTATGGCATCGCCCCCAACCGGATTCACATTGACCCCCTGGTTGAGATGCTGTGCACCTCCGAAAACGGCATCGAGACCAACGTAGAGGTCATTTCCACCGTCCGTGAGAAGTACCCCACCATCCACATCACCGCCGCCGTGTCCAACATCTCCTTCAACCTGCCTGTGCGGAAGATGGTCAACCTGGGCTTCACGGTTCTGGCCATGAACGCCGGCCTGGACAGCGCCATTCTGGACCCCACCAACCGGGATATGATGGGCGTGATCTACGCCACCGAGGCCCTGCTGGGTTTGGACGACTACTGCATGGAGTACATCGGTGCTTACCGTGACGGCCTGTTTGGACCGGTCAAGCAGTAATCTTCGAAAGTCGGACGGCACCGGCGGCAATCGGTTTCGTCTGGTTTATAAAACTATTTTTCTTACTTAAAAAGGGGTAAATTACTATGAGCATTGAAAATGTACATGATTTGGTTGTCCGCGGCAAGGCCAAGCTGGTTCCCGCTGCTGTGCAGGAAACTCTGGACGAGGGCGTAGACGCTTCCGCCATCCTGGATACCATGATTTCCGCTATGGACGTGGTTGGTGAGAACTTCAAGAACGGCACCATCTTCGTTCCCGAGATGCTGATTGCTGCCAAGGCCATGAAGAAGGGCGTTGAGGTCCTGAAGCCCCACCTGGCTACCGGCGCTGCCGGCGCTCTGGGCAAGGTCATTATCGGCACCGTGGCCGGTGACCTGCACGACATCGGCAAGAACCTGGTTGCCATGATGATTGAGTCCGCCGGTTTCGAGGTCATCGACCTGGGCGTGGACGTGCCTGTGGAGAAGTTCCTGACCGCCTACGAGGAGAACCCCGGCACCAAGATCATCGCCTGCTCCGCTCTGCTGACCACCACCATGCCCGCTCTGCAGGAGACCGTTACCGCTCTGAATGCCGCTCCCTGGCGTTCTCAGGTGAAGGTTATGGTTGGCGGCGCGCCCATCACCCAGGAGTTTGCCGATAAGATCGGCGCGGATGCCTACACGCCCGATGCCGCTTCCGCCGCGAAGAAGGCGAAGGAACTGGCCGCCTGATTTGATGCGGGTATGAAGCAGTATTCCGTTACGTTTTTACCCACTGGGGCAACCGTCCCGGTGGAAGAGGGGACTACGCTGCTTCAGGCTGAGATACTGGCAGGCCTGAAACCCTACGCACCCTGCGGCGGGAAGGGGACCTGCGGGAAATGCAAAGTCACGCTACAGGCCGGGACGGAAGTCCTGGCCTGTCAGACTATTGTGACAGAAAACATGGTCGTAACACTTCCCCAGGACTCCGCCGCCCGAATTCTAACCAGTGCCCAGGCAGCCGCCTGCACGCCGGACGGCACAGACCGGTATGCCCTGGCTATCGACATCGGCACCACCACGGTGGTAGCCTACCTGCTCTCCGGAAAGACCGGGGAGGAGCTGGCCCAGGCCAGTATGCTGAACCCCCAGGGCCAGTATGGCGCGGATGTGATTTCCCGCATCCAGTACGCCCTGGAGGGGGGACAGCGGCAGGTGCAGCGGTGCATTCTGGCCGCCCTGGAAAGCCTTGTGCGCCAGGTGGCGAAGAAAGCGAACATCGCCCCGGAGCAGATTACCCGCGGGGCCATCGTGGGCAATACGGCCATGCACCATCTGCTTTTGGGCATTGATACCAGACCCCTGATTACGCCTCCCTATATGCCCAAGGAGCGGCAGGAGCGGGAGGTGGAGGGGGGTACTCTGCTGCCAGTCTCCGGTACGGTCCGGATTCTGCCCAACATTGCGGGCTTTGTGGGCGGGGACACCGTGGGCTGTATGGTGGCCTCCCGGTTTGACAGGCGGGAGGAGCTGACGCTGCTCATTGACATCGGCACCAACGGAGAGATGGTCCTGGGTGACAAAAACCGGGCCATCGCCTGCTCCACCGCCGCGGGACCCGCCTTTGAGGGGGCGAAAATCTCCTGCGGCATGCGGGGGGCCGAGGGCGCTGTGGACCATGTGTTCCTGAAGGACGGGAAGGTGGGCTACCACGTCATCGGTGACAAGGCCCCCATTGGCCTGTGCGGCTCCGGCCTGCTGGACCTGGTGGCGGTGCTCCTGGAAACCGGAGAGCTGGACGAAATGGGCCACCTAGAGCACGGGGACTACCGGCTCTGCGAGCACGTGGTCCTGACCCAGAAGGATGTCCGGGAGGTCCAGCTGGCCAAGGCGGCCATCCGGGCGGGCATCGAGCTCATGGCGAAGCATTTGAGGGTGAAGGTTTCCCAGGTGCGGCAGGTTTTGCTTGCCGGTGCCTTTGGCAACTACTTAGACCCTGCCTCCGCCTGTAAAATTGGCATGATTCCCCCAGTGCTCCTGGATCGAATTCAGCCCATCGGCAACGCCGCCGGAGAGGGCGCCAAGCTGTGCAGCCTGAGCCGGGAGGAGTTTGCCTATGCCGCAAGGCTTGCCAAGGAAACGGAGTTTTTGGAGCTGGCGGCCCTGCCGGAGTTCCAGGACTGCTATGTGGACTGCCTGACCTTTGAGGAGGAAGAAGCATGACCATGGAAGAATGGATTGCCTACGCCAAAAGCCTGGGCTTTGCGGAGGTCGCCCCCATCGACCCCCGGGTTTTGGAGCCCAAGGCCGCCGTCCGGGAGATGTGCGCGGCGGACAAATGCCACGCCTACGGCAAAAACTGGACCTGCCCCCCGGAGTGCGGGGACCTGGAGACCTGCGCCAAGCGCATCCGGGAGAGAACAAAGGGAATTCTGGTCCAGTCTGTGGGACAGTTGGAGGATTCCTTCGACATCGAGGGCATGATGGATCTGGAGCGGGAGCACAACGAACGGTTCCATGCCTTAGCGGACAGGCTCCATTCCGTCCAGAAGACGGCCCTGTGCCTGGGCACCGGCGGCTGCCGCATCTGCGGCAAGGGCAACTGCGCCTACCCCGCCCCCTGCCGCTTCCCGGACAGAGCCTGCGCCTCCATGGAGGGCTACGGGCTGCTTGTCAGCGATGCCTGCGACGCCGCCGGAATCCCCTACTACCACGGCCCCAACACCCTGGCCTACACGGCGTGCGTGCTGTTTGATGAATAAACCCATTTGAAAAATCCCGAAGGGACGGAAAATGAACCGCCTCTCCGGGATTTTTTATGTTTCCTGTGTGCTCGCCTGTTCCAGGCGCTTTTGTTCCAGCTCTGCCCGGAGGAGGATGCCCAGGGTCAGGCAGTAGTCGGGGCCTTTGAGGTCGGTGCCCAGCATGGCGGTGATGTGGGCCAGCCGGTCTAAGAGGGTGGAGCGGTGGAGGTAGAGGGCCGCGGCGGTTTTGGTGACGGAAAGGTTGTTGTCCAGGTATACCCGCAGGGTGTCCAAATAGGAAACCTGGGAGGCCGCGTCGTGGGCTTTGAGCTGCTGGAGCCCTCTGGGGTAAAATACCCAGCTTGGGTGCCCCGCCAGTGCGCCGGAGAGCAGCTGGGGAAGCAGATAGTCTTCAAAATAATAGACAGTGCGGCCCTTGGCTTGGGGAAGACCGTTTTCCAGTGCGGCGGAGGCTTGAAACCAGGCCTGCCCGGCTTCGTATAGATTGGAAAAAACGGGGGACGCGCCGCAGACCAGCCCCAGCTTTTGGAAAAGCGGCACAAGCGCGTCCACGGTCTGCTGTTCGTCCTGCTTGGCGGGCAGCATGGCGGCCACGGAGAGCTCCAGCTCAAAGGCGATGGCTCCCGGGCAGCGCTCTTCCAGGGAGGCGGCGAGGTAGGCCCCGGGCAGGGGCGCGGCACCGGCCTGGGGCTGCAGCTTGGCGCAGACCCAGTTGCTTTTCTGGTTTTCCTGACTGAGGGCACGGCGGTACTCAAAGTCGATGCCCCGGCCTGAGAGTACACTGCGCAGCGCCCTTCGAAGAGCGGAGCGGTTCCCGGCCAACAGGGGATTGCGCTGAATGGCCTGCCGCAGAAGTCTGGCGAAAAAGACGGCCAGGGTTTTGTCGTATTCCCGGAAGGGCCGGAAGGATTCGTATAGGGTCAGACAGCCCAAGTATTCCTCCTGGTCGAAGAGGTTGACAGACAGGGTCCGCCCGCCCTGCAGCTCCAGAAGCAAAGGCTCTTTGACGTGAGTGGACAGGTCGTGCAGGGACAGAAAGGTCGCCAGCTTTTCGGCATCCAGGGACTCCGTGTCCAGCCGAAGCCCCAGGCTTGTCTGCAGAAAGACCTCATCTGTGACGGCCAGATACCGGAAATCGGAGCCCAGGAGCATCATGGGATTCCCGAAGATGCCGCGGCTGGCCTCCAGCATGTCCGGCAGGCTGGCGCTGTGGCGCAGAAGGTCCTCCAGCCGCTCCTCCCAAGTGTCAAAGCAGTCGAAAATATGCTGTACCCGGTTGAACACCCGGAAAATATCCGTATCCTCCTCAATGAGAATGACGCTGCACCGGTCGTAAAAGCCGGCCAGATTCCAGTGCTGCCCCAGGCACACCAGACACACGTTTTTGCGGAGGATAGGCCGCTGGGGGAGATGGTCCGCGGAGCAGACGTAAACCCGCCCCTCTTCGAAATTCTGCTCCCGGTCCAGGTAGAATTCCGGACGGGAGAGATTTAAGCCGCCGCTTCCGGCGGTGTGGAGCGAGACGGACTTGAAGGTCTCCTTCAGGTGCCAATAGAGAATATCACAGCTCAGCTTCATGGGGAAACCCTCCTCTTTTCTGATATTTTATTATAGGCCCTTTCCAAAGAGAAGTCAATCCGGGAGCCGTACAAAATGTATGACTTCTTTTTCCATAGATGTGATTTTGCCTAAAAAACACACCTGCAAATTGTATGGTTTGTTGGAATACAATCTGTACGGACGGGAAAAGGAAAAACCCGATGAATTGTAGAATTTCCCGGAAGGGCAGACTATCCTATAATGGAATCACAGCAAAACGATAAGGAGGAATACCATGCTGAAGGAAAAACTGGATTCCAGAAAATGCTTCGCAACCGCCTGGGGGAAGCTCATCACGGAGGAGGAGGCATACCGGCAGTTAAACCGCCAAATTGCCGCCATGACCGCCAACCTCTTCCAGGTCATGCGTATTTTTGAGCCCAGCTGGGAAAAGCGCACGGAGGCCATCTGCGATATCGCCAATATGATGAATATGGCGGTGGCGGGCACTCCGGAGGAGCAGAAGGACTATGTCAACGCGTCGCTGTACGAGGCCTTTAATATTCCCGAGCTGTGCGAAAAGTCCAGCTGGCTGGGCGGCATCACCGGCGACTCCGGGGACGAATGGGAGAATATGGCCGGGCGTGTGGTGCAGTTTACCCGCAACCGGGTGGAAAAGGAGCTGGACACCTGCCCCTGGGACATTGTGGGCAGCGAGCTTTGCAATATGACCACCAGCATGTTTACCGCCAACTTTGACCTGGCCTCTTCCAACGGCACGGAAAACGAGGTGGCCCTGAATATGTGCCAGGCCCGGGGCTGCGGCAATAAGCACTGCCGGGTGGTGGCGGAGCGCCGGGATGTCTACGGCCTTCCCAAGCAGGGCTGGCTGGAGCACATGCAGCAGCCGGTAGACCCCATCCACGATACCCCCCGGGAGCGGATGGTCAAAGAGGGCCAGTGTCTGCGGAACGGCCAGTACACCCAGAATTTTGGAGAGGAGACCTCCCTGGAAAAGGCCTACCATTGGGTTGCCCAGATGGGCTGGGTGTGGTCCATTCAGTTCCCCATGATGGCCATCAAGGATATGGCCCCGGACGAGGATGCGTTCCTGCGGGTCTTCCGCATTGTCTTTGCCACGGCAGGCAAGAACCAGTTTATCGACCCCTTTGCCAAGGAGGGCCTGCGGGCCTATTTGGGGGTTCCCCATTCCATGGACGAAAACGACGGAAGAATCCTGGGCGGCTACATCCGCTATATGCTGGATGTGCAGCAGGTGCCCTACGAGATGGTCCGCTGGACCAAGGACGAGACCTGGATCAAGGTCAAGAGCGAGGACTTTACCGCCCGCTACGAAATGGCCCCGCTGGACGAGCTGGTGGATGCCTACGAGGCCCAGTGGAACGGCGCTGCCAAGACGCTGGTCAGCCCGGAGTGGTCCTGTGTGTTTGAGGGCCGGGACGAGGAAGAGATGTACATCAAGGTCATCCGCAAGGAAGACCTGCGGATGCTGTAAGGAGGTGCCAAGAAATGCTGTTTCGGGAAGACAAGGTAGCCAGAGCGGATGCCGAAGCCATCCGGAAGGGGGTGGGCTTCTACCGCTGGACCCACGACCTGGTGGAGATTACCGGCAAGGATGCCCTGGAGGTTTTGCAGAAAATCTATATCAGCGACCTGAGCAAGGTTCCGGTGGGAAAGTCCAAGTATACCGCCTCCCTGGATGAAAACGGAGAGATTATCGACGATGTCATCGTCATGCATATGGCCGAGGGTGTGTACTGGGTTTCGGACCTCTACGGTCCCCGGCTTCTGCCCTGGATTGAAAAGCACAAGGGGGATGCCGAAATTCAGGCCAAAATCATCACCTACGACTGGGATATGTACGCCGTCCAGGGGCCGGACAGTCTGAAAGCCATGAATGGCCTGCTGGACAAGCCCGTGGACGAGCTGAAGCGCTTTGCCATCTGTCAGCGGAGCATTGAGGATATCCCGGTGATCATCCACCGCTCCGGCTTTACGGGCGAGAATGGCTACGAAATCTATTCCGCCTTTGACAAGAGCGGTGCCATCCACGATGCCGCGCTGAAGGCGGTGGAAGCTGTGGGAGGCCGGGAATTGCAGACCCTGGAGGTCTATGTCCGCTCCATCCCCATGGAGAAGGGCTTTGCCCTGAAGCAGGATTTCAAGCACCTGAGCCCCTATGAGTGCGGCCTGGGTTGGGCGGTTGCCGCCGACAAGGACTTTATCGGCAAGCAGGCGGCTTTGGAACGGAAGGAGCATCCCAAATACCGGATGGTGGGCCTGGAATTTTCCCGGGAGTCCACGGAGGATATCTCCATCTGGGAGCGGGTGTATTGGTACGGTGTAGAGGTTGGCCGCTGCGCCCAGACCATCTATGGCTATACGGTGGAGAAAAACATCGGCTTTGCCACCGTTCGCGCGGATGTTCCTGATGGGGCCGAGCTGACGGTGGGCTGCAACGATTCCCCTGCCAAGGTGGTTGGCAAGGTGTTCTGCTAAGGAGGTTACTATGGGTAGACTGGACGGAAAAGTTTGTATTGTCACCGGCGCGTCCGCCGGAATTGGCAGGGCTACGGCGGAGCTCTTCTGCCGGGAGGGGGCCAAGGTTGTGGCCGTCGCTCGCCGGGAGGAACGGCTAAAGGAACTGGCGGAGGAATGCAAGGACCTTCCCGGAGAGATGGACTGGTATGCCGGAGACGTGGCAGACCCCGCCGCGGCGGTTGGCATGGTGAAAAAGGCTGTGGAGACCTTTGGACATCTGGACGCGGCGGTGAACTGCGCCGGTGTGATGGATGACAATACGGCAATCGGGGATATGTCCAACGAGATGCTGGAAAAGACCTTCCGCATCAATACCTTCGGGCTGATGTACGGCCTGCGGGAGGAGTGCAGGCAGCTCCTGGCCCAGGGAGAGGGCGGCAGCATCGTCAACGTGTGCTCTGTGGGTGCCACCCATCAGACTGCGGGAGCGGCCTACTGCGCCAGCAAGGGCGCGGTACTGGCGGTGACGAAGAACACGGCGTTTATGTACATGGAGCAGGGCATCC
>USQL01000071.1 GCA_900556935.1 uncultured Eubacteriales bacterium | reverse complement strand
TCGCGCTTGAATGGGGTTCAAGAGGCCGCTGGTTCGAATCCAGTCACTCGGACCAAACGCAGGGGTTAGTAGCTCCTGCGTTTTCCTATATCATCAGACATCCCGATTCGAACCCATCTAAATGCAACGGTCCGGTGGACCGTTGCCAAACGCCGGCTAGACGGCGTTTGCTCCATAGTGTACTCGAATCCAGTCACTCGGACCAAGGCAGGAACTGTTTAGTGATTCCTGCCTTTAAGTGTATAGAAAAGTCTCCGATGATTCGAACCCATCATCTTTTAGCGGGAGTGCATCTTGAATGATGCGCTCCTGTTTTTTACGAAAAAATATGGAAAAATTTGTGCTTGTGTGGTATGATTCTTGTATTAAATCGCTTAGCGAATAAACTGCGGAATTGCGCAGGCGGCAATGGGGTAGAAAAGAGGGAGCGGAAAGTGAAAGAAATCGCCATCAATGAGAAAATAAGCTATCTCGAGGGAACAGAAAATCCTCTGTCGGCGGATATTGGAATCATTCGGGAGGGGGATGCCCTGTGGCTCTACGATGTGGGCAGCGGCGAGCGGGCCATTTCCCAATTGACGGGAAACTATCATGTGGTCCTGTCCCATTTCCACCAGGACCATACCGGCAATCTGGGGAAGCTTTCCGTTGTGGAAGCCTTTGTATCCCCTGAAACCAAGCGCCATGTACAAATGGGGACTGTGGTTGACAGGGATCTTTTCATTGGGACCCTGCATATTTTCCCCCTGCCATCCAGCCATTGCAAGGGCTGCCTGGGGCTGGAAGTAGATGAAACCTACGCATTCGTGGGGGATGCCCTGTACAGCAAAGCCCGGGACGGTTACTACGTTTTCAATGCCCAGCTGGTAAAAGAGGAAATCGAGGTTTTGAAAGGGCTGAAAGCACCGTATCTGCTGGTCAGCCACTACAAAGGACTCATTCGCCCCCGAGATGAAGCCATCGCGGAACTGGAAGCGCTGTACCGATCCTGGGATAAAAACAGCGCGGAAATCATGGTGTAACAGGAGGTAACAACGGTGGTTCACTTGGTAGACATTACCCCTGATAACTGGCGGTTAAAGCTGCAAGTTTCGGAAGCACAGAAAACCTATGTTGCGGGTTCTGCTGTCCTGCTGGCAAGAGCCTACGCCTACCGGGAGTGGCGAAGTCGAGCGTTTGTCATTTGCGACGATGAAACCCCGGTAGGAATGGGATTATACTATGATTGCCCGAAATGGAATGCCTATGATTTCAGCCAGTTTTTCATTGACGAGCGTTATCAGGGCAAAGGGTACGGCAAGGCCGCAGCGAAGACAGTGCTGGAAGAGATGAAACAGGATGGAAAGTACGATAAGACAGTCCTGTGCTATATTGAGGGCAATGAAGCTGCTGGAAAACTCTATGAGAGCATTGGATTCGTAGAAATTGACCGTGATGAAGATGAGATCATCATGGAACTGGAGCTGGTCTGAACAACAGTATCAACACCAAATGTAGGTGTATGCATACAAATTAACATTAGAAAGGGTGTTTTTTATGAAGATGAATCGTGTATGGAGGGTTCACGCTTCCTAACCCTCCGAAGAAAATTTTGGAGGAATGTTAATGGAAAACCAATTTAATTTGGAAAACGGTTCTCTAAAACCACTTACCAAAGACATTGCAGAGGAAATAGCCCAATGGGAGTACGAAACGCCCTATGAAGCCTATAGTATTAAAGGACATCATGATGAATACCTAATGGATGAATCTACTTGGGGAACAGAGCAGTTCTGCTTGGTTGGTGGAGGTGCCGTTCTTGGACAAGTATCCTGCCAGTATGAGGGCGACGATCTGTGGGTCGGCTGGTCTATGGCACCGCAGTTCTGCGGAAAAGGAAACGGTGCTGCGTTTGTAGGCCGTTGTGTCGAGGAACTCTGCCGTGTCAAAGGCCACAATGGACGAGTGCTTCTTCGTGTTTCGGCCTGCAATCAAAGAGCAATTAAAGCCTACCAAAAGGCTGGTTTCCGATATATGGAAACCATACAGGATGAAATTGCCTATTCCGACTGCATCGAAGACTTTTGGGTGATGGCACTGTCATAATCCACTGGCGTTTGAATCTATTCAAGTTCAGCGGGAGCGTATCTTGTATGATGCTTTTCCTTGCGCAACGGACGGAGGCCATAATGGACATTCAGCGAATAAACACATACAATGATAACCAATTTTCCAAAGCAGTTCTACTTCAACACGGTTGCTTTTTAGTAGATGGAAAGCCATATGAAGTGGAGATCATTTCCGACTATGAAGCCATAATCCGAGGAGAAGATCAAGCCGTGTATACAGCGGTTATTGGAGAATTCCGCTTCTATGCTCCGCATATTACACAGTTCTATGACAAAGATGGGAAGGTGGTTATGGAGTATCCACGGTTATCATTACTGACTTTGTGCTTAGAACAGATTCAGCCGTCACAATTCTATGTGGATGAAGATAAGATTAATGCTATCAGCTCCTTCATTCATAAACCGCAAGATATTATTATTCAAGTGCTTCCAAACGAGGGGCGATTCATTTCGCTGGATGGGCATACCCGGCTGTACTATGCGTTTTTGAAAGGCTGGGACTGCGTCCGTGCTGTAGTAGAGACAGCTGATGATTGGATATATAAATTTGTGGATGAAGCACAAAAACGGGGAATCTATACCCCAAAAGAAATGACTTTAGTGAGCCACGATGAATATGAAATAAAATGGTATCGCTTCTGTGATGATTTTTTCGCTTGCGACGGAGTTGAATAGAATGGAAATCAAACACTACACCAGAGACCGAATCCCCGACGTTTTGCGGTTTGAGCGTGACTTACGCACGGAAGAAAGCATATGGAGCTCTTGGACTGGATCTGTGTCATCAAAAGCTATCGCCATAGAGGTGTTGCCCAGGCCTTGATGCAAACCCTGCGCAAAGAGCTGAAAGAACAGGGCGTTGATACGCTGATTGACCTGATTGCGTCCAATGAAGATGCCCAGCGGTTCTACCACAGTCTGCTTTGCGCCACAATCAAGGATGAGGGCATATGGGTTGATTTGTAAAAAATCCTCCTCCGGGCAGCGAATTGCCACCCGGAGGGGGGCGATTTTTGCGAGGAAGACGGGTCATGTTACAGAAGAACAACGCCTACCACCGCAGAAAAGAGAATAAACACAATGGGATGCAGCTTTTTCGTGGGCTTTACCCAGTTGGTCAGTACCAGCAGCACGGCGGCCAGAAGAATATTTTGCAGGTTCAGAAGTCCCTCGCCAGGATTCAGGTGGAAGGTGCTGAGAAGCCCGCTGGAGGTGACGGTGATGTTGGTCAGCACCTCTAAAATAACGGTTACGCAGGCCGCGCCGATGAGGCCGGTGGAGGCGGGGCGGAGGCCGTAGAACGCGTGCTCCACCAGCTTGCTGTCCCGAAATTTTTTCAGCATCATGGCCACAATCAGAATGACCACGATGGAGGGGGTGATCTCCCCAATGGTGGCGATCACAGCTCCCGCCACGCCCTTGACGGTGAAGCCCACATAGGTTGCCATATTGATTCCGATGGGGCCGGGGGTGGATTCGGAGACGGCCAGCATGTTCATCAGGTCTGTGTAGGTATACCAGCCGGTGGTTTCTCCGATATTCTTGAGAAACGGCAGGGTCGCCATGCCGCCGCCGATGGCAAAGAGGCCGACTTTGAAGAATTCAAAGAAAAGCTTGATATAAACGCTCATTTTTTCTTCTCCTCCAGATTTTTCAGAATCACACCCAGAACCGCCGCCGCGACTACGAACCAGGCGGGGGAGAGGGTCAGAACGGTACCGCCTACCAGCACCAGCAGGAAGATGGCCGCTGTGGCCTTATCCACCACGGACTTTTTCAGCAGCTTTACCACCGCGTTCAGAATCAGAATGCAGACGCACACCTGAATGCCCGAGAAGGCCTTCTGCACCCACCAAATATGGGAAAAGTTGGTAATGAGCCCTGCCAGAATGGAGATGATCACCAGGGAAGGGAAGACGACCCCCAGGGTTGCCAGCATCCCGCCCAGGATGCCCCGCTGCTTTTGCCCGATAAAGGTGGCGGTGTTCACGGCGATGATGCCGGGGGTGCACTGGCCGATGGCAAAGTAGTCCATCAGCTCCTCCTCTGTGGTCCAGCTGTTGTTTTCCACCACTTCCCGCTGCAAAATGGGCAGCATGGCGTAGCCGCCGCCGAAGGTCATGACACCCATTTTTGCAAAGGTCCAGAATAGCTTCCATAGCGATGTTTTTTGTTCATTCATAGGATTGCGCTCCTCTCTTATCATTTCCTGCTCAGCATAGACTTTTGAATTGCATTTTTCAATTCGTATGTTATAATAGAATATATATAAAATAAGCTATGCTATGGAGGAGCCCTATGACTCTGCGCCACTTGAAGATTTTTAAGGTCGTCTGTCAGCTGGAGAGCATTACCCTTGCCGCGGAACAGCTGAATATGACCCAGCCCTCTGTCAGCCTGGCCGTCCGGGAGCTGGAGAGCTTTTACGGGGTGCGTCTGTTTGAGCGGATGAACCGCCGCATCTACATCACAGAGGCGGGCAGAACCCTATTGCAGTATGCCGATACCATTCTTTCCCAGTACGAGGAGTCGGTAAAGGTCCTGCAGGAGGGGCACTCCGCGGGGACCTGCCGATTCGGTGTCCATGTGACCTTTGGGGAGACGGCCCTTCCGGAGATTCTGCGCCGCCTCGCAGAGCAGCTGCCCCAAACTGTGGTGCGGGCCTTTGTGACGAATACCCGGGAAAATGAGGAAATGCTTCTGCGCAATGAGCTGGATTTTGCGGTGGTGGACAACGTCCTGCATCTGGACTCTCTGATTTCCACGCCGCTTTACAAGGAGCCCATGCTTGCCGCCTGTGCGCCGGATTACCGGCCCGGGGAGAAAATCACCCTGGAGGAGCTGTCGGGAGAGAAGCTGCTGCTGCGAGAGCACGGCAGCGGCACCCGGGATAGCATCAATGAGGTTTTCCGGTCTGCGGGGCTGTCCGCCTCCGCATTTCTGGACAGCTCCAGCACCTATGCGCTTTTGAGCTGCGCGGAAAAGGGCTTTGGAATTACCATTCTGCCCCGCTCCCTTACCGAGGATGCCCTGCGGGAGGGGAAGCTCAAGGTCCTTGCCGTCGAGGGCGGCAGCTTTTTCCGCCGCTATTATCTGGCCCACCACAAAAGCAAATACCTGACGGACAGTGTGCGGCAGGTGATTCAGGTTGTGCAGGCGTATTGCCGGGAATAAACTGTTTTCAGGCAGCACCGTTTCCCAGACTCCAGCAGCGGTGCCGCTGGCTGTAAAACAGGGTGACGAGGGACTGGATGTGCCCCGCCTTAACGACGCACAGAAATCGGATGCCCTCCCAGCCGTAGCGGGTTTCCTGCTTTTCCTGGAGAATTTGCAGGACATCCATCCGCTGTTTGCCGCTGTCCGACTGCACCTGCAGCCGCAGCGGGCGAATTTTCCCGTCCGCACCCCAGAGGGCGATGACATCCACCGGACGTAAAAGCTGTTCCACAGGCGGTGCCTCCTTTCGTTTGATTTATTATAGCACAAACGTTCGAAAATTACAATGGGAATTTCCGGTTGCGCTGAGGGCTCCTGTTTGCTATAATGAGCGAAAAGAGAATGGAGGATTCCCAATGAAATACGCCTGCCTGGTGATGGACCATGACGATACGGCGGTCCAGAGTGAGGCCACGGTCAACTACCCCTTTTTTGAAATGACCATCCCCACCTTCTGCCCCGGGGCGGAGGTGTCGCTGAAAAAATACACCGCCGGCTGCTATGAGCTGGGCTTTGCCCAGATGTGCCGCCAGTGGTACGGCTTTACGGACAAGGATTTGGAGGAGGAGTTCCGGGGCTGGCAGAGCTATGTCCGGACCCACGTACCCCTGCCGTACCCCGGCATCCGGGAGCTGCTGCACCGGTTCCGGGCGGCGGGAGGAAAAATCTGCGTGGTGTCCCATTCCAGCCGGGAAAATATTATCCGGGACTATGGAATCCATTTTGGTATGCAGCCGGACGACATCTTCGGCTGGGACCTGCCGGAGGAGCAGCGCAAGCCCAGCACCTATCCCTTAGAGCAGATTATGCGGAAATACGGCTTTACCTCCAAGGACCTGCTGGTGGTGGACGACATGAAGCCCGCCTGGCAGATGGCGAAGAAAGCGGGCTGCGACATCGCCTTTGCGGGCTGGAGCCGGAAGGACTGCCCGGAAATCTCCCGGGAGATGGAGAAACTCTGCACCTACCACTTTGACAGTCCCCAGGATTTGGAAAAGCTGCTGTTTGAAGACTTGACAGACATGGTATAATGATTACAAAGACCCAGGGAGGTGAGCAGTCTGGAAAAGGAGAGCATCAAGGTCATGGCCCGGAACCGGGAGGCCTACCATGAATATTTCGTGGAAGAGGAGTTTGAGGCCGGGATTGAGCTGTGCGGCACGGAGGTCAAGTCCATCCGGGCGGGCACCCTGAACCTGAAGGATGCTTGGTGCGGTATCAAAAACGGCGAGATGATCCTCAACCAGATGCACATTTCCCCCTATGACCACGGCAATATCTTCAACCGGGACGAAAAGCGCCCCAGAAGGCTTTTGATGCACAAGCGGGAGATTATGCGCCTGTTTGGCAAGGTCAAGCAGGACGGCTATTCCCTGATTCCGCTGTCCGTCTATTTTAAGGGCAGCCGGGTCAAGGTCAAGGTCGGTCTGTGCAAGGGCAAAAAACTATACGATAAGCGGGCATCCGCTGCCGAGCGGGACGCGAAGCGGCAGATTGAGCGCGCGATGAAGGAGCGATAAAACCGATGAATCCTACTTTTAAGATTACCATGGAAAACGGCGGTGTCATCGAGGGCGAGTTGTACCCCGATAAGGCACCCCAGAGCGTTTATAACTTCATTGACCTGTGTAACCACAATTTCTACGATGGACTGATCTTCCACCGGGTCATCCCCGGCTTTATGATTCAGGGCGGCTGCCCTGACGGAACCGGCATGGGCGGCCCCGGCTACTGCATCAAGGGTGAGTTTTTCTTCAACGGTGTCAAGAATGAGCTGAAGCACAAGCGGGGCGTTCTGAGCATGGCCCGTTCCTCCTCTCCCAACTCCGCGGGAAGCCAGTTCTTCATTATGCACCAGGATGCCAAGCACCTGGACGGCCAGTATGCCGCCTTTGGCAAGGTGACCTCCGGCATGGACGTGGTGGATGCCATCGCCGCTACCAAGACCGGCCCTAACGACCGCCCTGTGGCGGAGCAGAAAATCGCCTCCATCACCGTAGATACCCATGGGGAAACCTATCCCGAGCCCAAAAAGCTCCCGGACCCCTACGGTCGTTTCTAAAAATCAATTTTTCCTGCCCCGGGGACCCAACGTCCCCGGGCCCTCATGGGGCCGTACTGGTTTCGACGGGGGTAGTGAGGCTGGAATAGCGGGCCGTGGCACCTGACCACGATAAAACGGGTAACTTTTTAAATTTAACTGACAACAATACTGTTGCCCTGGCTGCCTGATTAGGCGCCCATCCGCCCCGGAAGGTCCACGAGCCGGGCTCGGGTGTGATTTGAGTGGAGACCGTGCGTATGCTAAGCTTTGCGCATACCATGCATCATGAAGCTACCAATTCCCGTAGGGTGTTTGTTCCCGCCGGGAAAAGGGAATGTAAATAACAAACTGCGCCCGGAGAAGTTCTTTCCAAGTTGCTTTCGGACAGGGGTTCGATTCCCCTCGGCTCCACCAGATTCACCCAAGCCCAAGCCAATTTGGGCTTGGGTTTCATTATGCCCTTTTCGTCTGGATTTGTTTTTCTTTTCTTCTTTTCTATGTACTTTCACCAGAATATCATAACCGTATTGTCCAATTTTCCCGGTTTGATATTTTGGCAAAATATTGTCGCTCATTTTTTCGATATAAAATGTATGTAACCCGTCAAGTGCGGGTTCGTCTTTTGCTTCAGACGGATTCAGGAGGTTGGTGGGAACATTATTCAGATGGATTTCCACATAATCGGGATAGACAAGAACCTTGTCCAGATACAGGTTGATAATCTGCTCCATCTGGGGCAAGGTGCCGCTGTGGAACATTTTCTGCGTCTGCCGGAATGCTGCGCGGATTGCCTCCTCGTCCAGATCATCCTCTTTCGTCCCACGTTCCTCTTCCTGAAGCTGGACATCCAGCAGCTCTTTCTCCCGCTCCAACTGGGTAAGCTGAGTGACCAGCGCCGCGCTGCCCGTATTTGCAATGATATTGACAATGTTGGCGATTTTCTGCTCCACGGTTTTCAGGTTCTGGCGGAGGGTGCGAATCTTATCTTTATCCGTCCCATCCTCCTGCTGGCACAGCTCCCGGTACGCCTGCACGATTCCCGGAATCCGAGATTCATCAAAGACGATTTCTTCAATCTTCCGCAGTACCAGTTCCTCCAAAGGTTCCTGATGGATATTGGAGTTGCTGCAGGCATGGGCACCGTGGTTTTTCCGGTTATTGCAGAAGTAGGTGCCGATCACGCTTCGATTCTTTTCACCCCCGGTCTGCATGGAATCGCCACAGTATCTGTGACCACAGAGACCGCAGAATACCATACCGGTCAGCAGATACTTCCGTTTTCCGTCCCGCCGCCCGTGGCGCTTTCTGCTGGCGAGAATCGCCTGCACACGGGCAAAGGTTTCGTCATCTACGATCTTCGGCATCCCGCCGGGAATGCGAATCTGATCCTCAATGGGCTTGTCCAGGTGATTGTTCCGCCGCCCCAGCTCGTCCTTGCTTGCCGCCCTACTGAACACATAGACACCATTGTACTTTTCATTCCGAAGCATCTCATACAGGGTTTCCTTGGAGAAGGTATTGCCCAGCCGGGTGCGATATTCCATGGAATTCAGCTTATTCAAAACCACATTATATCCGCAGCCGTCAGCCACATCCCGGAAGATCATCCTGACGGCTTCCGCTTCATAGTCATTGATGATATATCTGTGGGTCTGGGGGTCTACCCGGAAACCATAGGGAATCCAGCCGCCAATGTAACGACAGTCCATAGCCGATTCTCTCATTCCTTTCATCACCTCACGGGCAAGATTTTTGGAGTAATATTCGCTCATGCCCTCCAGCACGGATTCCAGAATGATGCTTTCCGGGCTGTCGTCCATCTGCTCCAGAACGGACAGAAGCTGCACACCGTTCTTCTTCAGCTCCCGTTTGTAGTAGGCGCTGTCATAACGGTTCCGGCTGAATCTGTCCAACTTATGGACGATGGCAAAGTCGAAGTCCCCCTCTCTGGATGCCGCAATCATCTTCAGAAACTCCGGGCGGTCATCCGTAGTCGCGGATTTTGCCCGGTCACAGTATTCGTGAATGATGACGATGGAATTCCGGCTGCAATACTCGTGCATGGCCCGGAGCTGGGCTTCAATGGATTCTTCTCTCTGGTTGTCCGAGGAAAAACGGGCATACAAAACCGCTCTAGGGGTCACTCCCCTGTTTCTTAACCGTTCAACGACTGTCATATGTTTTCACTCCTTAAGTTATGTTCCCGGTCTGGGCAGTCAGTTCCCTGAGAATCTTCGCAAGGACAAGGGCAAAATCCACATTCTCATTTTCACCGGCAATGTCCAGAATTTCACGGGTTGGTTCGATGCCGGACGCATACAAATCACTCTTACGGATCGTATAGACTAGCATGATTAACCTCCTTCATATTATAAAAAAGAGAACGATTTGACAAAGGTGCGAACCGACTTAACGGCTCCTGCGGCGAGGGGTGATTTCATAGTCAAATCCCGCCCTCTGGTTACAGTAGGTACACAGCTCCTTCTCAACTGCGATAGGATTCACCCGGCGCAAATAATAAGCACCTGAGCCGTAGAAATTCTCGGCGCAGGTGCTGCATAAGCACAGTATCAATTTTTCAGGGGTTGTGGGAATCAGGCCAATGCTGATGGCCAGCGCATGATTGAGTCCCTTGAGTTCCCCCTCAGACAGCTTTCCGATGTACTGAACCAGCCGGGTCTTGTCCACGGTTCTGATTTGCTCCAGCATGACCATGGAGGGCTGCACAAGTCCGCTCCCCGGCTTCAGATGGTAGTGGGTGGGCAAGATTCGCCTTGGTTTTAATCTGCGTGGAAATCGCCGCTACGATGGTCGTGGGACTATGCCGGTTCCCTATATCGTTCTGGATGATGACCACCGGGCGATAACCATTCTGCTCGGAACCAACCCCCGTACCAAGGTCTGCGTAGTGCAGTTCTCCTCTGAGATATATGCTTTTCATATGTGTTTAACCTCCTCAAAGAATATAGGCATAATGCCTATGTAAGCTCCGCCAGCGCCCATTTCAGGCTGCTGGCGGATTTGTAATTTGAAGAAGCCTATTTGTCCTCGACACCCCGGCTATGATGGGAAGTCATCAAACGGCTGGCAGCGTACCAGCTCCACGGGTCGAAGCGCCCTCGCATGGTTCTCATGTGACCGCCCTCATTGCGTGTGGCTGTGACTGGACAGGAGTATCACTATGCCTGTTGCCGGTTATCGCCCCGCTGGGAGCCGCCCAGCGGTTATAGCAATCTGTTTTTCGCTCCGTGCCAAAGCCGGAGAAAGCAAAGCAGACCGAATAGAAAAGGTGAAATCTTGTTGCTTTCCCGGCAAGGCACATCCCGGCGCAGCCGCTAAAGTAGCTCATGCTCATCACAATAACAACAGGAATGTGTTTGATGAATGAGCCGCTTTTGCCATGAGAAGAAAGACTTTTATTTGCAGAACGTTGCCAATGCGGCGTCGATATCCGCAGCGCACGAGGCGGCAATGGACTCGTCGCCCGGCTGAAGCGGGTAGAGCGGAGCGCGGACGCCGCCAATGTCCGGCGCGCCGCGGAGACGGAGGATCTCCTTGATCATGGCGTACATGTTGCCCTGCCCGGAGCACATCTTGTAAATGATGTGGCAGCAGGCGTCCTGAATGTCGCGCGCGGGGAGAATGCCGCCGCTGCGGACAAGGGTGAAGATACGCTCGTAGAGCTCCGGCATGGCGGCGTACGTACCGCCGATGCCGCCGACCGCACCCGCGGCGAGCCCGGAGAGAAGCTGCTCGTCCGGACCGTTGAAAACGATCGCGCCCTCATCGCGCCACATTTCAATATCCTGTATCGGCATGGAGGAGTTTTTCACGCCGATCACGGTCGGTACGGCGAGCATCGTGCGCAGAAGAGCGCTGTTCAGCGCTGTGCCGGCGAGCTGCGGGATGTTGTAGATGATGAAATCCGTATTCGGCGCGGCAGAGGCAATATCGGTCCAATACTGCGCGATCGCGCGGTCCGGCAGATGGAAGTAGATCGGGGGAATGGCGGCG
>USQL01000070.1 GCA_900556935.1 uncultured Eubacteriales bacterium | reverse complement strand
AGATGTCCTTGCCCTCGGTCTCCACGCCCCATTCCTTGGCGATGCGGATCAGCTTCTCAGGATCCTTGACCTGGTAGTTGCCGCCCTCCTTGGCCTGGTGCAGGGTGTGCATGATTTCACGGCCGTGGTCGGAGTGGGTGGCGGAGCCACCGGCGGTAAAGCGCAGGAAGTTACGGCCTACAATGCCGTGAACATCGCAGCCGCAGATGCCGCGGGGAGCCTTGGGGGTAATGCGGCAGGGGCCCATGGAGCAGATACGGCAGCAAGTACCCTTCTCGCCGAAGCCGCAATGGGGGGTCTGGTTTTTGACACGCTGCTGCCAGGAATCAGCGCCGACCTTCTTGCCGTTTTCCAGCAGAGAATCGGTGGCCGCTTCCATCTCTTCGACAGTGGTCAGATATGCCCAATCCTTCAATGTGATTTCCTCCTAATTAAGTAATTCTTTCCTGTTGATACACGCAGGTATTGCCGAACCAATACTGTATCGATAATATTCTACCAATAGGAATCAAGATTGTCAATCGGCTTTTTAGCCACATTTCACGTGGTTTTCCCCATCCCCCCCGGGGGGTTTTTGTACAAAACGGACGGAAACACCCCCCGGGGGCGGGAAACAAGTACGGATTTTGCCCCTTTCCTACTTTTTGCGGAAAAAAAGAAATTGAAAAATTTTTCATACGTGCTATCATAATTTCGGAAATATGAAGAGAAAAGGGGTTTCCCTATGAAAACAGCTTTGACGGCCCGCTATGGGCTGATCCACGGCACGTATTGGATGACTTACGCGGCAATTTCCGGGTATGTAAGCCTGTATCTTCTGGAATTGGGCTTTTCCAGCGGGGCAATCGGGGCTTTGATTGCGGCTGCGGGGCTGGCCTCGGCCCTGCTGCAGCCCACGGTCGCGGGGCTTGCGGACCGGGAGCGGGGGCCCAGCCTAAAGGCAATCAATCTGGTAGTGGCGGCGCTGACGGCGGCCTGCGGAGGCGGCTTGCTCCTTTTCCGAGAAAATAAGGTCGCCGCCCTGTGCTTCTATGCCGGGGCCCTGGCCCTGCTGCAGCTGCAAACGCCCCTGGTCAACGGCCTGGGCGTTACCAGCATCAACTGCGGGGAAAAGCTCAACTACGGGGTCTCCAAAAGCACCAGCTCCGTGACCTTTGCTTTGGCGAGCTTTGGGCTGGGCAGAATCACCGCCCGGCTGGGGGGCAGACCGGTGCCCTGGGCCATCACGGCTTTTTCCCTTCTCTTCCTCGGCAGCCTGTGCCTGTACCCCACCGAGCGTGCCCCCCGCCGGGAAATGGAAACGGCAGGGGCCCAGGGCGTGGCCTTTTTCAAAAAATACCCCCGGTTTACCGGGGTGCTGCTGGGCTGTATTCTCATCTATATCAGCCATGTGCTGCTCAATAGCTTTACCCTGCAGATTATCCGCGCCAAGGGCGGCGACAGCAGCCATATGGGCCTGGCCATGGCCCTGGCCGCCCTGTCGGAATTGCCTACCATGCTGTGTTTTACGAAGATGCTCCGCTGGAAGGACAGCGGCTTCTGGATGAAGCTGACGGGGTTCTTCTTCCTGATTAAAATTCTGGGCTCCTGGCTTGCTCCCAATGTGACGGTTTACTACCTGTTCCAGCTGACCCAGGTGCTGGCCTGGGCGCTGATTGCCATTGCCTCCGTGTACTATATCAACGCCGTCATGGAGCCGGAGGATGCCGTAAAGGGCCAGGCCTACTACACCATGACCTACACCCTGGCCTCTGTTCTGGGCTCCCTTATCGGCGGGCCCATGATTGACGCGTTCGGCATCGGCCCCACCCTGGCCTTCGGCACCGTCTGCGCCGCCGTCGGCACCGCAATCGTTCTGCGTTTTGCCCAGGAGACGGTGGATAAGGGAATATAAAAAGAATAGCAGATGACAAAGTAAGGCCGAGGCCCCGCCGGGGCCTCGGCCTTACTTACAGGATAGAATCAATCAGCAGCTTTGTGTAGTCCGACTGGGGATGGAAAATGACCTGGTCCGGGGTGCCGGATTCGACGATTTTTCCCCGGTACATCACCAGCAGCCGGTCGCAGAAGTTCTGTACCAGGGCCAGATTGTGGCAGATGAACAGATAGGACATGTCCTTTTCCTGCCGAAGACGGGTTAGAAGCTCCATAATCTGCTGCTGCACGGTGACATCCAGGGCGGAGGTGGCCTCGTCGCAGATCAAAAGCCGCGGCTCGATTGCCAGGGCTCGGGCGATGGCCGCCCGCTGGCACTGCCCGCCGCTGACCGCGTAGGGGTAGCGGTTGGAAAATTCACCCGGCAGTCCACACTGGTCCAAAAGGAGCCGTACCCTTTTGGCGGTCTCCGCTTTGGAAACACCCGCGTTGCGCAGACTCTCGCCAATACCGTCCCCCAGGGTTCTCCGGGGGTCAAAGGAGCCCATCGGGTCCTGGAAGACCATCTGCATTGTTCGGTAGGCATCGGTCAGCTCCTTCCCTCTGGCCCGGGTAATGTCCCGGCCGCACAGGCGGATGGTGCCTTCTGTTGGGTCGGTCAGGCGGCACAGAAGCTTTGCGAGGGTGCTCTTTCCACTGCCGGATTCCCCGACGATTCCCAGGGTTTGTCCGGGAAACAGTTGAAAGCTCACCCGGTCTACGGCGGTAAAATCTCCCTGATGTTCGGTATGAAAGGTTTTGCTCAGATTGCTGACCTCTAAAATCGGTTCCATTTATGCCCTCCGCAGCTTCGGCACCGCTGCCAGAAGCTTTTTGGTATACGCCTGTTCCGGCGCTTGCAGCACCCTCCGGGCGGGGCCGTATTCTACTTTACGGCCGTCCTTCAGAACCAGCACGGCGTCGGCCATGGCGGACACCACGCCGATGTCGTGGGTTACCAGAATAATGGCGGTGCCGAACAGCTCCCGCAGCTGTTTCATTTCCAGTAGAACCTGCTTCTGGACGGCCACGTCCAGCGCGCTGGTGGGCTCGTCCGCCAGAAGCACGGCGGGATTCATCAGCATGGCAATGGCGATGCCCGCCCGCTGGTTCATGCCGCCGGAGAGCTCAAAGGGATAGCTGTCCCAGATGCGCCGGCTGTCCTGAAAGTGCAGCTTTTCAAAGAGGGCGAACGCCTGTTCCTGGGCATCCGCCCTGGAGATGTCCATATGGGCGGACATGCTCTCGTAAATCTGCGCGCCAATGGTGCGGATGGGGCACAGGGAGGCCCCGGCATCCTGAAAAATCATACCGATTTTTGCACCGCGAATTTTGCGGAGCTCCTTTTCCGGCAAGTCGGGGATGTCTTTTCCGTCAAACAGAATATCGCCCTTTGTCACCAGACCGTTGTCCCCAAGCAGCCCCATGGCGGCCTTGATCAGGGTGGATTTTCCGCTGCCGGATTCCCCAACCAGCCCCAGGATCTCGCCGGGCTTTACGGAAAAAGAGACATCGTGTACAACGGGGTCTCCGCCGTAAGAGATTTCCACATGTTCAAAGCTTAGCAGTTCTGCCATACGGCGGTTGCCTCCTGATCATTTTGGTTAATTTATGTCCAAATCCGCGGTCAGCTCATAGAAATCGCTGGTATGCGCGGTCAGGCCGGTGACGTTTGCCTTGCTGATCATGCTCATCCGCAGGAACGAGCAGAAGATGAAGGCGTTATCATCCAGAAGAATCTGTTGCATCTCAATCGCGATTTGATTCCGCTCAGCCTTGTCGAAGGTGCTGTTCAGCTGTACGGCCAGCTCCTCCAGCCGGTCACTGTGGAAAGCGCCCCGGTTCTTGGTGGACGCGTCCAGACAGTGGGTGGAGAAGAAGTTGGTGGGGTCGCCCAGTCCGCAGTTGACATTCGCGCCAACATAGATATCCCAGGCGGTACGGTCCTTGGCAATGGAGGTGTGGTCAGCGGTGACGTTCAGGTCCACCTGAATGCCGATGTCCTTCAGAGTGGCCTGGGCGGATTCTGCCAGCAGCGGCAGCTCCTGACGGCTGGGGTAGCTCAGCCAGCGGACGGTCAGCTTCTGGCCGTTCTTTTCCCGGATGCCGTCACCGTCGGTGTCCACCCATCCGGCTTCTTCCAGCAGCGCCTTGGCCCCTTCGGGGTCATAGGTTTCTGTTTTCAGGGTAGAGCCGCCAAAGGCCACGGTGTCCGGGAACGCACCGGTAGCCACATAACCGTAGCCGTCCAGCAGGGTATTTACAAAGCCCTCCTTGTCGATGCCCATGGCAACCGCCTTCCGCACAGCGGGATCCTGAATAACAGGAGAGGTGTAGTTCATCTGGCAATAGAAGGAACGGCTGGTCTGGGTGCCGGTGAAGGCAAAGCTATCGTTTTCAAACAGAGGATAGCTGGCGTAGGCCATGCCGTAGGCAGCATCGATTTCCCCGGACTGGAGGGCCAGAGCCAGGGTGTCGCCGTCGGAAATGGTGCGGACGGTAAGCTCGTCAATGTGTACGTCCCCGTCCCAGTAGTTTTCGTTCTTTACAAGGCACAGGTGGTCGTCGGTTACCAGCTCTACCACCACGTAGGGACCGGTGCCAACCACAATCCCGTCGTCGGTGATGCCGGCGGTCATATCAATGATGCAGCCGTAGGGCTCGCACAGATAGTTGAGGAAGGAGGGGACGGGCACGGCGGTGTGGATTGTCAGAGTCAGGCCGTCCGCGTCAATGCGCTCAATTTGCAGGTCGCCCCGGGCCCGGTCATGGACCTCAACCAGGTGCTCAAGACAGGCTTTCACGGCGGCGGCATCACAGACATTGCCGTTGGAGAAGCAGACACCGTCCTTCAGGGTGATCTTCCAGGTCTGTTCATCCACCAGCTCATAGGATTCTGCAATCCAGGGCTGCAATTCCATAGAATCGTCGATTTTGAACAGGGTTTCCCCCACACCGTAGCGGATGCAGGCCCAGCCGGCGTAGACGTAATGGGGGTTCACATTGGGTTCTTCGTTTTCCGCGTTGAAGGTGGTGTCGCCAAAGACAAAAGCCTTTTTCGCGGCGGGAGTGTTGCTGGCGGCGGGGGCCTTCTCGGCGCTGCCGTTGGCGGTGGAAGCGGTTCCGTTGGAGCCGCCGCAGCCGGCAAGAACACCGGCGGTCATGCACAGGACCAAAAGCAGTGCAATCAGTTTCTTCATTTATTTTCTTCCTTTCTCACCTTTTAAGGTATTTTCATCTGGAGCGGCTGTCCCTGGGATCCAGATAATCCCGGACCGTATCGCCCAGCAGATTGAACAGAACAACAGAGAGAAAAATGCCGATGCCCGGAGAGAGGACAATCCAGGGATACATCTGGAGCATACTTCTACCGGAGCTCATCATATTGCCCCATTCCGCCATAGGCGGTTTGGCACCCAAACCCAGAAAGGACAGGCCTGCCAGCTCCATCATCATGGTGCCGATGTCCAGCATGGCTGTTACAAGGATGGGGCCGAGGATGTTGGGAAGGATATGCCGCAGAATAATCCGCGTGGAGCCGCTGCCGGAAAGCCGCGCCGCGTGGACAAAGGAGCTGCTTTTCAGTGCCAGGGTCTGGCTTCGGGCAATCCGGGAGTATTTGGGCCAGCTGATGACAGCCAGCGCCAGTACCGCGTTGCCGATGCCGCCGCCAAGCAGTGTGGCCACGGCCATGGCAAATACCAGCCCCGGAAAGGCGAGGCACACATCGGAAACGCGCATGACAACGGAATCCACCCGGCCGCCATAGTAGCCGCAGAGCGTACCTACCACGGTGCCGAATACGGAAATTGCCGCTACCAGCGCAAGTGTGGAATAAATGCTGGTTTTCCCGCCTACCAGAACGCGGGAGAACATATCCCGTCCGTGGCGGTCTGTCCCCATGATGTGCCGGGCAGAGGGCGGCTGCATGGCCTCGTCCAGATTCTGCGCGTAGGGGTCGTAGGGCGCGAGCTGCTCGGAGAACAGCGCCGCCAGCATCAGAATGACCACAAGCGCCAGGAAAATGCAGAGCCGCTGTCTGATGTGACTGCGTTTGACCTTTTGGACGCGGACGGTTGTTTCGCCGTTCATTGCTCCACACCTCCCAGACGGATTCTTGGGTCAAGGATATGGTAGCTCAGATCCGTGATTAGATTCACTGACACGTAAATAATCGCCATCCACATGACATAGGCCTGAATAATGGGATAGTCCCGCATACTGATGGCATCCACAGCCATTTTTCCCACGCCATCCCACATGAAAATGGATTCTACAATGGCGGTACCGCCCAGCAGACTGCCGATGGACAGCGTCAGCAGGGTGATAATGGTCACCAGGCAGGCTTTCAGGACACTTTTATACATGGTCACGGAGAATTTCACCCCCCGGGCTCTTGCGCCCAGCACATAGTCCCGGCTGAGCTCGTCCAGTACCGTGGCGCGAATCTGCCGCAGATATTTGGCGGACATGGCAATCGCCAGGGTTAGGCTGGGCATGGCCACGCTTTGCAGGCTGACTCCCTTGGCAATCACCGGGAACCAGTCAAGCCGGATGGCGAAAAGATACATGAGAAGCAGCGCTACAAAGAAGTTCGGCATACTGTTGCCAAGAAAGCTTGCCGCCCGAATCAGATAATCCGTAAAACGGTTTTGTTTGATCGCCGCCAGAATCCCCAAAGGAATGGAAATCACAACGGTCAGCAATATGGAGACCGCCGTCAGAAGCAGGGTGGCGGGCAGCTTGGAGACAAACGTAGAAAATACGTTCTTCCCGGAAATGTAGCTGGTGCCCATATCCCCCCGGAGCAGATTTCCAAGCCAGACGAAATACTGGGTCAGAAAGGGCTTGTCCAGGCCCAGCTCCGCCCTGGCGGCATCCACCACCTCCTGAGAAAGACCGGAACCTGTGTTTTCCATTTTCTGTTCCACAGCATCGCTGCCGGCGAGGCGCATCATGGCAAAGGACAGAAAGGTGATGGCCAGCAGAATGGGGATCAGCTGTAAAAGCCGCTTTATAATGTATTTTTTCAAAACAGAAACCCTTTATATGCGCTTAATAGTTTGCAGCGCTCCGGAAGGCTGCCGGGGCCTTTCGGCCCTCCACCAGAAACATGGGGGTGGAGGCGTTGTTGATACGCTCCTCCCTGGTCCAGACCTGCCGCCAGATTTCCTCATCCGCGCTGGCCTGGATGCCGAGACCCGACAAGGTTTTCAGGTCCCAGGCGGGGCGGGCGCGCATGGACAGGGGGGTCTGCCGGGCGATGGCCTCCATGGCATCCACGTTCGTCCCGGCGTTTTCGTCCCGCACGTCGGAAACGGCCAGGTTCTCACGGTCCTGGGTGTGGGCGCGTTTTGCCTCCTCGTCCCACAGGTAGCGGTACCAGTTGGCATCGAAGTTTAATAGAAGTCCCCCAGGGGCCAGAACCCGGGTCCAGTGGCCGTAGGCCTTCTCCGGGTTGTGGAGATTCCAGGTGACGTTTCGGGTGACCAGTACGTCAAAGCTGTGGTCGGCAAACAGAAGCTCCTCAGCGTTCATCTGCCGGAAGTTGATGCGGTCCGCCAGGGCCCCCGCGTTGCGCCGGGCCTCCTCCAGCATGGAGGCGGTATAGTCCACCGCCGTTACGTCGTAGCCCATCCCCGCCAGGATAATGGCAAAAAAGCCCGGGCCGGTGCCCACATCCAGCACCCGGATGCCCTCCGGGTCCCGCTCCGGGAAGCGGGCGGCGATGCGCCGGGAGAGGACCTGGCTCCAGACCTGCTTCTGGCCGGTGGCCAGCTCCTCTTGGTTGACTCCGGAGTAGCCCGCGGCCCGATGGGTCCAATAGTGAATATTTTCTTCTTCGTAGCTTGCGAAAGAATGCATGTGTTTATCCCCCATTTTGAAAACCTGTGAAAAAACGACCGCGCTTTGCCTCAGCGCGGTCGTTTGCAGGAAATTTTTCCGTGTTACGCTTACCGCTCTTTCATGGTAGCACACCGAAATCCTGAGCGGAAGCCCCCTGGGGGGATGCATTTTGATAAAAATTTACTTAATGGCGAATACGCCGAACATGGGGGCGTGCTCTAAGTCCGAGGGGCCCAGAACCCGTTTTCCCACGGTCAAATCCGTCCGGCAGCACTGCGCGCCCAGGTTCGCAAGGGTCACCGCGTCCCAGGCCGGGCGGGCCTTGCCCAGATCCAGGGCCAGGGTGATGGCATCGTTTTCCCGCTGCATCTCCTGGGTCATGCCCACGTGGCCGTAGGGGCTGTCCGGGGCTACGGACCGGTTCTGGGTGCTCTCACTGCGGACGTTGGCGGCGTAGTCCGCGTCATAATTCAGGAGGATGCCCCCGGGCTTTAAAACCCGCAGCCATTCGGCATAGGCCTTTTTGGGGTCCGGCAGGGTCCAGGTCAGGTTCCGACTGAGCACCACGTCAAACCGCCCGTCGCCAAAGTCCAGGGCCTGGGCATCCATTTGCAGGAACTCCGCCGTTACACCCAGGGCCCGCGCCTGGCTTTTGGCCTCTTCCAGCATGGCCGGGGTCAGGTCGATGCCCACCACGTGATGGCCCAAGTGCCCCAGCAGAATCGCGAAGAATCCGGTGCCGGTGCCCACGTCCAGAATTTCCAGGGGTTTTCCCTGGGGCAGGTGCTTTTGAAGCTCCTCCAGCCACCGGGTACCCATGGCGTTTGCCAACTCGTTTTTCCGCACGGCCCCAAAATCATGGGACCGCCGGGTCCAGTAGCTTTTGACCCGCTCTTCAATTTCCGTTTCCAATGTCCATAGCCTCTTTCTGTTCCGTTTATTTTGGCTATTTTATCAGAAGAACGGACCATTCGGAAGCCCCCCGGGGGGATATACGCTACAATAGATTCCACCAGGTCAGGCTGTGGGCATCGGCGATGGCCCGGACCCGGCGGGCAAGCTCCCGGCAGCAGGCGGAAAATTCGGCGCGCTCTTCCTGGGCGGCATAGACGGGCAGGCGGGCGAAGAGGCTGTCTGCGTCCTCCATGGGCTGGTGGTCGGCAAAGGCCGCGGTGAGGCACCAGCATTTTCGCCAGCCCCGCTGGGCGGTCTCCTGGTGCAGCCGGGCGGCATCCCAGTCCCCCCGGGCCCCGGCCCCGGCGGCCTGGGTGAGCTCCCCGGTGATGGGGCCGTGTAAGGTGTCCATGGTCCATTGGACAAACAGTCCCGCTGCCAGCAGGAGGAGCAATAGCAAAATTCCGATGATTCCTCTGGTCATAGCCGCTCCTTTTCAATAAAAACGGTTTTGCCGTTGCTGTCCACCATGAGAAGCAGGGTGCTTTTTAAGGACGCGCGGTGCTGGGAGAGCATTTCCTCCACCCATTTTTCACTTTTCCCCGCCTTTTTCAGGTTTTCCGGGAACATCCTGCCATCCTCTGCCACCACAATGGGCATGGATTGGGCTTTGACCTCCACCCCCGCGTCCTTGGCGGAGGCGGGCTGGAACTGGGGATAGGGGAAGACGGAGACATTGCCGTCGGTTTCCAAAATGGCGTACTGGACCTGGGAAATGTCCAGCACGTCCTTCTCCCGGAGCTTGCCTATAAGCTCGTCCAGGGTTACCCGGGTCAGCCGCAGATTCCCCTGGAGGAGCTTTCCGTTGTCAATGAGCAGAATGGGCTTGCCGCAAAAAAGCCGCCGCAAGACCCCGCTTTGCAGCATCAGCCAGGACAGCACCAGCTCCACCCCCAGCACCGTGAGGATGGGAATCAGCCCCGTGAGCAGCGGGATGCCCCCGTCCTGCATGGGGATGGCCGCAAGATTCGCCACCAGCATGGTCACCACAAACTCCGCCGGCTCCATCTCCCCAATCTGCCGCTTCCCCATAAGCCGAATCACCAGAATCAGCACCAGATAGAGAATAATGGTCCGGATGTAGGATAAAATCATAAAAAGACTCCTTTTACGGGCAATGTAGGGGCGGCTGCCATGCCGCCGGAAAACGCTCCGAACTGAGTATGACAGATGAACGTATACCCCCGGAAGGGAGCTCATAACCTTCTCCTTGGAGAAGGGGGACCGCCTCAGCGGTGGTGCTCCGCGCAGCGAATTTGGAATTTCTATAGCTGCCGGTGGCAGCTATACCATAATTTATGGATGAGGGCGGTACGCAGAACCGGTGCGGAGAAACCTAGGGCGAATACGTACAAGCCATTGGCTCCCCTGAATCGTACGAATTCGCCTAAGCTTACCCATTCCGTCAGTCTCTACCGCCCCTCATCAGTCTCGGCTGTCGCTTTGGCAAGTCCTTCGGTCTATGCGCATAACCGCACGCCCAGGTTCGTCACATTTCGGGACGATGTACCTCAATCGTCCCCGGCATAAAATGGGCATCCCCAAAATTCTGATATTCTCTTTTCCAGGAGCATTCCCCAAATGGGAAAAATTATTCCCAGGCCCATCTCCCCGGGCAATTTCCAAAAGAATGCGGATTTTTCTTGATTTTGACCGTGGGCTTCGCTATAATGAGACAAAACCAAAATGATCACACGGGGGAAGAAAAATGAAAAACAGTGAAAAAACGCTCGATATGATTGTAAACCTCTGCAAAAACAGGGGCTATGTCTACGCCGGTTCCGAAATTTACGGCGGCCTGGCCAACGCCTGGGACTACGGCCCCCTGGGCGTGGAATTTAAGAACAACGTGAAGAAAGCCTGGATGAAGAAGTTCGTCCAGGAGTCCGACTACAATGTGGGTCTGGACGCGGCCATCCTCATGAACCCCACCACCTGGGTCACCACCGGCCATGTGGGCAACTTCTCTGACCCCCTGGTTGACTGCAAGGGCTGCGGCTCCCGGCAGCGGGCGGACAAGCTGATTGAGGCCTGCGAGGCGGGCAAGAGCGTCAACGTGGACGCTATGAGCTTTGAGGAAATGGACAAGTTCGTGGCCGAGCACGAGGAAGTGGTCTGCCCCAACTGCGGCAAGCACAACTTTACCCCCATCCGGAAGTTCAACCTGATGTTCAAGACCCAGATTGGCGTTACCGAGGATTCCTCCTCCACCGTCTATCTGCGGCCCGAGACCGCCCAGGGCATCTTCGTAAACTTCGCCAACATCCAGCGGACCACCCGGAAGAAACTGCCCTTCGGCGTGTGCCAGGTGGGCAAGGCCTTCCGCAACGAGATTACCCCGGGCAACTTCACCTTCCGTACCCGGGAGTTTGAGCAGATGGAGTGCGAGTTCTTCTGCCAGCCCGGCACGGACCTGGAGTGGTTTGCCTACTGGAAGGACTTCTGCAAGAACTGGCTGCTGTCCCTGGGTATTAAAGAGGAATCCCTGCGGCTGCGGGACCACGAGCCCGCGGAGTTGGCCTTCTATTCCCGGGCTACTACCGATATTGAGTATCAGTTCCCCTTCGGCTCCGGCTGGGGCGAGCTGTGGGGCATTGCTGACCGGACCAATTACGACCTGGGCCGCCATCAGGAGGCCTCCGGCAAGAGCCTGGAGTACTTCGACCAGGAGAAGGGCGAGCACTATATCCCCTATGTCATTGAGCCGAGCCTGGGCTGCGACCGTGTTGCCCTGGCCTTCCTGTGTGAGGCATACGACGAGGAGGTTGTGGGCCAGGATAAGAAGGGCAACCCCGATATCCGCATCGTGCTGCACCTGCACCCCGCGCTGGCCCCCTTCAAGGCGGCCATCCTGCCCCTGAGCAAGAAGCTGAGCCCCAAGGCCGAGGAAATCTACCACCAGCTCCAAAAGGACTTCATGGTGGACTTCGACGATGCCGGTTCCATCGGCAAGCGCTACCGCCGGGAGGACGAAATCGGCACCCCTCTGTGCGTTACCGTAGACTTCCAGACCGTAGGCGACGAGAACACCCCCGCCGACAACTGCGTCACCGTCCGTGACCGGGACACCATGGAG
>USQL01000069.1 GCA_900556935.1 uncultured Eubacteriales bacterium | reverse complement strand
GTGGGGTACCGCTCAAAGCATGGGATATACCGCATTCGAGGTATGGCTCATGGAATTGGGAATTCTCACGATGCACGGCAGGCCATTGCACCCGCAGACACAAGGCAAAGAGGAGCGGTATAACCGTTCTTTTAAAAGAGAGTGTTTACGAGAAAATACCTTTTTGGATATCGATGATTCTCAAGAAAAATTTGAGAAATACCGGAATTTTTACAACAATATCCGACCACATTGCTCACTTAATCTGGAAGTACCTGCTTCGGTATTTCGGAAGAGCTCCCGTCAGTTCCCGGAAAAGATTCAGTCCTGGGAATACTCTGAGGAATACCAGAAATGCAAAGTGTCCACAACGGGATATTTCTGCTACGGAGGGCACCGGTATTTCCTAAGTGAGGGATTTCGTGGAAAAGAAATCGGAGTGCGTGAATCCAGTTCCCAGGGACAAATTACCCTGGTTTTTAGAGAATTCCGCATAGGGCGGATTGACGTTGACAAACGTGTTTACACACTTAAAAGAGCTAACTTTTTGGTAAACACCCACGACTGAAGGTGTAAACCATGTGATTGCACAAAGTGTAAACCATGTGAGTCTTGACATGATAGCCGCCCCTACGATAGACGGAGGAATTAAGCTTTGTGGGCGGCCAGGTAGGCTCTGCCCGCGGCATCGGTGTCCCGCATGGCCTGCACAAAGGCCTCCTTGGTAAAGGTCTGCAAGGAGCAGGTCCATTCCACCACGGTGGCGGCCTTGTCGGCGATGGTCTGCAGATTGTCTTCCGTCAGCTGGATTTGCTCCAGGGTCACGGGCAGGCCCACGGAGGCGTTGAATTCCAGAAGCTCATCCCGGCGGGCAAAGTTCCTGTCGTAGGTCAAAAGGGTCAGCACGCCGAAGGAGACGATTTCCCCGTGGAGGTGATTTCTGCTGGAGGCGGGCACCATGGTGGCACCGTAGTAAACGCAGTGGGCCAGGGAGCTATTGTAGTAGTAATCGTTGGCGGTGGTTGTAAAGTTGGAGACGATGCCGGTGGACACCACGATGCACAGGGCTACCTGCTGCAGGGCCTCTCCCGCTTTGTTTTCCCGGCACTCCTCCAGGGCCTGCTTGCCGTATTTAACCAGGGGGTCCGTGCAGCAGGCGGCCATGGTCCGGCCCATGAGCGGCGTGTGGGGCAGGTCCCGGCCCCGGGTGCACAGCTCTACCTCGCACTCCTTGCTCAGCGCGTCGCCGATGCCGGCCCAGAGGAGCTTCTCCGGCGCTTCCGCGATAATCTGGGTGTCCAGGAAGGCGTGCAGGGGGCAGCGGGTGGGATAGAAATAGTTCTTAAAGGTGTCGTCCGGGTTGTAGAACACGCCGATGGCGGTGACGGGGGCACAGTTGGAGGCGATGGTGGGGAAGGTGAACAGGGGCTTATCCAGCTTCTCGGCGATATACTTGCAGGTATCCACCGCCCGGCCGCCGCCCACGGCGAAGACCATGTCCGCCTCCCGGACCTCCTTCATGGCCGCTACCATGTCGCCGTTTTCGTAGGTGGAGTTGCCGCCGTACCAGATGGGGGCGGTGAGCTCCAGACCGGTGCCGGAAACCGCGGCGGCCAGCTTGTCATAGGCCTTGCTCAGGGCTGTCTTGCCGCCGACCACGGCGGCCTTTTTGCCGTAACGGCGGGTGACGGTGTAGACTTCCTTGTAGCAGTCGGGGCCCACGCTCCAGGCGGGCAGGCAGTTGGTGTAGGTGTTCATAATCCGTTTCCTCCAAAATAAGAATAAAAAAACAGCCACGTCCCAAGTTTTTCTTGAGACGAAGCTGTAAAAATCCTTTTTACGATACTCCGCGGTACCACTCAATTTGCCGGGTAACCGGCCCCTCTGTCACGTCGCCTTTGCAGTTAAACGTGCGGCACGATAACGCTTGCCTTGCGTCCGGGCTTACTGACGAAACGGGTTCAGCCGGCTGCTCCTCAGGGATTTTCGAATCGGGCCACACGACTGCCTCGCACCAACCGGCAGCTCTCTGGACGCGGAATCGGGATTCTACTCTTCTGATTCAACACATTTGATGGGATGTGAAGTTGTTGAGCGCATAATACCGCAAAAGAACCGGTTTGTCAAGTGCTTTTTGAAAAATTTTCCATGCTGCAAAGACTTGTGGCCGTGCACTGCGAACGTGCGCGGCCACAAGAAATAATTTGTCGCGGAATTCCGTCAAATCCGCACGCATTCCCGGGTGATCTCCCCCAGGGAATGAACACCGCACATCTGCATGGTGTCGGCAAGCTCGGCCTGAAGCTTTGCCGTCAGGGCCACGGCACCCTCGGCACCGCCGCCATAGACCGCGCAGACATAGGGCCGGGCGATCACCACGGCCTGCGCGCCCAGCGCCAGGGCCCGGAAGATATCCGTACCGGTGCGGATGCCGCCGTCCACCAGAACGGGAACCCGGCCCTCCACCGCGGACACAATCTCCGGCAGCACCTCAGCGGTGGCCGCGCAGCCGTCCAGGACCCGTCCGCCGTGGTTGGAAACCAGAATGGCATCCGCCCCGGCATCCAGGGATTTGAGCGCGCCCTTGACGGTCATAACGCCCTTGACGATAAAGGGCCTGCCCGCCATCTCCCTGATTTCCCGCAGCTGCTCTACGGTCTTGCTGCCCGCGGGAGGCTCCATGCCCCGCAGGAAGGGCAGACCCGCCGCGTCCACATCCATGGCAACGGCAAAGGCATCGCTTTCCTTCACCAGGGCCATCTTCTCCCGAATGAGCTCCAGATTCCAGGGCTTCACCGTGGGAACGCCAAGGCCGCCTACCGCGCCGATGGCCTTGGTGGCCTGGACCATGACGTTGGCATCCAGACCGTCACCGGTAAAGGCCGCAATGCCCGCCTGGGCGCAGCCGCTGACCAGGGCGGCGTTGTAGGTCTCGTCGTTATACCTGTCGCTGTAGTGCATGGTCACGGCACCTACGGGACCGGCAAACAAGGGGGCGGCAAAGGTTTTGCCGAAGAGGGTAAAGCGGGTGTCCGCGTCGCCATAGGAGCACAGAGTGTCCATATTTACCCGGATTTTTTGCCAGGCATCGTAGTTCCGAATGGCCGTATCTCCAACGCCCTTGGCCCCCGGCCCGGGCACCGTATTCCGGCAGGCCTGACCGTTGCAGACGGGACATGCTTTGCACTTGCCCATATTTCCCCGGGCCTGTGCCATCGCTTCCTGATAGTTCATGGGAAACACCATCCTTATGTTTTTGTTCCCCAACATTATAGCATAACTTCCCAAAAATGTACAGCACTCCTGGGAAGAAAACGGAATCGTTGCGGCACCTACAGGTTTTCCCCGTTGCGGTCTACGACGGTTTTGTACCATTCGGCGCTGTCCTTGTAAATCCGCTTGCCGGTGGGGAAGTCCACGTAGACGAGGCCGAAGCGGTCCCCAAAGCCGCTGTGCCATTCCAGGTTGTCGGTGAGGGCCCAGTGGAAATAGCCCCGGAGGTCCGCACCGTGGGAAAGAGAATTTTGCAGGCACCGCAGATACCGGTGCAGAAAGTCGATTCGGTTGGGGTCGTGAACCTGGCCGTCCAGGCTTATCACATCGTTGCAGCTCAGACCGTTTTCCGTGATGTAGCAGGGCAGGGAATAACGCCTGCCCAGGAATGCGACTCCCCAGTCCATGACCTCCGGGGTCACCGGCCATTTAAGCCCCGTCCGTGGGAAGCCCGGGTAGCGGGGGACGTAGTAGGGGCCCGCTTCCGTTTCCCGGACGCACCAGCCGTTGTAGATGTTAAAGCCCAGAAAGTCCGGCTTCTGGTGGATGATGGCCATTTCCTCCGGGGTGACCTTTGCGGCCAGGCACCGGAGTTCGCCCGCTTCGATTTCCGGGAATGCCCCCAGGCACACCGGGTCCAGCACCATCTGGTGGGTAAACAGCCAATCGTCGTCGCTGACCCGGAAGGTGGCCTGCCGGGCGGCCTCGATGTCCTTTTCCGATTCCGGGTAGCACAGCCGCCCGGTGGTGGCGATGCCCGTCTGGGCGCTGGGGTCCGTTGTTCGGATGGCGGCGGTGCCCAGACCGTAGGCCAGAAGCAGGTTTTTCCAGGCAAGGAACTGCCCCTCCATGGAAAGCTGTTTTCCCGGGGCGTGGATGCCGTTTCCGTAGCCCAGGGCCACGGAGCACTGGGGCTCATTCAGGAGAAAATAGTGCTTTACCCGCCCCCGGAAGTGGGCTGCCATCATTCCGGCAAACCGGGCGAAGGCCTGGGCCGTGGAGCGGCTTAGCCAGCCGCCCTTGTCCTCCAGGGCCTGGGGAAGCTCCCAGTGGTAGAGGGTCATGTAGGGGGTAATCCCCGCGGAAAGGCAGCCGTCCACCACACGGTCATAATAGGCAAGGCCCTTTTCGTTCCACTGCCCGTCCCCCTGGGGGTCGATGCGAGCCCAGGAGGTGGAGAAGCGGTAGGCGCTGACCCCCAGGGTTTTCAAATTTTCCAAATCCCACTCCGGGTGGGCATAGCTGCGGCAGGCAATGTCGCCGGTGTCCCCCTCGAAGGTCTTGCCGGGGGTGTGGCAGAAGGTGTCCCAGATGGATTTTCCGCCGCCGTCGGCCAGGGGGTCTCCCTCAATCTGGTAGGCGCTGGAGGCAGCGCCCCAGACAAAGTCCTTTGGAAATCCGCTCATCCCAGAACCACCTCAATCTGTACCTCGGCTCCTTCCGGGGCCTGGGGCAGCACATTTCCGGAAATCGGCGTGCCGTCCACAGTGACGGAGGCCACACCCTTTTCCACCCTCTGGGGATTGCCCACGTGGATATGATACCGGGCACCCCGGTAGGTTCTGCTCACGGTGAATTCCTTCCAGTCTTTGGGAATGCAGGGGTCTACGGAAAGGCCGTCCAGGGTGGGGGTGATGCCCAGAATCGCCTGGGAGATGCTCAGGAAGGTCCAGGCGGCGGTGCCCGTCAGCCAGGAGTTTTTTGCCTCGCCAAAGCTGGGGGCATCGATGCCCGCAATCATCTGGCTATAGACGTAGGGCTCCGTGCGGTGAATCTCGCTGATGGCTTCCGTATAGGCAGGACAGGTCCGGCGATACACCTGGAAGGCCCGGTCCCCGTGGCCCAGCTCTGCCTCGGCGCAGACGATCCAGGGGTTGTTGTGGCAGAAAATACCGGCGTTTTCCTTATATCCGGGAGGGTAGGAGCTGATTTCGCCCAGATTCAGGTAGTACTCCGTGTAGGCTGGCTGCAAAAGCACAATGCCGTACTTGGTGTCCAGGCGCTCCTCTACGCTCTTTAGGGCCCGGGCGGCCTCGCCGGTTTCCTTGCCGATGCCTGCCATGACGCACATGCCCTGGGGCTCAATGAAAATCTGGCCCTCCCCGCATTCCTTGCTTCCCACGGGAGCGCCGTAGGCATCATAGGCTCGGCGGAACCAGGCTCCATCCCAGCCGGGGCCCAGCACCGCCCGCTCCATGTCCTTTACGGCGGAGGCAACCTGGTCCGCCTCCTGGGTCAGTCCCAGGTGACGGCAAAGGTCAACATAACAATTTCCGTATTTTACGAACATGCCGCCAATGAAGACGCTCTCGGCCACGGGACCCTCGCTGGGGCCGGTGGTCTGGAAGCTCTCGCCGGGGTGGGCGGAGAAGCAGTTCAGGTTCAGGCAGTCGTTCCAGTCCGCCCGGCCAATCAGGGGCAGCTTGTGGGGGCCTAGGTGGGTCATGGTGTATTGGATACTGCGGCGCAGGTGCTCCATAAAGGGCCTGGAAAGACTTTCGTCGTTGTCAAAGGGCACGGATTCCGAGAGAATGGAGTAGTCCCCTGTCTCCCGCAGGTAGGCATCGGTGCCGGCCACCAGCCACAGGGGGTCGTCGTTAAAGCCGGAGCCCACGGCCAGATTTCCTTTCTTGGTCAGGGGCTGGTACTGGTGGTAGGCGCTGCCGTCGGGGAACTGGGTGGCGGCGATGTCCAGCAGCCGCTGGCGGGCCTTCTTAGGAATCATGTGGACAAAGCCCAGCAAATCCTGGCAGGAATCCCGGAAGCCCATGCCCCGGCCCATGCCGCTTTCGTAGTAGCTGGCGGAGCGGGACATATTGAACGTCACCATGCACTGGTACTGGTTCCAGATGTTCACCATCCGGTCCACCTTTTCGTCGCCGGTAGAGGCGGTGAAGCCGGAGAGAAGGGAGGCCCAGTCCTTTTTCAGACCTTCCATGGCAGCGTCAAACTTCTCCGGGGTGTCATACCGGGCCATCATGGCCTGGGCCCTGGCTTTGTTGATGATTCCCGGGGCCGTGAATTTTTCCGCCTGGGGGCTTTCGATGTACCCCAGGCCCAGAAGCAGGGTGTCGCTCTCCCCGGGGGCCAGGGTTACCCGGAACTCCATGGCGCTGACCGGTGCCCAGCCGTGGGCCACAGAGCCGGTGCAGTGGCCCGCGGACACCGCCTGGGGCTTCGCGGGGCTGCCGTAGATGCCCAGGAAGGCGTCCCGGGCGGTGTCAAAGCCGTCAAAGGGGCGGTTTGCCCAGGAGACGGCATAGTGGTCCCGGCGCTCCCGGTACTCGGTTTTGTGGTAGATGGCCCGGTCCGTTACCTCCACCTCGCCGGTGGAGTAGTTTCGCTGGAAATTGGAGCTGTCGTCCATGGCATCCCACAGGCAGAATTCCAGATAGGGGAAGACTGTGACCGCCTGTGTATGCTCGGCGGTGTTTTTCAGAGTCAGGCGGGTGAGCAGACAGTTGTCCCCCATGGGCACCAGCATGGTCTGCTGGACTTCCAGCCCCTCCAGGCTGCTCTCCAGCACCGTGTAGCCCAGGCCGTGGCGGCAGCGGTAGGCGCTGAGCTCGGTCTGCACGGGCTGCCAGCCGGGATTCCAGATGCTACCGTTCTCCGTCCGCAGGTAGATGTGGAAGCCGTCGGAATCCAGGGGGGCATTGTTGTAGCGGTAGCGGGTCAGCCGCCGCAGACGGGCATCCTTATAGAAGCAGTAGCCGCCTGCCGTATTGGAAACAAGGGCAAAGAAATCCTCACTCCCCAGATAGTTAATCCAGGGAAGGGGTGTCCGGGGGGTGTCGATGACATATTCCCGGCGCTGGTCGTCAAAATGGCCGTACTGCATATTCGGAATTCCTCCTTTATAAGATGCACTTAAACGCTTAAAGAAAACGTTTAAGTTCGGATATTCTCTTTCTTAGAATACATTTCTTTTATAAAAAACGCAACTGATTTTTGCATATCCTGCGATTTTTGGCAATAATGACCAATTTTAAGCAGCCGAACTTGGTGAACTTTCAAATCCGTCCGAAAATTATGAAAAACTTACGTTGTCAACGTGCCTAGATTTTCGTACCCTTTTTGTACAAACCATTCAAATTTTACGAATACGTCAAAAAATAGAAAAATACATCTTGCAATTTTGGAAAATCTGCGGTATGCTGTCATTACGATAACGATTAAGGAAAAACGTCGAAAGGAAGCACCCACATGGTCTCCATGAAAGATATTGCCCAGCGCTGCGGTGTCTCCGTCGCCACGGTCAGCAAGGCGCTGAACGACCAGCCGGACATTGGCCCCGAAACCCGGGCCCGCATCCGGCAAACCGCCGAGGAGATGGGCTACGTTACCAATTCCGCGGCCCGGGCCCTGAAGGCCAATCGCACCTACAATATCGGCATCCTCTTTGTAGACGACCAGAACAGCGGCCTGACCCATGAGTACTTCTCCTCCGTGCTGGAAAACCTGAAGGTAGAGGTGGAGAGCCGGGGCTACGACGTGACCTTTATCAATCGTAATGTAGGAAGACGGACCTCCTATTTGCAGCACTGCCTCTACCGGGGCGTGGACGGCGTGGTAATCGCCTGTGTGGATTTTTCCGACCCCCAGGTTTTGGAACTGGTGGAGTCCAGCCTGCCGGTGGTGACCATCGACCACATTTTCAACAACCGCCTGGCCATCGTCTCCGACAACGTCCAGGGCATGGAGGCCCTTGTAAAATACGCCTACAGTCAGGGCCACCGGCGCATCGCCTTTATCCACGGCGAGGACACCGCCGTCACTCAAAACCGACTCACCGGCTTCTACCGGGCCTGCGAGGACCTGGGGCTGGATATGAGCAAGGTCTCCGTTCGTAAGGGTGCCTACCACGATGCCAAGGGCTGCGCCGCCATTACCAAGGAGCTTCTGGCCATGCAGGAAAAGCCCACCTGTATCCTCTTTCCCGATGATTACTCCTATATTGGCGGCATGAACGTCATTCGGGAGGCGGGGCTGAGAATCCCGGAGGACATTTCCGTCATCGGCTACGACGGCATTCCCCTGGCGGACATTATCTCCCCCCGGCTTACCACCTATCACCAGGACACCAAGGCCCTGGGAACGGCGGCGGCCAAGGGCCTCATCGACCTCATCGAGCGGCCCAGAACCACCCTTTTGGACCGGATTGTGATTCCCGGGGATCTCCGGATTCGGGAATCCGTGGCAAAGCTCCCTTAATTCGGTGTAATCCGCCGGAAAGGCGGTGCACATACAGCGTTTGTTTATTATTTTAAGGAGGAACATACAATGAAAAAGGCACTATCCATGATCCTTGCGCTGGCCATGGTCTTTGCACTGTGCGCCTGCAGCTCCCAGCAACCCGCTGAAACCACCGCGGCAGCAACCACCGCCGCACCCGCCGAAACCAAGGCCGCCGGGACCGAAGCGCCTGCCGCTGAGTCCTCCGAGGGCAAGGTTTTCAACATCTACGCCTGGAACGAGGAGTTCAAGGGCTTCTTCGAGAAGTACTACACCGTCCCCGAAGGTGTCACGGTCAACTGGATCATTACCCCCAGTGATGGCGGCGCTTACCAGGAAAAGCTGGACCAGGCTCTGATGAATCAGGCCAATGCCGCCGATGACGACAAGGTGGACCTGTTCCTGGCCGAGGCTGACTACATCCAGAAGTACACCGATTCCGAGTTCACCCAGGATGTCACCAAGCTGGGCGTGACCGATTTCTCCAATACCTACGGCTACACCGTGCAGTGCGCCTCCGATGCCAGCGGCGTTGTCAAGGGTGTTTCCTTCCAGTGCTGCCCCGCTGCCCTGATTTACCGCCGCTCCATCGCGCAGGATGTCCTGGGCACCGATGATCCCGCCGAAGTCCAGAAGGCTCTGTCCGACTGGGACAAGTTCAATGATGTTGCCGCTCAGGCCAAGGCCAAGGGCTACATGATGACCGCTTCCGAGTCCGCTACCTACCGTGTATTCTCCAACAACGTTGACGAAGCCTGGGTCGATGCCGACAACAACCTGCAGATTCCCGAGGCTATGAAGACCTGGATGGCTCAGGCCAAGGACTTCACCGACAAGGGCTACACCCAGACCTGCGACATCTGGTCCGATGAGTGCACCGCTCAGATGTTCAAGGATGGCAAGGTTATGTGCTACTTTGGACCTGCCTGGTACTACAACTTCTCCATGGGCAACGCGCAGGATGCCGAAAAGGGCTGCCCTGGCGACTGGGCCATCTGCGAAGGTCCTCAGGCTCACTTCTGGGGCGGCACCTGGCTGCTGGCTCCTACCGGCACCGACAACCCCACCATGGTTGCTGACATTATGAACCTGTTCATTAACGACGAAGAGACCTGCTCCAAGTTGGTTTCCGACGACATGCAGTTCTCCAACAACCAGGCTGTGAACGCCAAGTTCGCCTCTGACCCCGACTTCGGCAACGCCTTCCTGGGCGGCCAGAACGACACCGCCATCTATGTGGAGCTGGCAAAGAACATCGTCTTCGAGAACCACACCATCTATGACCAGGTCATCAACGAGGACCTGCAGAAGTGCTGGCGTGAATACTGCGACGGCGACGTGACCGAGGACCAGGCCATGACCAACTTCTACGCTCTGGTTTCCGAGTCCTACCCCACCATCGTTACTCCGTAAAATTTCAGTTTCTTTCTCCTCTCCGGGGCAGGGCCTGCGCCCTGCCCCGGGACCCTTTTCCGTATTCCGGATGGGGAAAGGTTTCCCCATGCGGAATGCCGAAAACAAAACCAAGGGAGGCTCTTGTTATGCAAACTACAACCCCGTCCGGAACAAAGCTCAAGCGCAAAAAGGGCATCAGCTATGCCAAGTGGGGCTACCTGTTCATCCTGCCCTTCTTTGTCACCTACTGTATCTTCGCCCTGGTTCCCCAGCTGCTCACCATCTACAACAGCTTTTTCGAGAACTACCGGGAGGGCCTGACCCAGGTGGGCCCCAATTTTGTGGGCTTCCGGAACTATGTCAAGCTCTTCACCCCGGACAAGAACGGCACCATCAGCATCCTAAAATTCACCGGCAACACCCTGATTATGTGGATTGAGGGCGCGGTGCCCCAGGTGGCTATTGCCCTGCTGCTGAGCGTGTTCTTTACCAGCTACCGGCTGAAAATCAAGGGCCAGCAGTTCTTCAAGACCGTGATCTATATGCCAAACCTCATTATGGCTTCCGCCTTTTCCATGCTGTTCTTCACCCTGTTCTCCAACGTGGGCCCTGTGAATCAGCTGATTGTCCAGATGGGCTGGTCCGACGTGCCCATCCCATTCTTTGACAAGCGGGTCACCGTCCGGGGCCTGGTCGCTGCCATGAACTTCCTCATGTGGTTCGGCAACACCACCATTCTTTTGATGGCGGGCATTATGGGCATCGACCAGAACCTGTTTGAAGCCGCCAACCTGGACGGGGCCAACTCCATTCAGGTTTTCTTCCGGGTGACGCTGCCGCTATTAATGCCCGTGCTGATTTACACCGTGATTACGGCCCTCATCGGCGGCCTGCAGATGTTCGACGTGCCCCAGGTTCTGACCAACGGCGCGGGCACCCCCAACAGAAGCTCCACCACCCTGATCATGTACCTGAACAACTTCCTGAAGACCAGCAAGAACTACGGCATGGCAGGAGCGGTCTCTGTGATTATCTTCATCATCACGGGCTTGCTCAGCATCCTGGTGTTCAAGAGCCTGACCAAAGAAGACAACTAAGGAGGTATCATTATGAAAACCAATACTTCCGACAGCCGCAAGGCAAAGGCAATGCTGACCCTGAGCCGGTTCGTTGTTTATGTGATTCTCATTTTCCTGTCCATTCTGTGCCTGTTCTCCTTCTACATGCTGATCATCAATTCCACCCGTAGTAACGCGGACCTGCAGGGCGGCTTCCGTTTCCTGCCCCAGGGGAATTTTCTGACGAACTTCAAAAACGCCTGGTTCGACAGCTCCATCAATATCCCCAAGGGTATGGCCAACAGCTTCTTTGTGGCGGCCTGCACCTCCGTCCTGACCACCTATTTCTCTGCCCTGACGGCCTACGGTCTCCACGCCTACGACTTTAAGTTCAAGAAGGCGGCCACCACCTTTATCCTGGCTGTTATGGTCATCCCCAAGCAGGTCAGCGCCTCCGGCTTTGTCCAGCTGTGCTACAAGTTCGGCCTGACAGACAGCTACATCCCCCTGATTCTCCCGGGCATCGCCGCTCCTGTGGTGTTCTTCTACATGAAGCAGTATATGGCCTCGGTTCTGCCCATGGAAATCGTGGATGCCGCCCGGGTGGATGGCTCCGGCGAGTTCTACACCTTCAACCGGATTGTCCTGCCCATGATCAAGCCCGCCATCGCTGTGCAGATGATTTTCTCCTTTGTGGAGTCCTGGAACAACTACTTCCTGCCGGCCCTGATTCTCAACAAAAACGAGATGAAAACCGTCCCCATTATGATTGCTCAGCTCCGGGCGGCGGACTACTCCAAGTTCGATTTGGGCAAGGTGTATATGTTCATTTTGCTTGCCATTCTGCCGGTTCTGGCCGTGTACATCTTCCTGTCCCGCTTCATCATCAAGGGTGTTACCGCGGGGTCGGTGAAAGGTTAATGAAAAAGAAGAGATAAACAAATTGGGGCTGTTAGAAAACAACCTGTCATTGCGAACCAGTCCGCAGACTGGTG
>USQL01000068.1 GCA_900556935.1 uncultured Eubacteriales bacterium | reverse complement strand
TCCACCGGGGTGCTGACAATGGGCACCCCCAGGGCCATGGCCTCCAGGGCACACATAGGGGTGCCCTCCCACAGAGAGGTCATGAGCATCAGATCCGTATCCTTTAAAAGCCCGTAGGCGTTGGACTGATAGCCCAAAAGCTGAATGTGCTCCTTTGCGGGGGAGGCTTTCCAGGCGTTGCGCACGGCCTCCTCCAGCTCCCCGCTGCCGATGACTCTGGCATCCAGCTGGGGGACAAGCCGGGACAGAAGCTCCAGAACCTTTAGAAGCCGCAAAGGATTTTTTGGCTCCGACATGCGGCCCAGGAAGACTACGTTGCTGTGCCCCCGCAGCTCCGCTTTCTCCGCCCGCTGCCGCAGGGCTGTGGGGTCGATGACGTTGCGCAGCACGGAGCTTTTGACTGCCACGGCTTTTTGAAAATAGAAGCTGTCCATGGCGGAGGGGGAGACCCAGAAAATGTGCTTCGCCTTTTTGGCCGCGGGGTAGAACAAAAGGGTCTTGGGATTCAGCTTTCTGGAATTGAAATTGTTGTTGTGAATATGGCACACCAGGGGCGTTTTTCCGCAGGCGGCGGCGCAGACCACAGAGGAAAGCATATCGTGGGCCTGCACCAGGTCCGGCTTTTCCCGGCGAATGAGCCTGCGTACCTGGGCAACATCAAACCGCTCCATGGGGAGAAAGGGGACATTCCGCTCCTCCAGGGCCTGTCGGATGGGACCATCCGGGCAGCAATAGTACATGTCCACCTCTCCGCGGAACAGATGGATAATCTGGCAGACCACATTTTCCGCCCCGCTGAAGGTATTCCGGGGGAGAAAATGCAGGATTTTTCTCTTGGGTTCCATCAAAAATCCTCCCAAAAGTGATATTTCCCTTATTGTACCATAAGAACGCGGGAAAAGAAAGCAGAAAAAGCCCCCGGAAGCTGCGAAAGCTGCCGAGGGCTGTAGAGAAATTTACGCGTTGGCCTCCCGAATCCGACGATTCAGGCAGAAGTGATAGGCGGGCACCAGGAATAGGTCCGCCAATACCCAGGCGGCGGGGCTGGCATAGCACACGGCGGTAAAGCCAAGCAGGGGGACAAGGCCGACGGCCACGGCACCCCGGGCAATCATTTCAAAGACACCGGCAATCACGGCCAGATTGGAGTAGCCCAGACCCTGGATGGTGAAGCGGTAGAGGTTGACACCCAGAAGGGGAATATAGAAGGCGGCATTGGTCACCAGCATCTGCCGGGCCAGGGGCAGGATTTCGGAGGCGGCATCGCCGGAATCCAGGAACAGGCTTGCCATCTGGGCACCGCCAAAATACATGGAGGCCATGGCGATGACGAAATAGATGAGCCCCAGAATGCCGCAGTCCCGGACCCCCTCTTTGACCCGGTCCAGCTTCCCGGCACCCAGGTTCTGACCGGCGTAGGTGGCAGCCATGGTGCCCATGGCATCATAAGGAGTGGCAAAGAGGACGGTTACTTTGCTGGATGCGGCCACGGCGGCCATGGCCACGGGGCCCAGGCCGTTGACCGCGGTCTGCAAAAGGATGCTGCCAATGGCCGTAATGGAATACTGCATGCCCATGGGCAGGCCCATCACCAGCAGGCGGCAGGCGCAGAAGGGCCGCAGCCGGAGATTTTCCCTTTTCAAATGGAGGATGGGGAATTTCTTGGACATGTATACAAGGCACAAAAGCCCGGAAATCAGCTGGCTGATGAGCGTTGCCCAGCCCGCACCGGCCACACCCATTTTCAGGGCAACCACGCACAGAAGGTCCAGAGCTACATTTAAAAGGCTGGAGAAAATCAGGAACATCAGCGGGGTCCGGCTGTCCCCCAGGGAGCGGAGAATGCCGGAGAGCAGATTGTAGAGCATGGTGGCGGGGATGGCCAGGAAAATCAGGAAGATATAGTCATAGGCAAAGGAAAAGGTGCTCTCCGGGGTGCTCATGGCGGTGAGGATGGCCCGACAGCCCAGGGTGGTTGCCAGGGTGATGATGGCGGAAAGAACAATGCCCAGCCAAATCATATTGCCCACGAAATCCCGCAGACCCTCATAGTCCTTTTCACCAAACTTCTGGGCTACGGGGATGGCAAAGCCCGCACAGATGCCGTTGCACAGGCCCAGGACCAAAAAGGAGATGGAGCCCGTAGAGCCAACACCGGCCAGCGCCTCCATACCCAAAAAATTACCGACTACCACGGTATCCACCATGGCGTAAAACTGCTGAAACAAAAGCCCCAGCAGCAGGGGCGTAATAAAGGCAAGCAGAATGGGCATGGGCGCGCCCACGGTCATGTCTCTCGTCCGTTCCTTTGGCATAGCGGAAACCTCCCGAATCACAAAAATTCTTTTTTCAAGCGCACATACTAGCACCAAATTTTCATACTGTCAATCCGGGAAAAATACATAAAAGAATCCACAAAAACCCGGGTGCTCATAAGCAAACCGACTGAAAAAACAAAGAATTTGCGGAAGCGGCGGAATCCCCGCCGCCTTGCAATAAAAAGAAAATTATATTATAATAATACAATAATTTGAAAGGAGTGACGTTCCTATGTATCAGGCTTCCCAAACCCGTTACGAGACCATCCCTTACCGCCGCTGCGGCGACAGCGGCCTGAAGCTGCCGGCCTTTTCTCTGGGTCTGTGGCACAATTTTGGCGACACCGCACCTTACGAAAATATGCGCGCTATGTGCCGCACCGCCTTTGACCATGGCATCACCCATTTTGACCTGGCCAATAACTACGGTCCGGAGCCTGGTGCGGCGGAGACCAATTTTGGCAAGCTCTATCGGGACGACTTTGCCCCCTACCGGGACGAGCTGATTCTCTCCACTAAGGCGGGCTACACCATGTGGGACGGCCCCTATGGCGACTGGGGCAGCCGAAAATATCTGCTGGCCAGCCTGGACCAGAGCCTAAAGCGCATGGGTGTAGAATATGTGGATATTTTCTACCACCACCGTATGGACCCCAATACCCCGCTGGAGGAGACCATGGGCGCGCTGGAGCAGGCGGTGCGCAGCGGAAAAGCCCTGTACGCAGGCCTTTCCAACTATGACGGCCCTACTCTGGAAAAGGCCGCTGCCATTTTAAAGGAGCTCCATGTGCCCTTTGTCATCAACCAGAACCGGTATTCCATCTTCGACAGGACCATTGAAAATAACGGCCTGTTGGAAACTGCCGGGAAGCTCCGCAAGGGTCTCATCACCTTCTCCCCGCTGGCCCAGGGAATGCTGACGGACCGGTACTTAAACGGCATCCCCGCGGACAGCCGCATCCGTACCGACGGACGATTCCTGAAGGAGGAGACGGTGAACGCCAAGCTGGAAAAAATCCGGGCCCTCAACGACCTGGCCGCCCAGCGGGGCCAGACATTGGCTGAGATGTCCCTGGCATGGCTGCTAAACCACGAAACGGTCACCTCCGTCCTAATCGGTGCCTCCAAGCCCAGCCAGATTCTGGATAACATCAAGGCAGCGGAAAACACCGCCTTTACAGCCCAGGAGCTGGAACATATCGAGGAAATCAGCAGATAATCCATTCTCCCGGGGCAGGTCCTCCGCCTGCAAAGCGGAACCTGCCCCGGGGCTAAAAAAGTTCTTGACATTTTTCCAAAGTATGCTATTATAAACAAGTTCCGACACGAACTGAATATCTGGGGGAATTCCCGAGTGGCCAAAGGGGACAGACTGTAAATCTGCTGCTTATAGCTTCGGTGGTTCGAATCCACCTTCCCCCACCAGAAAAAGAGCATCACCGCTAGGTGGTGCTCTTTTTCTACGTGGAAATAGGGGAGGTGGATTCGAACCCATTTAAATCCAACATGCCGGGGGCATGTTGGCAAAACCAGTCCAAAGACTGGTTTTCACCATATGGCTTTGCCCTGCAAAGCCAGCCATCGAATCCATCATCCCCCACCAAAACACCTGAATGCGAAAGCGTTCGAGCATTTTAAGTTGATTTTAACGGAATCAATATTTTTAATAACTGTGTAGATACAATTTGCTTAGTATTTGAAAACACAAGGAGGTGCCCCTACGGGAATCCCAGCCAATCTAAAAACGCTCCTATCCGGGCTGTCAGCCGCCGCTATCGGAACCGCAGGATTGGAGAGTTCCTGAAAGAGCTGCACCTGACCGAAGGCCGCAACACAGGCTTTCAGAAAATTATCCGTGCCCTGAAGGCAAACGGTTCTCCCATGCCGGAGTTGATTGACGCGGAGGAGCTGTCCCCGGTTCTATCCGCAATGCAAAAGGCATCACCGCTAGGTGGTGCCTTTTGCGGGTGGGGAGAAGGTGGATAGAAAAATCTGCGATGCCCTTATTCCGCGGACAGCAGTTCGATGTGGAAATTCAGCTCCTGACCGGCCAGATCGTGGTTGGCATCGAAGGTGATGGTGGGCGCTTCCTTGGCGACGACCTTGACCGGGAAGGGGCGGCCGGTCTGGTCGTAGAGGTAGACCTGCTCGCCGACGCTTAAGTCCTCAGAGCCGGGGAGCTGGGCAATCTCCACGGAGAAAACCATGTCGGGGTTCACGAGGCCGTAGGCATCCTCGGGCAGCAGGTGGATGTCGATTTCCTGGCCCAGGTCCATGTCGGCCACGGCTGCATCGAAGCCGGGAATCATCATGCCCGCGCCGCAGACAAATTCCAGGGGCTCACCCCGGTCATAAGAGGCATCGAACTGGGTCCCGTCGTTCAGGGTGCCGCGGTAGTGGACCCGGACGGTTTTGCCCGCGTTTTTCCCGCTGACGGTGGGGCCGCCGTGGCAGCCGCATCCGCCGCCGCAGCTGCTGCCACAGCTTCCGCCGCAGCCGCAGGAGCCCTCCTCGTGGTGGCAGTTGACACCGGCGGAGGAGACACTGCCGTTTAGCCAGGCGCTAACGGCTTCGTCCGCGTCGCCCTCCAGGCCGGACAGAACGCCGATGCCGTACTGGTCCAGCGCGTTCTGCATGCCCTCGCCCAGACGGCCGCAGAGGACGGCTTCCACTTCGTTTGCGTGGAGGAATTCAGCCACGGCCTCATGGCCGGAATCCTCGGGAGTTACCACCTGGGTACCGACCACCTGACCATCCTCCAGACGGTAGATTTTGAACTGCTTTGCTTTTCCAAAATGGGGGAAGATTTCACCGTTTTCGTAGGGAAGTGCAATATTCATGAAAATTCTCCTTTGATTTTTCTCCTATCTTACCATAAGTCGTCCCTTTCGTCAATTGATATGCGTTGTGCCGACAAAAATGTTTTCAAAAGGCGCGGGATGGTATAGTTTTCGTAAAAATCATAAAATACGCGCCAGATGTATATTGAAAACGAGGCCCTGATCAATCTGTATGTCCGTCCCTTTCCGGAGGGGCGGTCGGAGCTGACAGAGGAGCTTAACTACGATGTCTACGGCAACTACGTCAGCTTTGTCCGGGCCATGGTGCGCACGTCTTTGATGACGCTGCGCGTGGACCTGCGCAACGGCCGATACCGGGTGTCCTCCCGGGGAGAGCAGCGGCTCTTCGGCACCATCGAGACCGAGAGCACCCAGGGGATGGCACTACCGTAACGGTCACCCTCCCGCAATTCTTTGACATGTTGTGTGGAAGGTTTCCGCCGTGATCGCCGTGTGCATGGAATTGACAAACGACGACACCTCAATTATAATAAAGCCCAAACAATGTGATAACCTCTGCGTTATAAGAGGACTTGCACAACCGGGAGGAACAACCATGCAAGAATACGCCTATTACACCCAGGTCCTGAAGGACCAGCTGATTCCGGCCACCGGGTGTACCGAGCCAATCGCCCTGGCCTACGGTGCGGCCATCGCCTACAGGACCTTGGGCGCTGAGCCGGAAAAAATCACGGCGGCGGTCAGCGGCAGCATTCTCAAAAACGTCAAAAGCGTGGTTGTGCCCACAACCGGCGGGATGAAGGGCATCGAAACGGCCATTGCCGCCGGAGTTGTGGCCGGAAATCCGGATACAGAGCTGGAGGTGCTGGCGGGAGCACCGGAAAATACGGGGGAGCTGGTAAAGGAATTCCTGAAAAAGTGCCCCGTTTCCGTGTGCCTTGCGGACTCGGACCGGATATTTGATATCCAGATTACCATGTACGCCGGGGAGCACAGCGCCTTTGTGCGCATTGTGGATACCCATACCAACGTGGTTACGGTCCGCCGGGATGGGGTTGTGCTGAAAGAAAAGGAACTGCCCCAGTCGGTGGGGCAGGCGGAGAAGACCGCTGTGCTGGAAATTACCAAGATTGTGGAGTATGCCAGAACCTGCCGCTTGGAGGACGTGGCGGAGACCATAGAATATCAGATTTCCTGCAACCAGAATCTCTCCCAGGAGGGCTTGAAGGGCAGCTGGGGCGCGGAAATCGGGCGGACGCTGCTGTCCGGGGAGAAAAATCCGGATGTGAAGCTGCGGGCTATGGCGGCGGCCGCCGCAGGCTCGGATGCCCGCATGAGCGGCTGCGAGCTGCCCGCGGTGATCAATTCCGGCAGCGGCAACCAGGGCCTGACCATCACCCTGCCCATTCTGGAATACGCGAAGGAATTAAATGCTTCCCATGAGCAGCTGATTCGGGCCCTGGTGCTGGCCAATCTGGTGGCGGTGCGCATCAAGCAGTCCATCGGCTACCTGTCCGCCTACTGCGGGGCGGTCTGCGCGGGTTGTGCCGCGGCGGCGGGAATCGCCTACCTGCATGGGGCGGATGAGGTTCTTATCAATCACACAGTGGTAAATGGCCTGGCGATTCTCTCCGGAACCATCTGCGACGGCGCGAAGCCCAGCTGCGCGGCCAAAATCGCCATGGCGGTGAACGCGGGCCTGTTGGGCTTTGAAATGGCCCGAAAGGGCAAGGAGTTCTCCGGCGGCGAGGGCATTGTCAAGAAGGGCATCGAAAATACCATTGAGAAGGTGGGTGTCCTGAGCCGAGAGGGCATGGGCATCACCAATGAGGTCATTCTGGACATTATGGTGAAGGATTAAAAAGCGAAAAGCGGGAGCGAATGGATTCGGGGAAATCCGTTCGCTCCTGCTTGCTTGTTGTGTTTTCGCGTCGAGGGAAATTCGTGTTATTTCTCCGGAAGAGGAAGCACTGTCCCGTCCGCAAGCAGAACATGGTCCAATTGCCCTAAAACAATGGGCGTTTGCGCCAGAAGGGTTTGGTTGTTCTCCCGTAGGGCAATTTGACTGCCGTCCTTCATAACGGCATAAATGGAGGTGCCTGTATCCGGGGATAGGTCCAGGGAGGCGGCGTGCATCCCCGGCTTTGCCTTCAATCGGACCTCCGCGCCAAAGGGCGTTACGCGGAAGGATTCGATTTGGATGGGCTCCTGCTTTTGGATGGCGGGGGACCATTCTTCGGCGGGGGCGTAGATGACCCTCGCCTGGGCGGTAACCGGATGGGTAATGAGCTCTACAAACTGGCTGTCCGTGGCAAAATTTACCGTAAAATCCCACTGCTCGTCAGTTAAAATTTCGGAACGGAACAGGCCCGCGGCGGCCTCTCCATCGACCAGATAGCTTTCCTGGCCGGAATGCTCTGCCACGATGGATTCCTGCACGGCGGTATCGGTGGATTCCAGGGTAAAGCCTATAAAACGAATCAGGAAGGAGATGTCCTTTTCAAAGGGCGCTTCCAGCTGCATCGGCTTTTCCGGCAACAGCCTTTCGCACTGTATGGTCATGCCATAGAGCAGTGTGTTTTTCTGGCCGTCGTGATCGTTGAGCCAGCTGCCGTGCTCCTGGTAGATATAGTTTCGCTCTACGTCCACGGTTCCAATGGAGGCAATTACCATGGAATAGGCGGCGTTGCGGCTGAGACTGTAATTTCCGGGGATGAGCCGGGGCGCGTTTGGCGTAGGCGGGCCGAGATATTGCTCCAGGTCGATGTTTTCAGGCGCGGTCACCCGGAAAACCAGATAGCCTACGGTGCCGTCGGAGATACTGGATTTCAGTTCCACGGTCCAGCCGCCCTGAACCTGGACCTGATTTACGGGCTGCTCATTTTCCTGAAGGTATTAAACCTGCTCAGAAGACAGGGGCGTGTCACTGCGGGCGGAGAACAGAAGCGGAAGCCACCCGCCGGCATAGGCAATGGCGCACCCCACCAGCAGCAGGGCCAGAGCGGCAACGGCTGCAATCAGCCAGAGGCGCTTCCGGGAAAGCTTTCTTTTGTGTACCTGGGGCTGCTCTGTGGTTTCCAGCAATTCCGCGTCTATGCCGGAAAAGCCCCGAAAAAGCTGCATCGATGTCATTGCAAGCCCTCCTTTTTTAGTGTATTGGCCAGATTTTTCCTGGTTCGCTGCAAAATGTACTTTACCTGATTTGTGGAAAGCCCTGTTTTTTGGGCAATTTCCCCCTGAGAATTGGCGTGGTAATACCGCAGCAGAAAAACGGTACGGTCTTGGTCCGGAAGGGCGCGCAGGAAGCGGTTCAGCGCGGCGGACAGCTCCTTGCGAAGCAGGTCCGTCTCCGGGCTTTCGGCACCGGTGACGCATTCGGCCAGCTCGTCCAGAAGCAGCTGGGTTTCCCCGCCGCCCCGCTTCCCGGCGGTCTTCTTTCGCCAGCGGTCGATGGAGAGATTCCGGGTGAGCTTTCCCAGAAAGGGCCCAAACCGCTGGGGCCGCCGGGGCGGGATCAGCTTCCAGGCGGTGTAATAGGTATCGTTGACGCTCTCCTCCGCATCCGGCGGGCTTAACAAAATGTGGTTTGCGATGCTGTAGCAATAGGAGCCATATTTCCGGTCCGTCTCCAAAATGGCCTGCTCGGAGCGGGCAAAATACAAATCCAGTATTGCGTTGTCATCCATGGGTAAAACCTCCTTTTTGTGTGTTCACCCTTATACACGCAGAAAAATGGGGAGTGGAAAAAGATTTGTGGGTATTTTATCATTTGGTGGATGATTTCACAAGTGCGTGCGTAAATTGCGAATTTCTCACCATGACGAAAAGGAGCGAACCGGTGGAATTGGCCGGTTCGCTCCTTTTTACCATTTATTGCCGGTTACTGCTTCCGCACGCTTTCCGCAATCTGTACAAGCTCCTCTACGGTATAGTCCGCGCTGCTCAGTGTGAAGCACAGGCCCTTTTCCTGGGTGCCCTGAATCCAGACGACATCCGAGGATGGGGCAAGTTCTCCGACCACCGCGCCCGCGGCGGGGCAGTCCTGGATGGTGTAGGCCTGGGCCGGTTCGCTGCTGCCAATGTACATCTGGGCCAGCTCCTCCAAAGTGACGGTGCCGTCGGAGACATAGGTCTCGTAGGAGAAAAAGAGTTCCTTGCCGGTCTTTTTGTCAAAGTACCAGCGGCGGACATAGGCGTACCAGCCGCCGCCGTCCTCCAATGGCCAGCCCGTAAAGCTGTCCTCCTCCATTCCGGCGGGCAAGGCGGTGATGCGGTAGTCCCCCAGCTCTTCCAGGGCCTCGGTGGCTTTAGAGGCGTTGGTGGGGGTCAGCTCCGGGCCGAGGCCCACGCTTCTGGCGATGGCAACCAGGTCAAGATTGTCATCGGTGGCGAGGGTATAGGCGTAGCCCTTGGTTTCATCCGTCCAGAGCAGGGAGCCGCCGTTGAGATACCCCGTATTTCCGTTAATATCCACCGTTTCCGGCTGGCCCGCTCCGTCAAAGCTGCGGCCATAGGGGCCAAGACGGTAATAGAAGGTGTAGCGCAGAATATTTCCGGCGGCGTTTTCGTAGCGGATTTCCTGCTGGCCGTAGGCTCTGTCGCTGATGAAGGTAATGCGATAGCCCTCCGGCGTGGACTGGGGGTAAATGGATTCCCAGCCATAATAGGTTCCCGAATCCTGGGAAAGGTCAATGGAATAATCCGGTCCCAGGTAATCCGGGGTTTCGCTGAGGGGCTCTCCGGCGGCGGTGCTTTCCGCCATGGCGAGGATATCCACGTTTTCGTCCATGGTGAAGAGCATGGCGTAGAAGCCCTCCCGGGTGTTTTCCCAGAGCAGTTCCCGCAGGCCGCCGCTGGTGGTCAGCATTCTGGCGGCATCCTCCCCCACAGTCTCGTCCGTCCAGACAAAGGAATCGTGGGGCGGATCGGAAACAGCGTCGCGCAGGTCGTATGTCGGGGAAACCACGTAGGTGATTGCTTCGCTTTCGCTGTAATAGTCAATGATTACGGTGTCTGTGGCAAAGGAGACCTGTTTCACGGTGTAGCCGTCAGGGAGCTGCTGGGGATAGTGGGGGTCCCAGATGGCCCCATCTTTGCACAAAAAGCTCAGGGGAAGCCGCTGACCAAAAGCCACGCTGTCCGCCATGGTCTGTAGATTGACGGTCATGTCCTCGGTATCGAGCCATGCGTAGTAGCCCTCCGTCTCATTGTGCCAGGCGATTGTCTGGCCTTCATCCGAAACCTGCATGGTTCCGCTCTGGCCGGAGACGGTGACTTCGGAACTTTCCGCGGAAGCCGGCGTGATGCCGTCTCTTTCCGCGGTGGAGATGATATAGTTGATGGTCTGCCCGGCATCATTGGCAAACTCGATGCTCTGGGTCGTCCGGTCTATAGGGGAGCCGCCGACCATCCGGTATCCGTCGGGAAGCGCCTGGGGATAGCAGTCCGTCAGAACGTTTTTGGTCTCCACGCTACTGTCCGTGGAAACCGTGGCGGTGGGGACATCATACTGGGTGACCTGGGTGTGGATTTTGGCGTAGACCGCCACGGCGCAGCCCACCAGCAGCAGCGTCAGGGCAATGAGGGCGGCAACCAGAAGAAACCGGGGCTTGGAGTGCCTGGCCCCTTTGCTTTCAACTTCCGTCGCCTCCAGCCGGGCGCTTTCCAGCCCGCCGATGGCGAGGAACAATACTTCATTTCGCTTCATACCGCGTATCCCTCCTGAACCAGGTGTGTTTTCAGCTTCTTTCGTGTGCGGCTCAGGCTTTGGTTCACCGTTTCCCGGCGCAGACCGTAGCGGACGGCAATGGCCCCGGCATCCTCCAGAAAGAAATACCGCCGCAGGAAAATATTCTGGTCCTGCCGGGAAAGGGTATCCAGAAGTCTTGTAATCGTTCTGGTCAGCTCTTTGGCATCCAGTGCCGCACCAACCTCATCGCCCGTGCCGACGCACTCCTCCAGCTCCTCCAGGACCAGTGGCAGCTCCCCACCGCCCCGCTTCTGGGAGGTGAGATTCCGCCAGCGGGAGAAGGCGAGATTCCGGGTGATTTTCGCCAGGAACAGCCGCAGCACCGAGGGCTTTTTGGGCGGCATGGACTGCCAGGCTTTCAGGTATGTATCGTTGAGGGCCTCCTCCGCGTCCTCCCGGCTGGACAGAATCGCGTTTGCCAGGGAAAAGCAGTAGGGCCCGTATTTTGCGTCCGTCTGCGCCAGCGCCTGTTCGTCCCGGGCAAAGTACAGCGCAATGATTTCTTCGTCACTCATGGTTGATTTCCTCCGTTCTGTATGAAATAAGGCCTTTGCCCTATAAGACGCAAAGCGCTTCGGCGCAGTGACAGGTTTTTCAAAAATCTGCCAATCGTTTACCATGGAATGGAAGACCCATCAAGTGCAGACAAAAAGAACAAGCCCCACCATTGCCCAAACAGATATGGGCCCTTTCAGGGGAGCCGGATAAAAGAACACCGCGCGGCGGAACTACCAAAAGTAGACCCGCCGCGCGGCGTTGGTTTCTTTACTTGCTGCTGATATCGGCGCCGAAATACTTGTTGGAGAGCTCGGTGAGCTTGCCCTCGGCGCGCAGGTCCTCGATTGCCTTGTTGACGGCATCCCGCAGGGCCGCGGTGTCGTCGCCCTTCTGCATGGGAATGGCAATTTCGTTGGCATCCGGATAGAGAGCCACAATCTTAATGGCGGCATCCGGGTGCTGGCTGAAATAGTCGTAGAAGGATACGTCGGCGTTCAGCGTGGCATCCGCCCGGCCCTGGAGCACCATCTGGATGGTCTCGTCCAGGGTGTCTACGCCGGAGCAGGTGGCCCCGTACTGCTCAGCCAGCTCCATGTAGGTGCTGCCGATGGAGTTGGCGGTGGTCTTGCCGTTCAGGTCCTCAAAGGAGTGGATGGTGTCGTTGTCTTTGCCAACCACAAGAGCGGTGCTGATGTAGGCATAGGGGGTG
>USQL01000067.1 GCA_900556935.1 uncultured Eubacteriales bacterium | reverse complement strand
GGTGTCCCCTCCACATCCGCCTGCGGGCACCTTCTCCAGCAGGAGAAGGCAGGGGGCTTGCCCGTCAGGTTATACGTATTCGCTCAAAGTTTCTCCACGTCGGTTCTGCGTACCGCCCCTCATCCGCCGCCCTGTTCGGGCGGCACCTTCCCCGGTGGGGAAGGTTTTTAGGCTTCTGTCCGGGGGTATACGTGCAACGGACTGCTCCATTCGGGCGGTTTTCGGGCGGTTGGCTGCACATACTTTGGTTTTGCTTTAGTGGTTTGTCAAATTATGACAAATTCTGAGCGTTATGTTTGTATGGTTTATTTTGAAATTGAGTTGCTTTTTTTTTTTTTTGATATGATATACGCGCGTCAGGAATGACTGATTGCATAACAAAGGAGGAAAGAACATGAAAAGATCGGTTCATCGGCTTCTCTGCGCGGTACTCGGCTGTATTTTGCTGCTGGGCGTTCTTGCGGGGGCCAATACGGCCATGGCAGAGACAGCCGCTTCCGGCAAGTGCGGCAAGGACCTGGTTTGGTCCTTTGACCCGGCGACCGGTGTCATAACCATCGAGGGCGAGGGTGCCATGTGGGACTACGACAGCGCAAAGCTGCTGCCCTGGGCGGCCTATGCTTCCAATATTAAGAAGGTTGTGATCAAATCCGGCGTGACTTCTCTGGGCAGGAACGCGTTCTCCGGCTGCGCCGTGGAGAAAGTGGAATTTGCCGACACCCTGGAGGCCATCGGACAGAACGCCTTTCGGAACTGCGAGAATCTGGCCGCGGTAGACCTGACAAACACCAAGGTGCAGACCATCGCCGCCGGTGCTTTCGTCGGCTGCGAAAAGCTGACCACCGACGCGGTGAAGCTGCCCGAGACCGTGGTCAGCGTGTCCGCCACTGCCTTTGAGGAAAAGGTGGAGGTGAAGGCTGAGGAGGCCAAGCAGGCTCCTGCGGAGGCGGAAGCGCCTGCAGAACCGATGGAAACGCCGAAAACCTGGACGGAAGAAATGTATGGAATGAAGCTGGAGTGCACGCTCATGCCGGACGGCACGGTTTCCGTTTCCTGCTATGAGGACGGGACACTGCTGTATACCTCTGTCAGAACCTACGGCGACGGAGGCAAGGTCCATGAGGAATATCTCTATCCGGACGGAAGCACCGCTGTTGAGGACCGGGTAGAGGATGAGAACGGCAATTATCTGTCCGGCGCTTCGATGTGGTACGATGAGAACGGTGTTTTTTTCCAGAAGACTGTATTTAAGATCGAGGACGGTGTGGAATATACTTCCAATTATAATGCAGATGGCAGTCTGTCTTTTGAGTCTGCCAGGGTAAGCAATGCCGATGGCACCTATACTGAAAAGAGCAAGTCTTATTCTGACGATGGTTCTACTACTGTCAGTGAGACGCTGCTGGATCGCAACTTGAATGAAGTAAAGACAACCTATTCTGTTAAAGTCAGCCAGAATAACTCAACAATAACCGGTACCCGCACCCGTAATGAGGACGGCAGCTATACCGAGAAGGAAACCCAAAACTTTGACGATGGTTCTACTGAGGTCAGAGAAACGCTGCTGGATTCCAAGATGAACGACGTGAAGACAACCTATCACTATACGGATAATAAGAATCAGGTCACAAAGAACGGAACCATCACCCATAACGAAGACGGCACCATTACCGAAGAGATGACGCAGGTGGATATTGACGGTACCACAATCAATAAAGTAACGATGGACGCAAACTATGAGTTAATCCGTTCTTCTTATACGCGCACAAACAATGATTCCTCCGTTTGCACGGGCGAGGAGTTTATCAAGGACGGCCTGAGAACCAACAAGGTTACAGTAACGGCGGCAGACGGTTCCGTTACCGTGGAGAGCACCGTCCAGGATTGTAAGACAGACAAAATAAGGAAGAGTGAAATGCAAAGGCTTGCCAAGGATGGCACGGTAATCGAAACCTATCTCAAAACCTGTGACGACAACGGCAAGTTCCATAAGGAATACCGCTATCCGGACGGAATGTTTGGTGTTAAAGACGGGATGGAGGACGATAACGGAAATCAGTTGTCCGGCGTGGAAATGATCTATGACGCAACCGGAAAGCTGGTCCAGAAAAGTGTTTCAAAGACTGAGAACGGTGTGTTTTCCCAATCCGATTATAATGCGGCTGGCGACCTGTACAGTGAGCTTTCCAGGGTAAGCAATGGCGATGGCACCTTTACCGAGAAGAGAAAGACCACCGATGACAACGGTTCTGTCAGTCAGGAAGAGAGCCTGCTGGACTCCAGCATGAACGAAGTCACGACGCGCTATGAATATACGGATAAGGCAAATAACTTTACGAGGGAAGGCACCCGCACCCGCAACCAGGATGGCACCTTTACTGAAGTGGATACGCAGAAGGATAGCGGCGGTACCATGACCAGTAATAGAACGCTGGATGCGAACCGTCAATTAATCTATTCCTCTTATACACGGAAAAATAATGACGCCTCCGTTGCTACGGGTGTACAATTTGTCAAGAATGGCCTGCTGACCGACAAGTCTACAACAACGGCGGCAGACGGTACTGTTAACACGGGGAACACCGTCCTGGATTTGCAGACAAATAAATTGAAGAGCCTATATAACGAAACTACGGTGAACGGCCAGTTAGTGCAGAAAAATTCCACTGTTTGGAGTGATGACGGAACGCATACGGATGTTGTCGAAGATCAAAACTCCACCATCACGACTGTACGCGGGGAGGATGGCAAAGAGAAGAGCAGTACATCCATCAATAAGACAACGGGAGAGCGCATAGAGAACACATATGATGCGAACGGAACTCAGCACACCAAAGTCTACGATAAGGACAATAATTTGAAGTATGACAGTGACGCGCCTGCGTCTAATAACGGTGCCGCCACGATGTTGCTGCCCGAGGAAGACCAGAAACCGGTGACTGCGGGCGCTCCTGACAAGGAGAAGTCCACGGAGGAAAAGCCCACCGAGGAGGAGCCCACCGAGGAGCAGCCTAGCGAGGAGAAGCCCAGCGAGGAGAAGCCCAGCGAGGAGAAGCCCAGCGAGGAAAAGCCTAGCGAGGAAAAGCCTAGCGAGGAAAAGCCCGACGAGGAAAAGCCCAGCGAGGAGAAGCCTAGCGAGGAGAAGCCCGACGAGGAAAAGCCTAGCGAGGAAAAGCCCAGCGAGGAGAAGCCCACCGAGGAGCAGCCTACCGAGGAGAAGCCCACCCAGGAGCAGCCTGCTGAGCAGCCCAAGGGTGAATCCGAAGCGGCGGTGCTTCCGGCGGTTGGTGAAAAAATCGCGGTTGTGATTGCCGCCTAAAAGAATATTCCAGAATATGGCAATCCCCCCGGAGTCGGTTCCGGGGGGATTTGTTCGTTATTTTTGCCGGACCGGGCGGCCGGTTACCTCGTAGGTGCGGACATCCAGAATGGTTTCGCCGTCGATTTGCAAAGGGGTAGGACGGTCGAATTCCATGCGGATATTTCGGCCGGTGAGGACCTCTACCATTTCGTGATGCCGGATATGCTTGCCCTTAAAAATGGAGGGGAACACGGCCAGGGTTTTTAATTTCCCGGCACGGTACATGACCATGGTGGAGACGGTGCCGTCGGGGTTTAAGCGGTCCTGGTTCGGGGTGGCATCATGCCGCCGCCGTAGTAGCGGCCATTCATGGTGGGGACCAGCCAGACCTTTTTGTAGGTATGGGTCACGCCGTCTACGGTGATGACGGCGTTTGTGGGCCTGTAGTGGAATAAAAGTCCCTTGATGGCGATGGCGGTTGCCCCATAGAGTAGGCTCCGATAAAAGGGGCTGTCCTGGGTATAGGTTTTGGTTGCGTACACCAGCAAGGCGGCGATGAACAGAAAGAGAATATAGCCGACGCACACGGCCAGCAGGGCAGCCAAAATCCACAGGATGGTTTTGTCCATGGTTATCGTCCTCTTTGCTCCAGAAACGCCGGGATTTTCGCCCCGTCGGCATAGCCCTTTTCGTAAAGGCGGCGGGAGGCCTCCCGGTCTTTGGTCAAGGTATCCACGCCGCAGGTGTCACTGGGGGCGATGATGCACAGGCGGCCCTCCTGGGCGTAGCGCTGGGCCAGGGCAATGCCGTCATTGTACCGCCGGGCTCGCTCACGAAGCTTTTGGGCGCTTACCGGATATTTCTTTTCAATGAGCCTTGCCAGAGGAAGGTCTTTTTTGGCGCTGCGCTGGAGCCCCAGGGGCTTGGTCAGCAGCAGGACCACCTTTTCACAGCCTAGGTCGAAGGCCTTTTGAATGGGTACGGTGTCGCTGAGGGCACCGTCGTAGCAGTCAATGCCCCGGACCCGGTAAGGGCTGCACACAAAGGGAATGGCGGAGGATGCCTTCAGGACGCTGTAGTCGTCCAGGTGCATGTCTTCCTTGGTCAGGTACACCGCCTCACCGGTTTCGGCGTTGGTGGCGACGGCGAGAAAATCCATGGGGTTTGCCACGAACGCCGGGTAGTCCAGTGGATTTTCCCCGCCGGAATTGCTGAGGGTGCCATAGACATAGTCCAGGTTCAGATAGGCACGGTCCCGGACCAGCTCGTGGAGGCCCATGTATTCCCTTCTGTGGGGATAGTCCGTATAGAAGGGGTAGTTCCGCCCCCGCTGCCCGGCGATGAAGGAGGAGATATTGGCGCTTCCGGCGGACACGCCAATGCCCAGGTCGAAGGCAATTCCCTGATCCAGGCAGTAGTCCAGCACACCGGCGGCATAGATGCCCCGCATTCCGCCGCCCACGTCTACAACGGCTGTTTTCATGTTTTTTTCGCCTCCAAGGTATTGTCTCTTGCGATGCCCACGCCCAGAGCGCCCCAGCCCACATGGCAGCAGACGCTCAGGGGCAGCGGGTCTAAGCCCACGGTGCAGTTTGGAAACGCCTGTTGCAAGGCATCCCGCCAGCGCTGCCCCGCCTCCAGGTCCCCGGCATAGGCGGCCCGGACGGTCAGGGGGCCTTCCAGACGCTGGGCATCCTCCTGCAAGCCCTCAATCATGGCCTGCATGGCGCAGCGCATTCCCCGGACCTTCCGGTAAGCGTCCAGCTTGCCGCCCTGAATGCGCAGCACGGGCTTGATGCTCAGCATGGCCCCCAGGGCCGCCCCCGCCGCCGTCACCCGGCCGCTTTTTTTCAGCAGTTCCAAAGTGTTCACCGCAACGAAAATGTCCGAATTTCCGCCGTCTGCCTCCAGGAAGGTCTGAATTTCCGCCGCCGTGCAGCCCTGACGGGCCAGGGAAAGCGCATCCAGCGCCGCCTGGCGCTCTGTCACGGAGATTCTCCGATTGTCCGCCACCCGCACCCGGCCGCCGTAGTCCTGGGCAAGGCCCAGGGCGGTCTGGCACTCTCCCGAAAGCCCGGCGGACATGGGGATATAGATGAGCTCCTCGCAGTCCTCCAGGACGGCATCCCAGCACTGCTGGATGGCCCCGGGGGCGGGCTGGGAGGTGGAGACCTCCGCGCCCCCTTTCAGGGCCTCAAAGAATTCCGCCTGGGAAATGGAATCGTATTCAAAAAAGCACTCCCCGTCCAGGATCACCGGCATGGGGATCACACGGATGCCCAGCTCCGCCGCCTCCTCCGGGCGCAGGCCGCAGTTGGTATCCGTGACGATGGCTGTTTTACTCGGCATAAATTTCTCCTCCATAGCAGAAAAAACGGACCGCCCAGGGGTACGGGACGGTCCGTCGGAACGATCAATGGGGCTTTCGCCGAAGATCAGGCCTTGGGCTTCCAGTCCTTGTAGTTTTCGTAATTGTGGACAGGGTGCTTCTCCTCTGCCCAGAGCCTGTCGGCGCAGGGCTTCCAGTTCTCAGCATAGGCATGGCACTTGGCGCACAGGTGCTCCGCGGATTCCGGGGACTGCAGGTCTGTGGACTTGGCGCCGGTTTTGGCCACCATCTGCTGCAGAAGCTCCGGGTTTTCCAGCATGGGGCAGGGGCGCAGGTGATTTTCGTTGAAGGGTTGGCCGTCCCGGTAGGCCATGAACAGGGGGCTCTTCAGGATTTCCAGCAGGGTGTGGGTGCGGATATTGGCGTTGGAATAGTGGATGAACACGCAGGGCTCCGCGTCGCCGTTGGCGTTGATGTGGAAGTAGTTCCGGCCGCCGGCAATGCAGCCGCCTACAAACTCGCCGTCGTTCTGGAAGTCCATGGTGAACAGACCCTCGCCGTCCTTCAGGCGGCGCATCTGGCGGATGCGGTCCTTGATGTAGATTCTCTGCTCCGGGGTGGGCATCAGCTCTACGGAGGCTTCGTTGCCCACGGGCATATAGTGGAAGTACATGGCGTAGCGGCAGCCCTTCTCCACCATGAGCTTCACAAACTCGGGACTGGTGACTGACATGCAGTTCTTGGAGGTATAGCAGATGGAGGTGCCGAAAATCAGGCCGTTCTGCTTCAGCAGGGACATGGCGTACATGACCTTGCTGTAAACGCCGCTGCCTCTGCGCAGGTCGTTGACCTCGGGGTCGCCCTCCAGGGAGATGGCCAGCATCAGATTGCCCACCCGCTTCATCTCATCACAGAAGGCCTGGTCTACCAATGTGCCGTTGGTAAACGCCAGGAACTGGCAGTCGTTAAACTCGGCGCACAGGCGGATGATGTCCTTCTTGCGGACCAGGGGCTCGCCGCCGGTGAACATATAGAAGTACACGCCCAAATCCCGGCCCTGACGGACCACGCTGGCAAGCTCCTCATAGGTCAAATTCAGCTTGTTGCCGTATTCCGCGGCCCAGCAGCCGGTGCAATGCAGGTTGCAGGCGGAGGTGGGGTCCATGAGAATCAGCCAGGGGATGTTGCACTGGTGGACCTCCCGCATTTTGCGGATGGTCATGGTGCCGGTGAGCATGGCCTCAAAGCCAAAGTTTAAGAGGGTGGTTTTCAGAACGTTGGGGTCAATTTCGTCCAGCGCCCGATTCAGGTACTGGCTCAGGGCGCTCCCCTCGTCCTGAAGCATATTCTTGTAGGAATCAAAGTTGATTGTCAGGCTGGTACCTGCGGTGTACTTTTCCGCCAGGTCGATGAGCTTCAGGAGCTCCGCGTCCCGGTCGCCGTGGGTTACCTTTTTCAGCGCCTGGTCAATGCCGATTCCGGCGGCAGTTCTGGCTGCCTTGTGTGTTAAGCTTCCCATTCTTTTTTCCTCCTAATTGTATTTACGGTACTTTGTGCTACGTAAAGATTCAGTACACCGTCGATGGCAAGATTTGTGCCAATCAAACGGCCGACGACTTCAAAATTCTGGAATTCCGCCAGGACGATGAGCGCGCAGATGGCCGCGGCGGCCAGTGCCATTCCCAGAATCACCCACCAGTGCTCCACGCCGATGCGCCGGGCATCGATGGCGGTCTGCACCTTGGAAAGGGCATCCATCAGGAAAAACACCCCCAGAACCATGACAATGTGTCCCGCCGCCTGGGTGTCCCAAATCATGTAAGCGCCCAGTATGGCAGACGAGATGCCCAGAATCAGGTCGAACTGAAAGGCCAGCTGCAGGGAATCCTTGGAAAAATACCCCAGGATGCGGACCAGTCCAAAGCCAATCATCAGCCATCCACCGGCCAGCATAAACAGACGCTCCGAAAGCCCGGCCCGGATGAGAATCGCAAGTCCAAAGACAATCAGCGCACAGGAAAAGACACTGTAGGTGTATTTTACCGCTTTCAGCTTTTTCAACGGTCTGCCTCCTTTCCGCTTTTTTGGATGAGCCAATCCTATTCCATTTTCCGATATTTTTCTACAGACAAAAAAACAGAACCGTTCGAATTCGAACGGTTCCACAATTTTGACTGAATTTGACGGTTCTATGACTTCTCGGCCGGGTGGGCTTTGGAGAAGGCCAGATAATCCCGAATAATATTGTCTACGGAAGCATTGAAGGTGCTCTCCAGAAGCTCCGGCAGATTGGGGTCCAGGGGAACATCCTTTTGAATCCACTGCATGGTGATGCCCAGCACGGAGTAGCTGTAGAGGTGCATGACATAGGAGATGCCTGCTTCGTCCAGAGCGTAGGGGGCGGCGGCCTCCCGGACAAAGCGCCCGACAAACTGCTCCGCCGCGGTTTTGAGATAGTTGGAAATGAGCTGACGGTTTTCCGAAAGGTAAATGTGGTGAATGGCCCGGCGGTTATCCCGGATGGAGGCGCAGGCACGGATATACTCCTTGGCAAAGGAATCGGTCCTTTCGGCGCTCTCCGAGAATTTTTGCAGCTCCTGCTCAAAAAACGCGTCCAGAAGGTCCTGGATATTTTCATAATAATAGTAAAACGTATTCCGGTTGATATCCGCTTCCTCAATGACATCTTTGACGGTAATTTTATCCAGGGGCTTTTGGGCCAGGAGGCCGATAAACGCCTGCATAATCACCGCTTGTGTTCGTCTTGCCATGGGAAATACTCCTTATCCGAATCATTTCTCTTGCCGGACCGTTTCCGCAGAGGAAACAGGCTTCCGCCGGAACGCATCCCTATTATACCGTTTTTTGGCTGCAAATGCAAGAGAAAACCCAACGCTTCACGGCCGGAACTCCTGCCACAGTCCCACGGCCAGCTCTACCCCGCACTCCGCGGCCTGGGCAAGCAGGCCACGCAGGCAGGCTTCATCCCGAAAAAGCGTGAACCGGAAGCCCTCAGGGTTTTCCTCGATGGAGTAGCGGCAGCACAGCCGCGGGTCCGTAAATCTCCCGGGGGGCGGGGAATGGGGCAGGGGAGCGGCAGCGCAGCCCGCCCCGGTCAGGGTCAGGGTGATGGCACCGGGGGCGGTATCCAGCCAGATTTTTCTTCCGGACCAGGGGGAGAGCGCTTCCTCGACGGACCGGTCCGGCGGGACAGGGGGAAGAAACAGTCTGCACTCCGGGGACGCGTAAAAAGGGGGCGCTGCCACGGGAATGGGCAGCGTTTTTGAAAGCAGCCGGGTAAGGTTCTTCTGGGGCCCGTTCTCCGGCTGCTGGAAATCCAGAAGCAGCCCTATACAGTCAAGGGCATCCAAGGCCATTTGCAGCTGGGAGAGAATCAGCGCCGGGTCCTGGCTGGTCATGGGAATGCGGTCGTCCAGAATCAGCAGGGAGTTGGGTGGGAGTGCCTCCGGAAGCCCCAAAAGCCCCGCTTCCGAAAAATGGCAGCCCAGGTACCCCAAGGGGGCTGGGAGCGCGCCGCCGGCAATTTCTGCCCGGGTGACGGCGAGATAATGCGGGATGACCATGGACAAATCCTCCTTCCCGTGGTATACTATTAGAGCGTTCGGGGATAGACAGCCGGTTTACCCGGTATTTCTCCGCAAGTATATGACAAAGGAGAAAAGAATATGTCCCTGTCCCTTCTGCCCGGGCTTATGACCGAAAAGCTGACGGATTTAACCCCGGAAATGCTCCAAAAGCGGGAAATTTCCCTGCTGATGATGGATTTTGACAATACCATCGTCCCCTATACCACCGATGTGCCCACGGAGGAGATGCGGGCCTGGCTGGAACGGATGAATGCCTCTCCGGTGAAAATCGCCATCGTCTCCAACAGCAAAAATGAGCGGCTTATCCGTTTCTGCGAAACCTATCACCTGGACTACATCATGCGGGCCCACAAGCCCCGGCCTGACGGGCTTAGGCAGTGCATGGAGCGCTTTGGCTTTTCACCGGAGAACGCCGCCATTGTGGGCGATCAAATCTTTACGGATACACTGGCCGGAAATCTGGCGGGGGTGACCCCGATTCTGGTAAAGGCCATTGATAATCACACGTTTTGGCTGAAGGCAAGGCATGTTTTGGAACTGCCCTTTGTCTTCGCGGCGAGAAAAAGGAGAATCAGAAAATGAAAAATTTGGAAAAGTTCCTGTCCATTCTGGACGGCGAGGTGGATGGCCTGCTGCTGACCTCCCGCTATAGCCGCCATTACGGCGCGGAATTCGACATTGCCGAGGGCATGGCCATCGTCACCAAGAAGGGCTGCCGCTATTTTACGGACAGCCGCTACATCGAGTCCGCCCAGAACAATATCCGGGGCTTTGAGGTGCTGGATGTCAATTCCGGCCGGAACTACGCCAAGTGCATCAACGAGGCCATCGCGGACTTCGGTGTTACCGCCCTGGGCTATGAGGAAAACTACCTGACCGTTGCGGAGTTCATGGGCATGGAAAAGAACCTGAACGCCAAGCTGGTGCCCTACAACGCCAAAATCAACGGCTTCCGGGATCGGAAGGAGGACTGGGAGCTGGACCTGCTGCGCAAAGCCCAGAAGATTGCCGACAAGGCCTTCCAAGAGACCCTGCCCCGGATTCACGCCGGTATGACCGAGCTGGAGGCCCAGGCGGAGCTCATCTACGAAATGTACAAAAACGGAGCCCAGGGCTTGTCCTTTGACCCCATCGTGGTCTCCGGACCCAACACCAGCATGCCCCACGGCGTGGCGGGTGACCGGGTGATTCGGGAGGGCGACTTTATCACCATGGACTTTGGCGTGCTCTATCAGGGCTACTGCTCCGATACCACCCGCACCTTTGCCGTTGGCTACGCCACGGAGGAGATGAAGAAGGTCTACAATGTGGTGCTGGAAGCCCAGAAGGCCGGCATCGCCATTACCAAGGCCGGTGTCACCGGCGCGGAGGTGGACGGCGCTGCCCGGAAGGTGATTTCCGACGCGGGCTACGGCGATTACTTTGGCCACAGCTACGGCCACGGCGTGGGCCTGGAGATTCACGAGGGCCCCAATATGAGCTTCCGGAACGAAAAGCCCATCCCCGCCGGTGCCGTGACTTCCGCGGAGCCGGGCATCTACCTGCCGGGAAAATTCGGCGTTCGTATTGAGGATGTGACAATTGTTACCGCCGACGGCTGTGAGGATATCACCAATATTCCCAAAGATTTGCTCATCATCTAAAAAATTTCCGAAAACCCCTTGCAAAATAGCGTATTATGGGGTAAACTAACATGGTTAAGGATATAGATTCTTGTATCCCCCCAAGGGAACATAAATTAGGAGGATAAACCAATGATTTCTGCAAGTGATTTTAGAAACGGCGTAACCTTTGAAATGGATGGCAAGGTTATGCAGGTCATCGAGTTCCAGCACGTGAAGCCCGGCAAGGGTGCCGCTTTCGTCCGTGTGAAGATGAAGAACGTCATCACCGGCGGCGTGACCGAGACCAGCTTCAACCCCTCTGCCAAGTACCCCACCGCTTACATTGAGCGCAAGAAGATGGAGTACTCCTACAACGACGGCAACCTCTACTACTTCATGGACGGCGAGACCTACGAGCTGACCCCCATCGATGCCAGCGTCCTGGACGACTCCTTCAAGTTCGTCAAGGAGAACGATGTCTGCACCATCATGAGTTACAAGGGCAATGTCTTCGGTGTGGAAGCTCCCAACTTTGCCGACCTGGTGGTCACCAAGACCGAGCCTGGCTTTGCCGGCAACACCGCTACCAACGTCACCAAGCCCGCTACCGTGGAGACCGGCGCTGAGATCAAGGTGCCCCTGTTCATCAACGAGGGCGATAAGATCCAGATCGACACCCGTACCGGCGAATACCTGGGCCGTTCCAAGGCCTAAAAGCAGCTGTCTAAGCTGAAAGGAGAACGAATATGACGATTTCTGAAAAATCCGCCTACCTGAAGGGCCTGATGGACGGCTTGAAGCTGGACACCGAGACCAACGAAGGAAAGATGATTGCGGCCATCGTTGACCTGCTCGGCGATATGTCCAAGCGCATGGTGGACATTGAGGATACCACCATTGCCATCTCCGACGAGCTGGACGAGATCGAAGAGGACCTGGATGCCATCGAAGACTTCATCATGGATGAGGACGACGAGGAAGACGACTGGGACGACGAAGGCGACGACTACTACGACCCCGAGGAAGACGAGGACGAGGACGCGGAAGACGAGGAGGAGCCCGAGGAGGGCTTTGACTTCGGCGACGAGGACTCCACCATCTACGAGGTTGAGTGCGCCTGCGGCAACGTCATCGACTTTGACGAGAAGGTCCTGGAGTCCGGCAGCATCGTCTGCCCCAACTGCGGCGAGACCCTGGAGTTCACCTTCGACGACGAGGAAGAATAAAATCCCTTCTCACCGGCGGG
>USQL01000066.1 GCA_900556935.1 uncultured Eubacteriales bacterium | reverse complement strand
CCCGGCGATAGCCGGGTCTGAGGGGTCCGGCTTTTCGACAGAAAAGCCTCCGCCGCAGGCGGAATGCAAAGCGTGGATGGTTGGAAAAACTGGTATTTGCGCCTTACGGCGCAAGGCTTAGCCTATCGGCTAAGCCGGACCCCTCAGTCAGCTGCGCTGACAGCTCCCCTTTCAGTGGAGCCTGGGAAGCCCCTACAGATATCATTCTAAAAATCCAAATTATTCATCATTTTTAGACTTAGAAAAGGACGGAAACATGGCAAATACGGAACTGACCCCTATGCAGCGGCAGTATCAGCAGATGAAGGCCCGCAACAGTGACTGCATCCTGTTTTTCCGGTTGGGCGATTTCTATGAAATGTTCAACGAGGATGCCATTCTGGCTGCCCGGGAGTTGGATCTGACCCTTACCAGCCGGGACCGCAGCAAGCCCAAGGAGGAGCAGACCCCTATGTGCGGGGTGCCCTACCACAGCGTGGACTCCTATATCGCGCGGCTGGTGCAGAAGGGCTACAAGGTGGCCATCTGTGAGCAGATGGAGGACCCGGCCCTGGCAAAGGGACTTGTGGAGCGGGACATTACCCGCATTGTCACCCCCGGCACCGTAACGGAAAGCTGCATGCTGGAGGAGAACAAGAATAACTATATGGCCTGCCTCTACGGGGCGGGGGGGCAGTACGGACTGGCCTTCTGCGACCTGTCTACCGGAGCGTTCTATGCCACCACCTGCCGGGACCCCAGAAACGTGGCCTCGGAGCTGGGAAGATTCACCCCCAGTGAGGTTTTGCGGTGGGGCGAAAATGTGGACGAGGAAGCCATTTCCGATGCCCTGTTCCGTAGGCTCAATTGCTGCGTGGACGAGGGAAAGCCGGAACAGTTTGACTACGAGCAGGCGGTGTCCCTTTTGGAACGGCACTTTGGAAAGACCGTGGAGGAGCTGGGTCTCGGCTCCTTCCCGGCGGCGATTGTGGCCAGCGGGACGCTGCTGCAGACCCTTTTGACCCTGCAGAAAAACGACCTGGCCCATATCCGGGAGCTGCAATACTACACCACCGGAAAATTCATGGAGCTGGATATGGATGCCCGCCGGAACCTGGAGCTCACGGAGACCATGCGGGCCAAGGAGAAAAAAGGCACCCTTCTGTGGGTGCTGGACAAGACCCATACCGCCATGGGCGGGCGGATGCTCCGCTCCTGGCTGGAAAAGCCCCTGCTGGACCCGGCGGAGATTACCCGTCGGCAGGGGGCTGTGGAGGACCTGGTGGAAAATCCCATCGCCCGGGGAGAGCTGGAAGAGGCTTTGAAGGACGTGACGGATTTGGAGCGGGTCATGACCCGGATTGTCACCGGCACCGTCAACTGCCGGGATTTGCTGGGCCTTGCCAGAGGAATGCGGGCCCTGCCCCAGGTAAAGACACTGCTTTCGGGGATGCACAGCCCCCAGCTATGCAAACTTGCCGGTGCCATCGACCCGCTGAAGGACTGCGCCGATGCCATTGAAAACACCATCGTAGACGATCCCCCCTTGACCGTCCGGGAGGGCGGCATCATCCGCAAGGGGGCCAACGCCGACGCGGACAAGCTGCGGGACATTATGGATGGCGGCTCCGGGACCATTGCGGCCATTGAGAACAGTGAACGGGAAAAAACCGGCATCCGGACCCTGAAGGTGGGCTATAACCGGGTGTTCGGCTATTACATCGAGGTTTCTAAGTCCTTTATGGACCAGGTGCCGGAGCACTATATCCGCAAGCAGACCCTTGCCAACTGCGAGCGCTACATCACCCAGGAGCTCAAAGAGCTGGAAACCCAGGTGCTCACCGCCAAGGACCGGCTGACGGCCCTGGAATACCAGATTTTTTCCAAGCTTCGGGAGAGCCTGGCGGCTCAGGCACCCCGGGTGCAGCAGTCCGCGGCGGCGGTTGCGGCGGCGGACACCCTGTGCTCCCTTGCCGCCGTTGCGGTGCAGCGGGGCTACTGCCGCCCGGAAATCAGCCTGGGTCCGGAAATTTCCATTACCGATGGCCGCCATCCTGTAGTGGAGGCCATGCTGCGTGACAGCCTTTTTGTGCCCAATGACACGGTTCTGGGGGGCAAGGACAACCAGGTGGCCATTCTCACAGGCCCCAATATGGCGGGCAAATCCACCTATATGCGCCAGGTGGCGCTGATTGTCCTCATGGCCCAGATGGGCTCCTTCGTGCCCGCCCGGGCGGCGAAAATCGGCCTGGTGGACCGGGTGTTTACCAGAATCGGTGCCAGCGACGATTTGGCCTCCGGCCAGTCCACCTTTATGGTGGAGATGTCCGAGGTAGCCTCCATCCTGAAATACGCCACCTCCCGAAGCCTTTTGATTCTGGACGAGATTGGCCGGGGCACCTCTACCTACGATGGCATGAGCATTGCCCGGGCGGTGCTGGAATACGCTGCAAGCCCCAAAAAGCTGGGGGCAAAGACCCTGTTTGCCACCCATTACCATGAGCTCTCCACCATGGAGAGCAAGCTTTCCAATGTGAAAAACTACAATATCGCCGTGAAAAAGCGGGGAGAGCAGATGATTTTCCTGCGGAAGATTGTCCCCGGTGCCACGGATGACAGCTACGGCATCGAGGTTGCCAAGCTGGCGGGGCTTCCGAACAGTGTGATTGCCCGGGCCCGGGAGATTCTCTCCGAGCTGGAGGCCGAGGGGCCCCAGTACGCCCCCGCCCCCAAGGAAGAGCGGGAGGAGCAGGTTAGCTTGCTGGACCTGTCCGCAAGCCGGGTCTGCGACGCGCTGAAGGAGATTCAGGTGGAAACCCTGACCCCCATCGAGGCCATGAACCAGCTGTACAGGCTGCGGAAAATGCTGGACTGAGAAAGGACAGGAATGGCAAAAACAACGATATCTACCCCCGCCCCCCGGCGGGACGAGACCATGGTGGGCTTTGGCTGGTTTGCCTTCCAGCTGATTTTGCTGCCAAGTCTCTTAACGGCCGTCAACGGGCTGCTGAAAAAGCCGCTGTCCTCGGCGGAGGTGAATTTCACCTTCTTTCTGCTGAACTTTCTGGCGGCGGTGTGGATTTATCATAAATTTCTGGGCGCGGCCTTCAAAGGCGTCAAGGCCCATCCCGTTCTGTTCGGCCAGGCCATTGTGCTGGCGCTGGTCGCCTATTGGCTGACCTCTCAGGCGGTCAACTGGGCCCTGGGAAGGCTGGACCCCGGCTTTGTCAACCAGAACGATGCCTCCATTTCCGGCATGGCCCAGGGAAGCTACTATCTGATGCTGCTGGGCACGGTGATTCTCACTCCGGCGGCGGAGGAATGCGTCTACCGGGGGCTCATCTTCCGGAATATCTACGGGACCTCTCCGGTGGCGGCCTATCTCATCTCCATGGCGGCCTTTTCCATGGTGCACATTGTCTCCTATGTGGGGGTATATACCCCGCTGCGGCTGGTGCTGGCGTTTTTGCAGTACCTGCCCGCGGGGCTGTGGCTGGGCTGGTGCTATGTCAAAAGCGGCAGCATCTATGGGCCTATGGTGATGCACGGCCTGATCAATCTATACGCACTGAACCTACTGAGGTAAAAACATGGGAAAAATTATCCAGTTATCCCCCCACATTGCCAATTTAATCGCCGCCGGCGAGGTGGTGGAGCGGCCGGCCAGTGTGGCCAAGGAGCTGCTTGAAAACGCCGTGGATGCCGGGGCCACAAAAATAACCATCGAAATCCGGGACGGGGGCATGACCTTCCTGCGGGTGACGGACAACGGCTGCGGCATGACTCCGGAGGATGCCCGGACGGCGTTCCTGCGCCACGCTACCTCCAAGCTGCACTGTGCCGAGGATTTAAGCGCCATCGGCACCATGGGCTTCCGGGGAGAGGCGCTGGCTGCCATCTCCTCCGTCAGCCGCATTGACCTTTTGACCAAGACCCCGGATGCCCTCACCGGTGTCAGCCTCCGCTTAGAGGCGGGGGCCGTGACCGAGGAATCGGAGGCGGGCTGCCCGGACGGCACTACCATCATTATCCGGGACCTGTTTTACAACACCCCGGCCCGGATGAAGTTTATGAAAGCCGATACGGTGGAGGGCTCCCGGGTGGCGGGGGCGGTGCAGCTGCAGGCCCTGGCCCATCCGGAGGTGGGGTTCACCCTGATTCGGGACGGGAAAACCGTCCTGTCCACCCCGGGAAACGGAGGATTGCGGGGGGCTGTGTACTGCGTGTATGGCCGGGAGTTTGGCTCCATGGTGCCGGTGGACAGCCAGTGGGAAAAATATAAGCTCACGGGCTACGTCTCCAAGCCCACGGAGGCCCGGCCCAGCCGGAATTTGCAGACCTTCTTTGTAAACCACCGGCCTGTAAAATCCAGGCTATTGGTCTCCGCCCTGGAGGAGGCCTACCGGAATCAGCTGATGGTGGGAAAATTCCCCACCTGCGTGCTGTGCCTGGAGCTGCCCCCCACGGCGGTGGACGTGAACGTCCACCCGGCAAAGACGGAGGTCAAGTTCCTCAACGAAAAGGCGGTTTTTGACTGCGTACACTATGGGGTGCTGGGGGCCCTGAACAAGACCCCGGACCGGCCCCAGATTCAGTTCTCTCAGAGGAGCACCACGGTGTTCCCGGAGGCGGAGAAAAAGACGGCGGAGCCGAAAAAGGATTTCTTCAAAACCATGTCCGCCCAGGACTACCGGGCCTTTGCCGAAACGGTGAAGACCGCACCCAGGCCGGACCCGGAGAGGGCCATGGCCACGGCCCGGAAAATAACGGACACGGCGGTTCTGCGCTCCAATGTGCTGCTGCCCACCATGGAGACAAAGAGACCCTCAGAGGCAGCCCCGGCCCCGGTGCCGCCCTGCCAAGAGGAGGCAAAGCCCGCCGCCATGCCGGCACGGGCCATGCCTATGCCCGTGCCGGAACGGCCTATGCCTACCCCGGAAAAGTCTGTACCCGCGCCGGAAATGCCAGAGCTTCCCCAGGAGGAGCCGGAGCAGACGGCTCTGGAAATGCCCCAGGCGCAGCCCTGGCGCATGGTCGGGGAGCTCTACAGGACCTATATATTGGTGGAGCAGGGGGACGAGGCGTTTTTAATCGACAAGCACGCCGCCCACGAGCGGATTCTCTTTAACAAGCTAAAGGCCCGGCAGGAGGCCATCACCGGCCAGAACCTTTTAACCCCCATTTCCGTCCGCTTAAATCCCAAGGCGGCGGCGGAGATTATGAGCAACCTTTCCATGATGGAGGAGTTGGGCTTTTCCTTGGAGGAATTTGGGGAGAACACCCTGCTTTTGCGGCAGATTCCCATGGATTTGAGCGTGGATGCCGCGGCGGAAACGGTGGAGACCCTGGCCCAGGATCTGCTGCGGGGGAAGATCACCTCCCCGGATACCGTCCGGGACGAGATGCTCCACACCGTGGCCTGCAAGGCGGCCATCAAGGCCGGGTGGGTCAATGACGACCGGGAGCTCCTGGCGGTGGCCAGAGAGGTGATGACCCATGAGGAGCTCAAATACTGTCCCCACGGCAGACCCATCTGTGTCTCCTTAAGCAAGAAAAACCTGGAACGGCAGTTTAAGAGGACGTAAAAGGGGAGCCAAGAGATTTCCCCAGCGTTGGATGGAAAGAAGGAAGCCTATGTCATTTGCGAAAGTACTGAATCTATCCGCCCTCCTGCTTGGGGTTCTGACGGCGGCGCTGTATGGGCTTTACCGGATGGTGCCCAGCGGGACCCTGGAAGCCTGCGCCATTACCGCCGGGACCTTTTTCTACCATTTTGCCATGCGGCTGCTTGTTGGGGCGGTGGTGCCGCCGATGATTCCGCAGGGGGTGGAGAACAACGTCTGGTTCCGGCAGAAGGGCTGGGAGCCGGGGCTGTATAAGGCCCTGCGGGTAAAGAAATGGAAAAACCGTATGCCCACCTACAACCCGGACTCTTTCAACCCCCAAAAAAGAACCTGGGCGGAAATTCTGCACAACGGCTGCACGGCGGAGGCGGGGCATGAGGTGATTATGTTCTTGAGCTTTGCGCCGGTGCTGACCGTTCCGGCCTTTGGGGCGGCGGGGGTATTCTGGATTACCTCGATTTTGGCGGCAATGATGGACGGCTGTTTTGCCGTCATGCAGCGGTTCAACCGTCCCAGAATTCAAAAGCTTATGGAAAAGGAGCGTGGGCACCGATGAATCCCATTATCTGCCTTGCGGGGCCCACGGCCTCGGGAAAGACGGCGCTGGCGGTGGCGCTTGCCCGGGAGCTGAACGGCGAGGTGGTGTCCTGCGACTCCATGCAGGTGTACCGCCGCATGGACATCGGCACGGCAAAGCCCACCGTGGAAGAAATGGGGGGGATTCCCCACCATATGATTGACGTGGCAGAGCCGGAGGAGCCCTATTCCGTTTCCCGCTACTGCCAGGAGGCGGCCCCCGTTGTGGAGGATATTGTTTCCCGGGGGAAAACCGCCGTTATCGCGGGGGGCACCGGGCTGTATATGGATAGCCTGGTAAGCGGCCGGGACTTTGCCCCCTTCCCCTCCACGGGGGTAAGGGAACGGCTGGAACAGCAGGCGGATGCCGAGGGGATGGAGGCCATGGCCGCGTGGCTGCGCTCCGTAGACCCGGAGGCGGCGGAGCGGATTCACGACCGGAAGCGGCTGCTGCGGGCGCTGGAAATTTATCTGGAAACCGGGGAGACCGTCACAGAGCACGACCGGAAAACCAGGGAAATGCCCCCAAGATTTACCCCACTATGGCTGGGGCTGGACTTTGCGGAACGGAAAACCCTTTATGAGCGGATTGACCTGCGGGTGACCAAAATGCTGGAGGCGGGGCTCTTAGGCGAGATTCGGGATTTGCTTTCCTCCGGCGTGCCGGAAAAGGCCACCAGTATGCAGGCCATCGGGTATAAGGAGTTTGTGGAGGCCCTGGAGGGGGAGACAACCGTAGAGGAGGCGGCGGACCGGGTGCGCCAGTCCTCCCGGCGCTATGCCAAGCGGCAGCTGACCTGGTTCCGGCGGAACAAGGCCATCCACTGGCTATGCCGGGAAGAAAATCAGGGCGAGGCGGAAATTTTCTGTGCCGCCCGACAAATTCTACGGGAAATCGACAAGTGAATCGTGCTAGCATATGCGTACTCCAAAATGAACAAGAAAGCGGGTATACATATGAACGAAACCATGAATTTGCAGGATGCCATTCTCAAGGAGGTGCGCCGGGACAAGGTGCCCGTTACGCTGTTTCTGATGAATGGCTTCCAGCTCCGGGGAGTTATTACGGGATTTGACAGCTTTGTGGTGGTGCTGGTGACCGACGGGAAGCAGCAGATGATCTACAAGCATGCCATTTCTACCCTAGCGCCCATCCGGCCCTTGAAGGCGGCGGCACCCACGATGTAACGGGACGCTTCCGCGGCTTCCGGAATCTGAGGCGGCGGAGCAATCCGCCGCCTTTTGTCATATAAGCTTCATAGAAAGGAAAAAGCATATGTCTATTGGGGAAAACGTGGAAAAGGTCCGGCGGGAGATTTGCCGGGCGGCGGAGAAGGCCGGGCGGGACCCGGGGGAGGTGGTGCTCTGCGCGGCCACCAAGATGAACGATGCTCCCGCGGTCCAGGAGGCGATTCGGGCGGGGGCCCGGGTGTGCGGAGAGAACCGGGTTCAGGAGTTGACGAAGAAGCTGGCGGAGAACGCCTATGAGGGGGCCCAGATTCATTTTATCGGCCATCTGCAGACCAACAAGGTGCGGCAGGTGGTGGGGAAAGTGAACCTGATCCAAAGTGTGGATTCCGAACATTTGCTCGCGGAAATTTCCAGGGAAGCCCAGCGGCAGGGCCTGGTTCAGGACATTCTTCTGGAAGTGAACATCGGCCTCGAGGAGGCAAAGTCCGGGTTTGCCCCGGAGGAAATTCTCCCAATGGTGGACAAAATTGACAGTTTTCCCAATGTTTGTGTCCGGGGACTTATGGCAATTCCCCCAATTGCGGAGAATCCCGGCGATAATTTTAAATTTTTTCAGAAAATGCGGCAAATATATGTTGACATTAGGGCAAAAAAGAAGGATAATGTTTCGGTAGACTGTTTATCAATGGGCATGTCCGGAGATTTCGAAGACGCGATCGCCGCGGGCAGCACCATGGTTCGCATAGGCACCGCTATTTTCGGGGCCAGAGTGTACGATACCGCTCATCAGAAGATGTAAACATACAGGAGGAAATATAGAAATGAGCCTTTGGGATAACGTAAAAAAGTTTGCCGCGCCCTATGGTGATGACGACTACGACGATTATGACGAAGACGAAGACTACGCTGAGGATGATTACGACGAACCGGAAGAGAAGCCTGCCCGCCGCAGCACACCCGCCCGCCGCAGCCGCTCCGCTGCCAAGGCAGAGGAGCCCGAGGACGACGAGGAGGACGACGACAGCTCCGACTTTGGCTTTGGCAGTGTAAGCACCTCCACCGGCTCTACCGGCGTGACGGGCGGCAGCTTTGGGGGCCCGGTGCTGCACACCGCTTCCAGCTCCAACCGGCAGGAGATTGTGCTGTTCCGCCCCGGCACCTTTAGCGATACCTCCAAGGCGGCCGATGACCTGCGCAACCGCAAGGCCGTGGTTGTCAACATGGAGAATGTGGACAAGGCCCTGGCCCGCCGGGTGGTGGACTTCCTGTCCGGCTGTGTGTACGCCCTGGATGGGGATGTGAAAAAGGTCGCTCAGTCCGTTTTCCTCTTCTGCCCCCACAATATGGAGGTCTCCGGAGATTTGGAGACTTTGCAGGCAGAGGTTGAGAACTATATCTGATAGATAGATTTCAAAAACATATCAGGAAGGAGAAACAGATATGATTACTCCGCAGCAAATCGATCAGGTGTCTTTCAGCAAGTCTTCCTTCGGCGGCTACAACATGCAGCAGGTCGATGAATTCCTGGAGCCCCTGACGGAAGATTATGTAACCCTTTACAAGGAGAACGCCCTGCTGAAAAGCAAGATGCGGGTTCTGGCCAGCAAGCTGGAGGAATACCGCAAGGGCGAGGCCGCTTCCAAGTCCAACGACGCGGATGCCAAGGCCGCTGCCGATAAGATGCTTCTGGAGACCAAGCAGAGATGCGACCGGATGCTCAGAGAGGCTGCCGCCAAGGCTCAGACCGTGGCCGCCGCTCCTGCCGCCCCTGTGGCTCCCGCCGCCGCCCCCAGCGCCAATACGGAGGCCCTGATTGCCGCCGAGAATGCCCGGGTGGAGGAGGCTAGACGCGCCGCCAACGCCAAGATTGCCGAGATTCAGGAGCAGATGCGCGCCTGCATCCAGGCCCTGGAGCGGATTAAGGGCGCTGCCCCCGCTGCCAAGGCCCCCGCAGCACCCGTCGCCCCCGCTGCACCCGTCGCCCCTGCCGCTTCCGAGCTGCACTATGACAGCGGCTCCGTGGCCGACGAGATTGCCCACAATGTGGAAGCCCTGGTTGGCACCGCCGAGGACACTGCCCCCAAGGCAGAGCCCCGTCACCCGGTGAACGACACCACCACCAGCCGATTCGCAAACCTCAATCTGCAGTTTGGCCGGAACTACGACCCCACCCACAAGTAATTTTTCATATGCAATGCCAGGACGAGGACAGGAGCCTGGGAAGCCCCTTTTCAGAGAGCCGCCGGTTGGTGCGAGGCGGCAAGGAGCCCCAACGCTTATCCCCTCAGAGCAGTGCGCCGAACCCCTTTGGGCAGTAGACCGCACCGGGCAGGCCCGATACAGCCCCATTGAGTGCCGCGGAACACGCGGAACGAGAGTGGTACCGCAGAGGTAACAATGGCCTTTGTCTCTTATTTTTAAGGGACAAAGGCTTTTTTGTAACAATCCCCTGTAGGGGCGGCTATTAGCCGCCCGCAACGTATCGAAAGTGAGCGGTTGGTATAAGGCGCTCAGGTCCGTTGGCTGGCGGGCGGCTGGTAGCCGCCCCTACTTCCCCAAGGGGAAGGCTTTGAACATTCCGTAAACAAATCAAATGGAGGTTATTCCGATGGATTACAAAAACACAATCATCACCCCGAAGACCGACTTCCCCATGAAGGCGGGGCTTCCCAACCGGGAGCCGGGTATGCTGGAGCACTGGCAGAACCTGGACCTGTACAACGAAATGCTGAAGAAGAACAAGGACCTTCCCCCCTTCGTGCTGCATGACGGCCCTCCCTTCTCCAATGGCTATATCCACATGGGCCACGCCCTGAATAAGACCCTGAAGGACTTCATCGTCCGCAGCCATGCCATGATGGGCTGCTACACCCCCTATGTCCCCGGCTGGGACAACCACGGTCTGCCCATCGAGCGGGCCATCGAGACCTCCAAGAAGAAGCTCAACAAGGACATGTCCGTGCCCGAGTTCCGGAAGGCCTGCGAGGAGTTTGCCGAGGACTTCATCCAGAAGCAGATGGGCGGCTTCAAGCGCCTGGGCGTGGTGGGCGACTGGGAGCACCCCTACCGCACCATGGACAAGCATTTTGAGGCCCAGGAGGTCAAAATCTTTGGCCGGATGTTTGACAAGGGCTATATCTACAAGGGCTTAAAGCCCGTGACCTGGTGCCCCTACTGCGTTACCGCCGTGGCCGAGGCCGATATCGAGTATAAGGACGACCCCTGCACCACCGTGTATGTCAAGTTCCCCATGAAGGACGACCTGGGCAAGCTCAGCCAGTTCGACCTTTCCAAGACCTACTTCGTGATCTGGACCACCACCATCTGGACCCTGCCCGGCAACCTGGCCATCTGCCTGCACCCGAGAGACAGCTATGTTCTCGTGAAGGCCGACAACGGCGAGACCTACATCATGGCCGAGGCCCTGATGGACAAGGTGATGCACATCGGCGGCTTTGAGCACTATGAGGTTCTGGCCAGCTACCCCGGCTCCTTCTTTGAGAATATGCTGGCCCAGCACCCCTTTATGGACAAGACCTCCCGCCTGGTGAACGCCGAGTACGTCACCATGGATTCCGGTACGGGCTGTGTCCACACCGCCCCCGGCTTCGGTGCCGACGACTACCAGACCTGTATGCGCTACGGCATGGAACTGGTGGTGCCTGTGGACGACTATGGCCGTCACACCGACTACGCGGGCAAGTACGCCGGCATGAAGACCGAAGAAAGTAACCCCATCATCCTGGAGGATATGCGCCAGTCCGGAGCTCTGTTTGCCTCCGAGGAGATTGTCCACTCCTATCCCCATCACGACCGCTGCAAGAAGCCTGTCATCTTCCGGGCCACCCCCCAGTGGTTCTGCTCCGTGGAGTCTTTCAAGGACCAGGCCATCAAGGCCATTGAGAACGTCCAGTGGTACCCCGCCTGGGGCCAGGACCGGATGACCAGCATGATTCGGGAGCGGGCCGACTGGTGCATCTCCCGGCAGCGCCGGTGGGGCCTGCCCATCCCCGTGTTCTACTGCAAGGACTGCGGCAAGCCCGTGTCTACCCCGGAGTCCATCGAGAAGCTCTCTAAGCTCTTCGACGAGTACGGCTCCAATATCTGGTTTGAAAAGGATGCCATGGAGCTGGCCCCCGAGGGCTTTACCTGCCCCCACTGCGGCGGCAAGGACTTCACCAAGGAGAAGGATACCCTGGACTGCTGGTTTGACTCCGGCTCCACCCACTATGCTTCCCTGATGCACCGCACCCCCGAGCTGTGGCCCGCGGATGTGTATCTGGAGGGCGCGGACCAGTACCGCGGCTGGTTCCAGTCTTCGCTTTTGACTTCCGTTGGCGCTCTGGACCAGGGTGCGCCCTTCAAGCAGGTTCTGACCCACGGCTGGACCGTGGACGGCCAGGGCCGGGCCATGCACAAATCCCTGGGCAACGGCGTGGACCCCGCGGACCTCATCAAGGAATTCGGCGCAGACATCGTCCGGCTGTGGGCCGCCTCTTCCGACTATCACGCGGATGTGCGCTGCTCCAAGGAGATCTTCAAGCAGATTGCCCAGAACTACCTGAAGTTCCGGAACACCGCCCGGTACTGCCTGGGCAACCTCAATGAGTTTGATGCCGACAATCTGGTGGCTCCCGAGGATATGGAGGAGCTGGACAAGTGGGCGCTGACCAAGCTGGATGCCCTGGTCAAGGAGTGCCGCAGAGCCTACAATGTGTATGAATTCCACATGGTTTCCCATGCCATCAATGATTTCTGCGTAGTGGAGCTATCCAGCTTCTACCTGGATATCCTGAAGGACCGGCTGTACTGCGAGGAGAAGAACGGCCTGCGCCGCCGC
>USQL01000065.1 GCA_900556935.1 uncultured Eubacteriales bacterium | reverse complement strand
GACTTTTTGAACACCTGCTCCCGCTGGGCCACAGAGGTGGAATTGTAGAAGTGGATAATGGCGCTGGGCGCGCCCTTGCAGGCCTCAAAGGTCTTGCGGATGATGTGCTCCCGGCACTGGGTCAGCACCTGGACCGTCACGTCCTCAGGAATCATATTCTTCTCAATCAGCGTCCGCAGGAAGGTGTATTCCGTCTCGGAGGCCGCCGGGAAACCAACCTCAATCTCCTTGAAGCCTATTTTCAGCAGCATCTTATAGAAATCCAGCTTCTCCTCCAGGCTCATGGGAATCACCAGGCTCTGGTTGCCGTCCCGCAGGTCCACAGAGCACCACTGGGGGGCCTTCTCAATATGGTCCTTGTGGACCCATTTCAGGTGCTCTCCGGGGGCGGGGTAATAGCCGGTAGAATACTTTGTTACATCCATTGTTTGCACATCCTCTTTTGAAATCTTGCGTCTGCCGGGGCGGCGGGGATGGAGCGCAAAAAAACGCCCTGTCTCTTCCAAAGCAAAGAGACAGGGCGTAAAAGCCTTGCGGTACCACTCTTTTTGTCTGCAAAAGCAGACCTCTCACCGCGGTCAAGCAACCGCGCTTCGCTATAACGGGCGTTCCCCGTCCTGCCTACTTTTTATTCAGCAAGGCCGCTCCGAGGCCAGTATACGCTCCCGCCGTCCGTTGGCTCGCACCGGCCGCCAACTCTCTGCATCGGGCATCTGGAACGCTTTCTCCTCATCTGTGCGTTTGTCTTATGGGTGGCATTATAGCACGCAGTACCCCAATTGTCAAGCAATTTGTCAGTCCCTGGCGGTTTTTTGTCTTTCCTCTGTGGCCGTTCATATTGGCCTTCCCTTGGGAAAGCGTTCTCATCAACAAAGGTGCTCCCGCTCTATTTCGCCACGTTTCGGAGCGATGTGGGCATCGCCCCCTGCAAAAGCGACTTTGCCTTTTGTGAATTTGCCCGAAGGCTTATTTATTTTGCATAATTTTGTCTCCCGGAAACATTCAAAAATCGTCTGCTTTGACGGTTTATCACTTTAGCGTGAAAAAGTACTTTACAACTTTAGCGAAGTGAAGTATAATGCATTCATCAAGCAAATCTGCCCCACCGAACAGAGGAAGGAAAGGAAGACCCGTTATGAAAAAACTGATTGCCGCCGTGCTTGCCGTGACCACCGTTTTGCTGTGCACTGCCTGTGGAAAGAAATCCGACTCCGATGTCAGCTATGTACAGAAAAAAGGCACCCTGGTTGTGGGGGTCACCGACTACGAGCCCATGGACTACAAGGATGCTTCCGGTAACTGGACCGGATTTGACGCGGAGTTTGCCCAGGCCGTGGCCGAAAAGCTGGGCGTTGAGGCCCAATTCATCGAAATCGACTGGGACAACAAGTTCTTTGAGCTGGAATCCAAGGCCATCGACTGCATCTGGAACGGCATGACCATTACGGACGAGGTCAAGCTCAACGCCAGCGTCTCCAACCCCTATGTGAAGAACGCCCAGGTGGTTGTCATGGACAAGGCCGCCGCCCCGGACTACGATGCCGTCGAGCTGCTGCGCACCCTGACCTTCGCCGTGGAAGCCGGGTCCGCCGGAGAGGCGGAGCTCAAAGCCATGGACATTTCCGGCATTACCGCCGTCCAGTCCCAGTCCTCCGCTCTGATGGAGGTTGCCGCCGGAACCGCCAACGCCTGCGTCATTGACATCACCATGGCAAACGCCATGACCGGCGAGGGCACCGGCTATCCCAACCTGACGATTGCCCAGGAGCTGAGCTCTGAGGAATACGGCATTGGCTTCCGCAAGGATTCCGACCTAACTGCCAAGGTCAACGACATTATGGCCGAGCTTATGGCCGATGGCACCCTGGACGCTTTGGCTGCCAAGTACAGCCTGACCCTGGTAAAGTAAAGATGGCACAGTTTGTAACCGTCACCGAAGCCCTTTTGAAGGGCTTCGGTGAGACCATGAATATCTTCCTTCTGACCCTGGCCTTCTCCATTCCCTTGGGGCTTGTCATTTGCTTTGGCACCATGAGCAAACGAAAGCCCCTGCGGTACTTTATGAAGTTTGTCGTCTGGGTTATTCGGGGCACGCCCCTGATGCTGCAGCTGATTGTTGTTTTCTACGGCCCGGGGCTTTTGTGGGGGCTCCCCGCCATGGGGCGGTTCACCGCCGTCATCCTGGCCTTTACCATCAACTACGCCTGCTATTTCAGCGAAATCTACCGGGGCGGCATTGAGAGCATCCCCCTGGGGCAGTATGAGGCCGGGCAGGTACTGGGCCTGACCAAGGGGCAGATTTTCTTTAAAATCGTGCTGATGCAGGTGGTCAAGCGGATTGTGCCCTCTATGGGGAATGAAATCATCACCCTGGTCAAGGATACCTCCCTGGCCCGGGTCATTGCGGTGTATGAGGTGATGTGGGTCGGTCAGTCCTTTATCAAAAGTGATGGCCTCATCTGGCCCATGTTCTATACCGGCGCGTTCTATCTGCTGTTCTCCGGAGTTCTGACCCTGCTGTTCCGGTGGATTGAAAAAAATTTGGACTATTACAGAGGTTGAGCCATGGAAGAGCTTCGTGTAGAAAATATCAAGAAAAACTTTGGGGCGACGGAAGTGCTGAAGGATATCAGCTTCACCCTGCGCCAGGGGCAGGTTCTGACCATTCTGGGCTCCTCCGGCAGCGGAAAAACCACGCTCCTGCGGTGCCTCAACTTTCTGGAAAACCCGGACAGTGGCACCATCTCCATTGACGGGGTGCCGCTTCTGCGACGCAGCGAGGAGGAAATCCGGAAAAACCGGCTGCGTTTCGGCCTGGTGTTCCAGAATTTCCAGCTGTTCCCCCAGTATTCCGTGCTGCAAAACATCACTCTGGCCCCTACCCTGCTAAAAACCGGCACGCCCCAGGAGATCCGGCAAAAAGCCTTGACGCTTCTGGAGCAGGTGGGGCTCTCCCAAAAGGCGGATGCCTATCCCTGCCAGCTCTCCGGCGGCCAGCAGCAGCGGGTGGCCATCGCCCGGGCCATGGCCCTGACCCCAGATATTCTCTGCTTTGACGAGCCCACCTCCGCCCTGGACCCGGAGCTCACCGGGGAGGTTCTGCGGGTCATCCGCAGCCTGAAGGAGAAAAACTACACCATGATTATCGTTACCCACGATATGGCATTTGCCAAAAGCATCTCCGATGTGGTAATCTATATGTCGGAGGGCGTGATTGAGGAGGCCGGGACCCCGGAGGAAGTTTTTGACAACCCCAGAAGTGAACGGGCCCGGGCATTCCTGAACGCCATGCAGAATCCACAATAAGGAGACGGTACTTTGGAAATGCAGAAAAAAATTGACACGCTTTACGAGGCCATTGCCTCTTTGGAAACCCCCCGGCAGGTACAGGAGCTGTTTGAGGACCTGTGCACCCAGAAGGAGCTGGAAAAAATGGCCGAGCGGCTCTACGCTGCCAAGCTCCTGATGGAGGGCAATACCTACAACCAGGTGATTTCCCAGACGGAGATTTCCTCCGCAACCCTAAGCCGGGTCTCCCGGTGCGTCCAGTACGGGAAGGGCTATTCCAGACTGCTGAAAAAAAGCGAACAGGAAAACAGCTAAAATAAAACATTCCATTGCGAACCAGCTCTCAAACCGATTCACAACGGAATGTCAATAAGTCAAGATTTGACCGTAGGGGCTGATGCAGGCATCAGCCCCTACGGTATTTTTTCAGACGAACCGCTTATCCATGTTCTTCGCCACTGCCGGGGCGATGACCTTGTAGAAGGTGTCGTTGCCGAAATGGGCATCCAATGTAGCGGTGGTAGAGCCGGTGCCGTTGACGGCGTTGGTATCCGTGGTTCTGGGGATTTCCACATAGGTGCCCGGGTTCCAGGTCCGGTAGTGCTCCCAGATCATGGGGCAGTCTCCCTGGGTGTACCAGTAGAAGGTGGTTTCCACATTGTACCAGATATCCCGGTTCCAATCCCCCCGGTAGACACGGCCCGGGAAGGAGGACGCAAAGGTGGCAAAGAAATCCTCCGTCATTTCCGTAAAGCCCTTGATTTGCCCCGGGCCGTCACCGAAGTCAAACTCTCCCTGGAGCCATACCACCCCCAGGAATTGATTCTGGGAATTGCGTTCCAGCGCAAAACGCAGCCGGTCCTTCATAGCCCGGTAATAGGGGGAATTTACCCCCCAGCGCAGCCGCCCCTCAGAGGGGCGCATATTTTTTTCGTCGTAAACTCCCGGCTCTCCCACGGTAAAGCCCACGCCGCCATAGGCGCAGGGCAGCACCAGAAGATCATAGTCCTCCGGAATCCGGTCCAGGAGCAGGTCTGCCAGGGGCAGCTGCATGCCCTTGGTGCCCGGCTGGTCCGGGACACTGGCGGGGTTCCCGTAGGGACGCAGGTCCTGGAAATTCTGGGCGCAGGCCCCCAGGGGCACCGCCTTCAGATTGTCCTCCCCCAGGAAACCCAGCTGCCGGATGCGGCTTCCGCGAAAGCGGGCCATATAGTCCTTTGTGACCGGGGATTCGTCGAAGCCAACCGCGTTGGACTGGCCTGCCACGCAGAGAATCATGTATTTTTTGTCCATAAAAATTACCTCTTTTACGCCTTACTGGAGAAAATCTGCTGGCGCTCCACCAGCTCGGCAAATTTTCCGTTCAGGGCCATCAGCTCTTCATAGGTTCCGTCCTCCACGATTTTGCCCCGCTCCAGCATGATAATCCGGTCGCACTGACGGATGGTGGACAGGCGGTGGGCAATGACGATTCGGGTGCATTTCAGATGCTCCAGGGAGTCGGAAATCTTCTTCTGGGTGATGTTGTCCAGGGCGCTGGTAGCCTCGTCCAGCATCAGGACTCTGGGTTTGGGGGCCACTGCCCGGGCAATCATCAGCCGCTGCTTCTGCCCGCCGGAAATGCCGCCGCTGCCCTCGGAGATGACGGTATGCATGCCCATGGGCATCTCCCGGATATCGTCGGCCAGGCCCGCAATCTCGGCGGCCTCCCAGGCCTCCTTGTGGGTAAGCCAAGGGGCGGAAATGGTGATGTTCGAGAAAATGGAATCGGCAAACACCCGGCCGTTCTGCATGACAACGCCGATTTTCCGGCGCAGAGAGCGCATATCCAGGGTGGAGATATCCCGTCCATCATAGTAGATGGCACCCTTTATGGGCTTTTCAAAGCCCAGGAGCAGCCGAAGCAGGGTGGTTTTGCCGCAGCCGGTCTGGCCTACAATGGCGATGTACTGCCCCGCCCGGATTTTCAGGGAAATGTCGTCCAGAATCAGGGAGCCATCCTCCGTATAACGGAAGGAGACATTGTTGAGCTCAATATTGCCGCTGAGCTTATCCACCTGCTGCCTGCCCTCGGAAAGCTCCGGCTCGGCCTCCAGCAGGGGCCGCACCATTTCCAGGGTGGGCTGAATGGTCGCAAACTGCATGGCCAGGGAGACCAGGGTGGAAAACGCGCCCATAGTCATGCCGTAGGCCGCCATAAAGGAATAGTAATTGGCAACCGTCAGGTGGGCAGTCAGCGCCGCCGCGTAGAGCCAGACCGTTCCCAAGGCGGAAATCAGGGCGGCAATGGGTCCGTTCATCTTAATGAAAAACGGAGGGTTGTAGTTTCTGTCCGCATTCTTGGCGTGCATCTGCGCCCATTGGGAAAAGGCCCGCTTTTCCGCGCCGGTCAGGTGCAGCTTCTGAACACCGTTTAAAAGCGCGTAGGTCATGCCGGACTCCTGAGCCCCCAAGTGCATGGTCTGGCTGACCCGGCGTGTCTGGACAATGGTGGTGAGCACGGAGAAGCCGAGGGTCACCAGAATAATCACTATGGACGGGACTACCAGGGTGGGCGCGTAATTGAAAATCTGGGCAATGTACGTCAGGGAGAAGATACCGGACATGCCGCTGAGCATAAAGGAATTGATAATGGTGTCGCACAGGCCGTTGAGCTGGGAAAGGCGGCTGGCCAGCTCGCCGGAGGAATACTTTTTAAAGAAATCCGGCGGCAGCGAAATCATGCGCATCATGGTCGCCGCCTGCACCTGCAGGCTGATTTTGTTGTGCATGGTTCCGGAAAAAAAGCTGCTCACCAGCTCCAAAAGGAGTCTGCTGACCGAGGAGAACACCAAAAAGATCGCCATCGCCATGAGAACCCGGATATTTCCGCTGGTGACCACGTTGGAAAACAGGAGATTTTGCAGCTTGGGGCCCAGCATGCCCAGCAAGGTGGAAAACAGCATGCACACCGCCACGCCCGCAAAATCGTACCAGGAAAAGCACCCAATCAGGAACTTTGCCAGGTCCGGAATGGTCAGCTTTCCGCTGGGCAGCGGGCGATAGAAGCAGATGCCCTCGTTTTTAAACAGCGCCTCCGTTTCATTCGTCAGGCGGCGGCTCTTGCCGCTTGTTCTGTCGATAAAGGTATAGCTGCCGTTTTTGCCGGGTAAGAGGGCCACCGGGGTATCGTCATCGGCATAGAAGCCCAAAAGCGCGCCGATGGCATCCTTGTGCCAGCCCTTTTGCAGCGTCACATCCCGCCACATCATGCCGGTGGGACGGACCAAAGCATCCAGCTCCCCATGCAGGTCTTCCACGGGCAGGGTGGTCTCCCGCGCCCGCAGATGATAATAGAGCAGAATTTCCTCCAGAGCCTTTTCGCTCTGCCTGCCGTCCCGGCGCATGGCGCTTGCAATGTGTGCCCCGGTGACCGCGTCCGCCAGCTGCATAAAGGCCAGGGAGAGCATTTCATCGTCACTCGCCTTTCTCTGGCGCAGCTGTTCATCAAACCAACCCATTGGGCACCTCCTTATTCGTTGCTGACCAGGCGGGTATACAGGCCGCCCTTGGCATAGAGTTCCTCATGTGTCCCCCGCTCCATCACATGGCCGTGGTCCATGACCAGGATTTCGTCGCAGTCCCGGATGGTGGAGAGCCGGTGGGCCACCACGATGCAGGTAATGCCCCGCTGGGCGATAGCGTTTACCACATTGAATTCCGTCTTGGCATCCAGGGCGCTGGTTGCCTCGTCCAGAATGATGATGGTGGGGTCCTGGGCCAGCACCCGGGCAATTTCCAGCCGCTGGCGCTGTCCGCCGGAGAGGTCCGCGCCGTTTTCCAGCAGCCTGTGCTGGTAGCCGCCATCCCGCCGCATGATGTCCGTGTGAATCTGGGCATCCCGGGCGGCCATAATCATCTCAAAATCCTCGATGGAGTCGTCCCACATCTTGATATTGTTGGCAATGGTGTCGGCAAACAGGGTGATATCCTGGTCAACCACCGCCACAGAGCCGGTAAAGACACTGCGGTCAATCTGGGAAATGGGCTTGCCATCGAACAGGATTTCTCCGCTCCAGGGCTGATAGAGCCCGGAAACCAGCTTTGCCACCGTGGATTTGCCGCAGCCGGAGCCGCCCACCAGGGCGATTTTCTTGCCCGGAGTCAGGGTCAGGTTCAGGTTGCTGATGAGGGGCTCCTTCAGGCGGTTGTAGCCGAAGGTGAGATCTTTAATCTCCACATTCCCGCTGAGCTTATCAAAATTGTCCGCATCGACCGACTTTGCGGAGAAGATGGGGTCATCCGGGTATTCCATCACATCGTCAATACGCTCCATCTGGGTGCGCATTTCCTGGATCTGCTGCCGCGCGCTGAGCAGGCTCTGAACAGGGCCCGTAAAGCTGCCGAGATAGCCCTGGAAGGCCATGACCATGCCGTAGGTGAACTTTCCCTCCATGATGAAGAGCACACCGATAATCAGAATCGCGGTATCGCAAACCATGCTCAGGAAGGAAGGCAGCAGATTCATGGTCATTTCCTTGCGCTCGTGGCGCACAGAGACGCTGTTGACGCTGGCCTGATAGCCGCTCCAGCGGCGGAAATAGCCCTCCTCGGCACCGCTGGACTTGATGGTTTCGATCATCTCGATGCACTGCATCCCGGCCGAGGACAGCTTGGCGGCATCCCGCATCTGCACCCGGGAAACGTCCATCCGGCGCCTGGACAGATAGTTGGAAAAGGCCATGTCAACAACCAGCGACAGCATGCCAATCAGGCTCAGGACCAGGCTGTAGCGCAGCATGACCACCAGATAGAAAATCGCCATGCCCAGCTTCAGCAGCAGCGGGGACAAAAGGTTTACCATGGTGGAGGCAACGGAGGCGTTGGCAGACTGCCGCTGAAGCAGGTCCGCCGTGGAGCGCTGGGTAAAGAATCCAATGGGCAGGTGGAACAGCTTCCACACAAACTGGGCATTGCCCACCACATCGAATTTGCCGTTGATGCGCAGGTTGCTGAAAATTTCCGAGCAGGAGATGGCAAACTGCAGCATCGCCATGGCAAAGGTGGCAATCAGGAAGGGCACGGCCCATTCCGGATTCTGGTTGCTCAGAAGCCTGTCGATAAAAACGCGGCTGAAGCCGGGAGAAATCACGCCGATTAAGGCGGTAATCAGGCTGGTCAGGGCCACGAAGGCGAAAGCCGGGCCCGTACCGTGCAGACGGCGGCGGGCAAACTGCAAAACGCTCTTGGGGGCACCGCTGGGCTCGAAGTTCTCCCCGGGCTCCAGGCAGATCTGGATGCCGGTGTAGGCATCCTCCAGATCCTTCAGGGTAATCTCCGTCCGGCCCCGGGCGGGGTCGTTGAGAACGGGATTTCCCTTTTTCGTAAACCCATCCAGCACCACAAAGTGGTTAAAATTCCAGTGGATGATGCAGGGGAAGGGCCCATCCTTCAGGGCCTCCACCTCCGTGCGGTAGCCCTTGGCCGTCAGGCCATAGCTTCTGGCGGCCCGGACCATATTTCCCGCGTTGACACCGTCCCGGGAGACCGCGCAGTCGGACCGCACCTGCTCCGGCGCGAGCCATTTTCCATAATAGGCCAAAATCATGGTCAGGCAGCTGGCACCGCACTCCAGCGCCTCCATCTGAATCATCACAGGAACCTTGGCGCAGCCCCTCTTTAAAGGCACGTTCTGTTTTGTCTTCATAGGGTGCCTCAATTCAAAATAAAGCTCATAGGCGCAATGCTCTCCACCACAATCTCCGCGGGGTAGATGCCGGCGGGCAGGCTGCCTCCGCTAAGGACCGCGGTATAGACCCACTCGCCCTCCTGCAGACCGCCTACGGTCAACAGATACGTGCCCAGCTCCGCCTGGTTGACACGGGTAGGCGTTTCGGCAATGGACACAACCGTCATCACTTCCCCGCTCACCTTCACCTCCATGCCGGGCTGCAGCTTGGCCACATCGTCGGCGCGGACATAGCAGACGGTCTCGTCCTCCATCACCCAGGCCGCGGTGGAGACAATGGTATCCATGTGTCCAAACACGGACCACACGCACGCACCGATTAGCAGCGCCGCAATGGCACCCAAGAGGAGCCAGGTGCTGGGCCTGGTGACCCGCAGATATTCGTCCAGCCGTTCGGGAGAGTTCAGCTTGTCCACCGCGTCCTTCCGGAAAATGGTGGAGGAAGTGTCCTGATTGGTCTCATTCATATGTGGCAGCAACCTTTCTAATCAAACTGACGCGGCAGGCAAACCACCCTGCCGGTATAAAATCAAGTTTATTATAGCACAGGAAACACGGCAAAACAATGGTCAGCGCGATGTTTTGTGCCGAAAAACAGGCGTAGCCCTGTGTGGGGCACAGGAATCCCCCTAGGGGGCTTCTTCGGTCCATCCCCCCTGGAGATGGACGTGCCTACGGTTTACGAGGATATGATTTTCGGGCCCCTCCACAGTCACACCTGACAGTCCACTGTTTCCATTGTAAAACGCAAAAACGCTTCCCCTGAGGCAAACTTCTCAGGGGGTGCGCGGTTTAGCTATGGATTTCCGTCAATGCGTCCTCAATGTCCTTGACGCTCACGGGCTTGGGGATATAGCCGTTCATACCGGCCTCCCGACATTTTCGCCTGTCGCTGGCGAAGGTGTTGGCGGTCATGGCGAAGATGGGGGATCGCTGTCGCAGGTAACCGTCACGGTCTGCTCTTTCTTACCGGCAAGGGGGCTGAGCATATCGGCGCACTGCCGCAGGGTTTCCCCTGTTGGACGGAAAATTTTTCCTCTTGACTTTTTCGATTAATTGTGTAAAATTAAATATAGAAAAATTAGATTGTACGAAAGAGAGGTTCCGCTATGGAGCGATACGATATTGCCATTATCGGCACCGGGCCCGGCGGGGTTTCCGCGGCGATCACCGCCAAGGTGCGGGGGAAAAATCTGATTCTCTTCGGCTCTCGGCATCTGAGCGAAAAGCTGGAAAAGGCCCACTCCATCCTCAATTACCCCGGTCTTCCCAATGTATCCGGGCAAGAACTGGCCCGGGCCTTCCGGGAGCAGTTGGACAGTCTGGAAATCCCCATCACCGAAAAGCAGGTCACGGCGGTTTACGCCATGGGGGACTATTTCGCCCTCCAGACCCCGGATGAGCTGGTGGAGGCCCGCACCGTCATTCTGGCCGCGGGGGTGGTCACCGCCAAGCCCCTGCCCGGTGAAAACGAGCTTCTGGGCCGGGGGGTAAGCTACTGCGCCACCTGCGATGCCCATTTCTACCGCGGGAAAACCGTCGCGGTCGTTGGCTATTCCGGCCACAGCTGCCGGGAGGCGGATTTTCTGGCCGAGAGCTGCGAAAAGGTTCTCTACTTCCCTGCCGCACCCCATGATGTGACTGTTTCTCCCAAAGTCACTGTGGTGCGGGACAAGCCCAGCGCCATTCTGGGGCAGCGGCAGGTGACGGGTATAAAAACCGTTTCCGGGGCAGAATATCCGGTAGACGGTGTGTTCGTCCTGCGGGATGCCGTGGCCCCGGACAAGCTGGTGCCCGGAATTCAGACCCAGGGGAATCACATTCAGGTGGACCTGCAGATGAGAACCAACCTGCCCGGCCTTTTCGCCTGCGGCGATGTGACCGGCACCCCCTATCAATATGTGAAAGCCGCCGGACAGGGCAACATGGCCGCCCTCAGCGCCGTTGCCTATCTGGCAGAACAAAAAGAAAAGGAGACAAAATTATGATTACCAAGATTACCAACAACGATTTGACCGAAGCCTGCGGCAAGCCCCTGGCCGTCCTGGATTTTTCCGCTCAGTGGTGCGGTCCCTGTAAGATGCTGGCCCCCGTCCTGGAAAGCGTGGCCCACGACCTGCCGGACATGGCGTTTTACAGCATTGACGTGGACGAAAATTTCGCCCTGGCCCAGGAATACCGGGTCAGCAGCATCCCCTGCGTGGTCGTTCTGAAAAACGGCCAGGAGGTGGACCGGACCATCGGCTTTGAGCCCCAGCCCGCCATTCAGGCCTTCCTGGAAAAGCACCTGTAAGGCCATGGCCTATGAGGAACTAAAGCTGGAAAACCAGCTGTGCTTTCCCCTCTATGCCTGCGCCAAGGAGGTGGTCCGGCGGTACAAGCCCGTTCTGGACGGGCTGGACCTGACCTATACCCAGTATATCGCCATGCTGGTTCTCTGGGAGCACCGGGAAATCAGCGCCAAGGACCTGGGGGCCCACCTGTACTTAGACTCCGGCACCCTGACCCCGCTGCTGAAAAAGCTGGAGCAGAAGCACTATGTAACCCGCCGCCGGGACCCCTGCGACGAGCGAAACCTCCTGGTCACTCTGACCCCCCAGGGCCTTGCCCTGCGGGAGCAGGCGCTGGAGGTCCCCCCGCGGATGCATGCCTGTGTGGCCCTGGAGCCGGAGGAGGCCAAGCAGCTGGGAACGCTTCTGCGGAAGCTGCTAAAGGCCATGGAGCTGTAGCCCATGTTATCAAATTTCCATTTTTGTCTATTGCCGCCTTCGAAAACCCGTGGTATAGTCAAGCCAGAGTAAAAAGGAGGGCGCTTTATGAAAGAACTTTGGAAACGTTTTCAGGCTGCTGCCATTGTGGTCAGCGTTTGTATGCTGATTCTGGGCATTGTGATGCTGGTCTGGCCGGATGTCTCCGCTATGACCGTCTGCATTCTTTTGGGCATTCTCTGCGCCGTTGCCGGTGTTTACAAATTGGTTCGCTACTTCCGGCTGGGTTTCGCGGGGCTGTTTTTCCGGTTTGACCTGGGGGCGGGCATCCTGTACATTCTGGCGGGGCTCCTGCTTCTGATGCATCCCCAGGATGCCACGGCGATTCTTCCCATGGCCGCCGGTATCTACATTCTCTTTGGCAGCGTCCTGGATATCCAGGTCGCCTTGGAGATGCGCCGGTTTGGTCTGCGGAACTGGGGCGGCTTCCTGGTGCTGGGCATTCTCGATACCGTGCTGGGCTTCTACCTGCTGTTTAACCCCTTCACCGGTGCTTCCGCGCTGATGATGGCCGTCGGTATCTGCCTGATTGTGGGCAGCATTCAGAATTTCTATTCCATATACTGCATCTCTAAGGCAGTGCGGGAGAGTAAGAAGGACCGAATCATCGACGTAGAGTGGGACCGGCTGTAAAGCGCAAAATTTAAGGGGCTGTTAAATAACCCCAAAAGCAAATCGCAGACTCTTTTCCAAAATGGAAAGGGTCTGCTTTTTCTTACCCATCAAGGCTGTGGATAACTTTTTGGCAAAA
>USQL01000064.1 GCA_900556935.1 uncultured Eubacteriales bacterium | reverse complement strand
AACCGGGGGATTGCCACACCAGTGACATCGGTCACTGGTTCGCAATGACAGCGTTTCTTAACAGCCCCGGTTCTTTAGGTTTTTGGATCCCTTTTTGAACAATGGATAATAAAACACCGCCACTGCCGGAGAAGGGCAATGGCGGTGGAGTTATCGGATATAGTGGATTTCATACTGGGAGGTGATGCTGCCGTTCAGGCCCTCCGTTGCGTAGAGGGTGCCGTCGTCGGCGATGAGGATGGCCTCGAAGCTTTCCCGGTGGGCCCGCCAGTAGTCGGCCGCCCCGGAAAGCCCCATGATATACAGGGCGGTGGACAGCCCGTCCCCCAGGGTGCCGTCGGGGGTGACGATGGAGACGGAGCTCAGGCCGCTTTCCGCGGGGGCACCGGTGCGGGGGTCTAAAATGTGGCGGTAGATGTTCCCGGTCTCCGGGTCCTCAAAGTAGCGCTCATAGCCGCCGGAGGTGATGACGGCTTTGTCCGTCACCTTCACGGCGGCGTACAGCGTCCCGTCCCCATTCCAGGGGTCCCGGATGCCGATGTTCCAGGGGGTGCCGTCGGGCTTGGTTCCCAGGCACTGGATGTTGCCCCCCAGACTCAAAAGGGCGGAGGTCACGCCGGAGGCGCGGAGAAGGTCCGTAACGCTCTGGGAGGCAAAGCCCTTGCCGATGCCCCCCAGGTCGATTTGCTGCCCCGGGCCCAGGGTGACAAGGCCGGTATCGGGGACAAAGGCCAGCTTTTCGTACCCAACCAGGCAGAGCGTGTCCCGGAGCTCCTGCCCGGTGGGGACGTGGTAGTTTTTGTCAAAAAAGCCCCAGAGCTTGACCAGGGGATAGACCGTTGGGTCAAACAGTCCGCCGGTTTCCCGGGCCAGGTCCAGGGCGCGCCCCAGAAGCGCCGCCGGGTCCCGGGAGAGGGTTAGGGTTCCGGAAGTGTTCAGTCGGCTGATTTCGCTGTCCGGGTTTCCCACGCTGAGCAGACCGTCCAGCCGTTCAATTTCCGCCTCCGCTTGGTCCAGCGCCGCTTCCCGGTTTTTCCCGTAGGCCGTCAGGGTCATAACGGTGTCCATGGCGGTGAGATACCGGGTGGAGGAACGGGCTTCTTCCCCGCTCCCGGCGCAGCCGGTGAGCAGGAAAAGGCAAAGGAATATGGATAAAAGCTTTTTCATAGTGCCTCACTTTTGTAAAAGAAAGAATATTAAAGCCATTATACCCCATGCCTTCCCACCTGTAAAGCCGGGGGCGCGTAATTTCCCTGTTGCATTTTGTGGAAAAGTGTACTAAATTATACATAGATGCCTGAATCTGGCAATCTGCGGCATTTAGGGGGAAATGACTATGAGCAAGCTTTATCTCAGTGTAGACGGCGGCGGCACCAAAACGGAGCTGATTGTGACGGACGGAGAGGGGAAGGAGCTCCTTTCGCTTTCCGGCGGGGCCACCAGCTTCAAATCAGTGGGCAACGCCGCGGCCTTTTCCAATATGCGGGACCTGGTGCGCCGGATGGAGAATTTCGGCATCCGGGCGGGCCATGTGACCAAAAGCGTCTGGGGCATGTCCGGCTGTGACACGCCGGAGGACCGGCTGGTGTATGAGGCCATGATTCAGCAGGCGGGCTTCCCGCCAGAGAAAACCTATGTGTGCAACGACGCGGTGCTGCCCTTCTGGGCGGCGGCGGATGTGCCCGGGGTGGTGGTCATCGCCGGTACGGGCTCCATTGTGGTGGGCGTGGACAGCCAGGGCCGCAGCAGCCGCATCGGCGGGTGGAACTACTCGTTTTCGGACCTGGGCTCCGGCTATTGGATGGCTTGTCGGCTTTTGCGGGAGATGACCCTGTGGCTGGACGGCTGCCGGGAGGACTGCTTTACCTTCCGGGCGGTGGAGCAGAAGCTGCTGCCCCAGGGCGGCGGTCGGGAGGAGATGCTCTACAGGCTCTCCAATCTGACCAAGGGGGACGAGATTGCCTCCTATGCCTCCATCGTTCTGGAGACGGCGGAATCCCCCCTGTGCAAAAAGCTTCGCCAGGGCGCGGTGGACAGCCTGACCCTTTACGCGGGGAAGATGCTGGAAAATCTCAAAGCCCAGGGGGAAGAGAACCTGAAAATCGTCCTGTCCGGCGGTCTGTTCAAAAGCGACTGCTTCCGGGCCCAGGCGGTGGAGGCCATGGAAAAGCTGGCCCCTGTGGTGGTCAATACCGTGTCCCCCGCCATGGGCGGCATTCGGATTGCCCGAAACATGGAGTAGAATGGGTGGTTTTACTAAAAAAATCTGTTGACATTTTGCGGTAATTGTGAAATAATAACAGAAAGTTCACAAAGTCGGCAATTGGCCGCCGGGAGTAAGTTCGGACGAGAGTCTGATTAAAAGGGAAGCCGGTGCGATTCCGGGACGATCCCGTCACTGTGATAGCTGGTCCAAAGCATAAAGCCACTGATTTTTTCGGGAGGGCGCTGCGGACGGTGGAAGCTTAAGTCAGGAGACCTGCTTATTTTTGAGAATGTACTTGCGTCGGACAGGGAACGTTCTGCGAAATAGGCCGCTTCCAAGGCACTGTTTACGCATAGCATAGAAAAGTCGGACGGAAGTCCGGCTTTTTTGCGCCGTATTTGGGAACAGATTCAGAAAGGATGGTTAAGGTATGAAACACTCAAAAACGTGGCTGGCCCTGTTCCTGTGCGCGGCACTGCTGCTGTCCGGCTGTGGCGGGAAACAGGAGAATAAGAGCGCGGCATCCTCCAAGGTTTTGAACTTCGGATGCCAGATGTATGACGACGGGTCTGTCAATACGGCCATGGCCATCAGCTCCTCCTGGAACTGCATGCGCTACGGCATCAGCGAGGCCCTGTTCAAATTTGACGACAATATGGATGTGGAGCCCTGGCTGGCGGAGAGCTATACCGTCAACGATGCCCATACCGAGTGGGTGATTACCCTGAAAAAGGACATCAAGTTCTCCGACGGCTGCCCCCTGACCCCCTCTAAGGTGAAGGCCTATTTTGAGTATCTCAAGGAGGTCGGCCCCGGCGGCTCGGCCAAGCCCCAGAAGTATCTGGAATACGAGGCGGAGGTAACGGCGGATGACGCGGCCAATACAATCACCATTGTGACCTCCAAGCCCTATGCCAACCTGCCCGGCCAGCTGGCCTATCCGGTGATGTCCATCCTGGATGTGGAGCATACGAAGGATTTTGACAACGGTGCCATCGGTACCGGCCCTTACATGATTGACAAGTTCAACGGTGTGGGCGTGGGCTACGACATGAAGGCCAATCCCAACTACCGGGAGACGGTGCCCTATGACGAGGTGCACATCCTCTTTATGGGCGACGCGTCCGCCAAGACCATGGCCCTGCAGAGCGGCCAGGTGGACCTGGTGGAGAACATCACCAACGTCTCCGATATCCAGAACTTTAAGGACGACCCCAACTTCACTGTGGACATCGCCTCCGGTGTGCGCTGCGGCTTCAGCTGGATGAATCTGAACGGCGTGCTGGGCAACAAGACCCTGCGGCAGGCCATCCTCATGGGCATTGACTATGATACCATCTGCCACTCCAAGACCATCGGAGACCTGTATACCCCCGGCTTCTCCGTGCTGCCCTCCACCCTGAGCTACGGCTACGACAAGCTGGTAAACCCCTACAAGTATGACCCCGAGGGGGCCAAAAAGCTCTTAGATGACGCGGGCATCATCGATACTGATGGCGACGGCTTCCGGGAGCTGGACGGCAAGAAAATTGATTTGCACTACGTCTCCTATGAAAACCGGATGCTGAACGATTTTTCCAATGCCCATATGCAGTATCTGGCGGAGATCGGCATTGCCTGCACGGCAGACTTCGGCAGCTCCGATGACCAGTGGAGCAAGCTGGCCGCGGGGGAATACGACCTGAACAACAACAACTGGACCACCGTCGGCACCGGTGACCCCTTCGAGTATATGGCCAACTGGACCACCGAGGGCACCTACTGCGGCTACAGCAATCCGGAATACGATGCGCTTTATGAGCAGCTCAAAGGCGAGATGGACGCGGAAAAGCGGGCGGAGCTGATCTACCAGATGCAGCAGATTGTCATTGACGACGCGTTGGTGGTTGTGGACGGATATTATAACTCCTCCATGATTTACTCCAAGCGTGTGGGCTACGCCCATATCCATACGGCAGATTATTACTGGCTTACCACGGAAATCGTGCCGGCGTAAAAGCTTCTGTTTGGCCGGGGCCCAGCCCCGGCCAAATGCATAAAAGAGAGGAGAATCGGCCTTGAAGAAGAAAAAGCTGGCCCTTCGGCTGGCACAGATTCTGGTGGTGCTGGTTGGCATCAGCTTTGTGACCTTCCTGCTGACCTATCTTTCACCGGGGGACCCTGTGCGCAATATGTACACCGCGGCGGGGATTATGCCGACGGAGGAGCTGGTTGCGGAGACCCGGGAAGAGCTGGGCCTCAATGACCCCCTGCTGACCCAGTACCTCCGGTGGCTGGGAAACTGCCTGCGGGGGGATTTTGGAAAGTCCTATACCCTGAATAAGCCTGTGACGGAGCTCCTTCTGGGCAGGCTTTGGCCGACGGTGAAGCTGACCCTGGCATCCATGGGGCTGATGCTTCTGATGGCGGTTCCGCTGGGAATGCTGTCCGCGGTTTACAAGGACCGCTGGATTGATTATCTGGTGCGGGGATTGACCTTTGTGGGCTGCGCAATGCCCAATTTCTGGGTGGGGCTGCTGCTGATGCTGGCGTTCTGCGTCCATATCAAGGCATTCCCCGTCATCAGCTCAGCCGGGGACCTGCGCAGTATTTTCCTTCCGGCGCTGACGCTGGCACTGGCCATGTCCTCCAAATACACCCGGCAGGTCCGGACAGCGGTGCTGGAGGAGCTCAGCCAGGACTATACAACAGGGGCCCGGGCCCGGGGCGTGAAGGAATCGGTTATTTTGTGGCGGAATGTATTTCCCAACGCACTGCTGCCCCTTGTCACCATGTTTGGCCTGTCCATTGGCAGTCTGCTGGGCGGCACCAGCGTGGTGGAGGTTATTTTTTCCTATCCGGGGCTGGGAAACCTGGCGGTATCGGCCATCACCTCCAGCGATTACAATCTGATTCAGGGCTATGTTCTGTGGCTGGCGCTCATCTATATGGTGATCAATCTTCTGGTGGATGCCTCCTACGGGGCCATCGACCCGAGAACCCGGGCAAAGGAGGAGATCCGGTGAAAAAGAAGAATTTTTTCCTTGCCCACAAGCAGTTTACGGTATTTTTGCTGCTGTCGCTGCTGATTATTCTGGGCGCGGTGTTTGCCCCTGTGGTGACCGGCGGGGCAGACCCTTTGAAGGGCGCTCTGACGGAAGCGCTTCAGGCTCCCAGCCGGGAGCATATTTTCGGTACGGATAAAATGGGCAGAGATATTTTCGTCCGGGTGGTTTACGGCGCAAGGGCTTCCCTCAGCGCGACCTTCGGCGTGGTGGCGCTGATTTTTCTGGTCGGTACGGTGGCGGGCGTGACGGCGGGCTACTTTGGCGGCTGGATTGACGCGGTGATTATGCGTGTTGCCGATATGATGCTGGCCTTCCCGGGTCTGGTTCTGGCGCTGGCGGTTGCCGGTATCATGGGTGCCGGAAGCCGGAATGCCATCATTGCCATTGTGCTGGTCAACTGGACGAAATATGCCCGGCTTTCCAGAAGCCTGGTGCTGAAAATACGGGAGCGGGACTATGTGTCCGCGGCCATTGTCACCGGCTCCAAAACAAAGCACATGCTTCTGGCCTACATGCTGCCAAACGCTCTGCCCACCCTGATTATCACGGCCACTACGGACATTGGCGGCATGATGCTGGAGCTGGCGGCGCTGTCTTTTTTGGGCTTCGGCACCAAGCCGCCCGCGCCGGAATGGGGCTATATGCTCAATGAGGGCAGAGCCTGTATGCAGTCCGCCCCCTGGATGATGATTTTCCCGGGGCTTGCCATCTTCCTGGTGGTTGTGGTCTTTAACATGGTGGGAGACTCCCTGCGGGATATCCTGGACCCCAAATCGGAATAAGGAGGCCCCAAATGCTGAAAATTGAAAATATGACGGTTTCCTACAAAGGGGTACCCGCGGTGCGGGACTTTGACCTTTCCATGGAGAAGGGGCAGATTGTCAGCCTGGTGGGCGAATCCGGCAGTGGAAAAACAACGGTCATTCGGGCGGTGCTGGGGCTGCTCCCCGGGGGCGGCAGAATGGAAAAGGGAGACGTTCTGTTCAATGGAAACTCCCTTTTATCCTATAGTCCGGAGCAGTGGCGGCTTCTGCGGGGCACCGAAATCTCCATGATTTTCCAGGACAGCGGTGCCATGATGAACCCCACCCGGAGGGTGGGGGAGGTGTTCACGGAGTATCTGCGGACCCACGAAAAGATTTCCAAAAAGGATGCCTGGAAGAAGGGCGAGGAGATGCTGGGAAAAATGTGTCTGCCCAGCCCGGACAATGTAATGCGCTCCTACCCCTTCCAGCTCTCCGGCGGCATGTGCCAGCGGGTGGGCATCGCCATGGGCATGACCTATCAGCCAAAGCTTCTGCTGGCCGATGAGCCCACCTCTGCCCTGGATGTGACCACCCAGACCCAGATTGTAAGGCAGATGATGGATTTGCGGGATACCTACGGCACCGGCATTATCGTCGTCACCCATAACCTGGGCGTGGCGGCCTATATGTCGGACTATATCGTGGTAATGAAGGATGGCAGAGTGGAGGACCGGGGAAATCGGGATTACATTCTGCACCGTTCCGAGAATGCATATACCCGCTCCCTTCTGGAGGCGGTACCTTCTATGGGAGGAAAGCCGTATGTTTGAAAATGACGAAGTGGTTCTGGAGGCCCGGCATGTCACCCGCCGCTTCCCCGCCTCCGGCGGCAGAACCCTGATAGCCAACAATGATATCAGCCTCAAATTCTATAAGGGAAAGACCTTAGGCCTGGTGGGCGAGTCCGGCTGCGGCAAATCCACCTTTGCGCGCTTTCTGGTCTCCCTGGACACCCCCTCCGAGGGGGAAATCCTCTACCGGGGCCAGGATATTACCAAGCTCAGGGGAGAGGAATTGCGGCAGAACCGCCAGCATATTCAGATGGTGTTTCAGGACCCCAGCGACTCCTTTAACCCCAAGATGAAAATCCGGGACATTGTCTGTGAGCCCCTGCTAAACTTTGGCCGCATTTCCAAAAGTGAAAAGGACGCGGCCTGTCGCCGTCTGCTGGAAATGGTGGAGCTTCCCGGGGACTTTGCCGACCGGTACCCCCATAATATGTCCGGCGGTCAGCGGCAGCGGGTGGGCATTGCCCGGGCGCTGGCCCTGGAGCCGGAGGTGCTCATTCTGGATGAGGCCACGGCGGCCCTGGATGTTTCCGTTCAGAAAAGCATTATCGAGCTGATTACCAGGCTCCAAAAGGAGAAGAACATCACCATTGCCTTTATCTGCCACGATATCGCCCTGGTCCGCTCCATGGCCCATCAGGTGGCGGTGATGTACTTAGGAAATCTGGTGGAGGTGATGCCGGCGGAAAACCTGGGAGAAAAGGCGCTGCATCCCTATACAAAAGCCCTGATTTCTTCGGTTTTCGACGTGAATATGGATTTTTCCAAACCCATTGAGAGCATTGAGGGGGAGCCTCCCAGCCCCTTGGAGGTCCCCAGAGGCTGTCCCTTCCGGGGGCGCTGCCCCTGCGCGGAAGAGCGCTGCGAAAGGGAACGGCCTCAGCTGCACCGGGTGGAGCAGGACCACCAGGTCGCCTGCCATCTTTTTGACAGGAATGGCGGGAAGTAGCATGGAAAAGCATACCCTGATTCGGGGAAATGTGGTCAAGGGTCTGCTGCTCTTTGTGCTGCCCATTCTGGCCGGGAGCCTGATTCAGCAGCTCTATGTCACGGTGGACTCCGTTGTGGTGGGCCAGTTTACGGGCCAGCTGGGGCTGGCGGCCATCGACTCTGTGCATACCCTGTTTAAATTCCCCTTAAATTTCATGAACGGCCTGGCAGCCGGGGCCACCATCCTGATTTCTGGCTATTTTGGAGGCGGAAAGGAGGAGGAGCTGAACTGCTCCATCCGCACCGCCTGTACCGTTGCCATGCTTTTGGGGCTGGTGTGCTCCGTAGGCGGCGTGCTGCTGACCCCCTGGATGCTGCGGCTCATGTCCGTCCCGGAGGAAATCTGGGACAGGGCCGGCACCTATACGAGAATCTATTTTGGCGGCATCTGGTCCATGGTCCTCTACAATATGGCGGCGGGCATCCTCCGGGCCTATGGGGATTCCAAAAGGCCCCTGTACGCCCTGGTCTGCTGCGCGGGCATCAATATCCTGGGGGACATGCTGCTGGTGGGCGTGCTGCAAATGGGCGTTGCCGGTGCCGCCGCGGCCACGGTATTTTCCCAGGTTGTCAGCGTGGTGCTGACCTTCTCCATGCTGCAAAGAACCCTGGGGGAGCAGCGGGAAAAGCCCCTGTGGGTGCCCCATTTCTGTGGGGAGCACATGGCCCAGATGCTGAAAACCGGCTTCCCCCTGGCGCTGCAGGCCATGCTGTTTCCCATTGCCAATTCCATTGTCCAGGCGGGGGTCAACACCATGGGCACCGCCCAGATTGCCGCCTGGGGCATCTGCGACAAGGAGGATATGCTCATCTGGCTCCTGGCCGACTCCATGGGCCCGGCCCTCACCACCTTTACCGCCCAGAACCTTGGGGCGGGAAACCGGGAGCGCATCAAAACCGGCGTTCTGGCGGGCACCCTTCTGTCCGTAGGCGCGGTGGCGGCGGTCAGCACGGTGTTGTTCTTCTTCGCGGGGCCCATCACCGCCTGGTTCGTCTCCGCCCGGGACGCGGCACTCCTGGCCCCGCTGGTGGGGGAATACACCCGGCTCATGGCCCCCTTTTTCCTCTTCTACGCCATCGCCGAGGCCCTGTCCGGCGCCTGCTGCGGCACGGGCAACACGGTAAAGCCCATGGTGACCACTCTTGCCACCATCTGCCTGACCCGGGTTATCGGCATCCTTTTGGTGCTTCCCCGGTTTGAAACCATGCGTTGCATCGTCTGGATTTACATCGCCTCCTGGATTGCCGCGGGGCTGGCGTTTATCGCCCTGTGGATGAAGGATCTGGCGGGGCTGGTGAAAAAAGCGGAATAAAGTCAAAAAATGAGCCGCGCTGCAAAAGCAGAACGGCTCATTTTGACACGTGTTTTGGCGTTACAGCAGCCCCTGGATAAGAATTACCAGAATCAGCACCGGAAGGACAAAGCGGAAGTAGTACTTCATCCAGCTCTTTACCCGCAGGCCCTTGCCGGTGTTGGCTTCGGCCTGGTAGTTTTCAAAGCCCCAGCCCCATTTGGTGACGCAGAACAGCAGGTACACCAGGGAGCCCAGGGGGAGCAGAAGGTTGCTGACCAGGAAATCCTCGCTGTCCAGCACGTCCCGGCCACCGATGAGGTGGAGATTGCTCCACAGGTTGTAGCCCAGCACGCAGGGGAGGCTGGCAAGCAGCACGAAGACACAGTTGGCAATGGCCGCCTTTTTCCGGCTCCAGCCCAGGGTGTCCATACAGAAGGACATGAGGTTTTCAAACACGGCAATCACCGTGGAGAAGCTGGCGAAGGTCATAAACAGGAAGAACAGGCTTCCCCACACCCGGCCCCCGGCCATGTTTACGAAGACATTGGGCAGGGTGATGAAAATCAGGCTGGGGCCCGCGTTGACCTCCACCCCGTAGCTAAAGCATGCGGGGAAGATGATGAGACCGGCCACCAGGGCCACAAAGGTATCCAGAGCGCAGATGCGGGCACCCTCGCTCAAAAGGGTATTGTCCTTGCTCATGTAGCTGCCGAAAATCTCCATGGCGGCCACGCCCAGGCTCAGGGTGAAGAAGGATTGATTCATGGCGGCGCTGACCACATTGCCAAGCCCCGCGGCTTTCACGTTTTCGGCGTTGGGCACCAGATAGAACCGGAGCCCCTCCCCGGCACCGCTGAGGGTAAAGCTGTGGACGGCAAGCACCACAATCAGCAGCAGCAGCCCGGTCATCATAAATTTGCTGATTTTCTCCAGGCCGTTGCGCAGCCCCCGGCTGCAAATCAGAAAGCCCAGCAGGACGGTAGCCGCCATCCAGAAGCCCATCTCCCCGGGGTTTGCCAGCATATTGGAGAACACTTCTCCGCACTGGGCAGAGTCCATGCCGGAGACGAATTTCCCGGTGGCGAACTTATAGAAGTAGCTGAGCATCCAGCCGGAGACGGTGGTGTAGTACATCATCAGCAGGTAGCAGCCCAGGATGGCAAACCAGCCGTGGATGTGCCATTTGCTGCCCTTTTGCTCCAGGGCCTTGTAGCCCTGGACGGCGCTTTTCCGGCTGGCCCGGCCAACGGCCAGCTCCATGGTCAGCACCGGAAGACCCATAATCACCAAAAACAGCAGATACAGCAGCACAAACCAGCCGCCGCCGTTCTGACCCACCACATAGGGAAATTTCCATACGTTTCCGATGCCTACGGCGCAGCCCGCGCTGACAAGCAGAAACCCTAAGCGGGATTTAAAAGACTCTCGTTCCATTCTATATTCCTCTCTTTTGCGAAGTGGCTCTATTTTAACGCAGATTCCAACGGTTGACAACGGCATATCCCCCATACTATAATAAGAAAAACTTATGTTAGAGGGCAGTAGCATGAATCAAAACCAGCTGAAATACTTTGTGGCCGCGGCGGAGAACCGGAGCTTTACCAAGGCGGCGGAGCAGTTTTACATCTCCCAGACGGCCATCACCCAGCAGATTCGCCTGCTGGAGCAGACTTTGGGCTGCACCCTGTTTGACAGAACCACCCGCCCGGTGGCCCTGACCGGGGCGGGGGAGACCTTCCTGGCGGAGGCCAGGGGGATTCTGGAGCAGATGAACCGGGCGGTGGAGCTGACCCACGGGGCTGCCATGGGCCTGTCCGGCAATCTGAAAATCGGCTATGTCTGCGGGTATGAGCGCAGCGACCTGTCCGTCTGGGTGCAGCGCTTTCACAGGGCCAATCCCAATGTGCTGGTGAGCTTCTACCGCTGCTCGGCGGATGTCCTGGCGGCGGGGGTCCTCAGCGGGGCCTACGATATGGTCTTCACCTGGGACTCCACCAACCTGAAGCAGAACGACGAGGTGGAGTGCTTCCCGGTGGAGCAGGTGCGGCTGGTGGTGGCCCTATACCAGGGGCACCGGCTGGCGGGCCGGGAACGTCTGCGGCGGCAGGAGCTCATGGGGGAGAACATCCTCTATATGTCCCCTTCGGCGGACATGGAGTCCTACGGCGACGCGTTTTATATGGAGCTGTACCGGCAGGCGGGGTACAAGCCCAATATTCTGTTCCGCTCCTCCGATGCGGAGAGTATTTTAATGATGGTGGCCTCCGAGGAGGGCATCTCCATTTTGCCGGACTACTGCACCACCAAGCTCTATAACCCGGACAATCTCCGCTTTGTACCCTTGGAGGGGGAGAAGGAGGTAGAGGAGATTGTGGCGGTGTGGCGCGGGGACAACCGAAACCCGGCCCTGGCAAGGTTTCGAAAGGCATTGCGGGAGGATAGATAACAAATGTTACAAAAATAAACAGAATTGTTACTGTCAACCGCATCCTCTTTTGGGCATCCTGTGGAAAAATGGTAAATGTTTTCTTAAAGCAGTTGATTTTATGACGGAAATCTGTATAATGCATCTTGTGAGCTTGGTATTATGTAACCAAGACGTAACCGAAATGATACCTGTTTGGAGGAAAACAGAATGCATAGATTTGAGAAGCTGGGGGTTGCCGCCGCGGCATGCCTGCTGTGTTTTACCATGACGGCCTGCCAGTCCACCACCGCCCCCGCCGCCTCTACCGCGGCCACCATGCCGGAGGCCCAGACCAAGGCCACCGTTGCCACCGTCCAGACCCAGGGAAAAGAGGACCTGGTAAAAATCCTGGACCAGATTGAGGACAATGTCTTCCCCGGCACCGCCGGATGCTCCCTAACCGCCGTGCCCTATACCGCAAAGCTCCTGGACTGGTGCAAGGCAACCGGGTTAAGCGAAAACGAGATGCTCTCCGCCCTGAGCGCCTGGGAGCGGGGGAAGGATGCACAGGAGACCGCCCGGAAGTTCACCCTGATTCGGGAGGACTACGATGCCCTCACCGGCAGTAACGCCCAGGACCTGATGTCCAGTGCCGGCTTTGAAACCGACAGCTACCCCTGGCCTGATTCCTGCACCCAGATCATGACCACCCTCCTCACCGCCCTGGGGGCGGAATGAGGGGCAAAGAGAAGCTCTAAAAATTATTTTCAAAAACCGCAAAATAGTTCTTGACTTTTTCTCCCATATGCGATATAATCCTAACTGTTCCGAGCGACGCTGCTTGAAACACACGGACGATTAGCTCAGCTGGCTAGAGCATCCGCTTGACGTGCGGAAGGTCATAGGTTCGAGTCCTATATCGTCCACCATACAGTTCGTACTCGAACCCGATTCTTTACAAAAAAGGGTTCGGGTGCGTTTTTTGTTTATCAGAGGTTTTGAGGAAGGATTACTCGGAACGGTAAACATGAACGAACAAAGGCAGGGTATCACCATGGCGGCGGTATCCTGCCTTTTGTGCTATATACAATTATAGAAAATATGTAAGCTTATAAATTTCAGTTTGTCGCACGCACTTTTAGCAGGGTTTGGGGCAGGTACGCCCCAACAGAAGAACTGAAAAAGCCAGTCCTGACCCGTGAATGGATTCGGTTCCGATTTGAAAAAATCCGCAAGGGTAACGTGGGCAGCGCGGAGCGCTAGCGTATGAAAGAGACCTATATACCCGGTTTTCTGGACACTGTCATTTGAATGG
>USQL01000063.1 GCA_900556935.1 uncultured Eubacteriales bacterium | reverse complement strand
GACACTTTACACTTAGGAACAGCCATGGTGACACCTCCTTGGTCAAACTGCTTTTCACAGCATAATTGGACTTACTTCTCAAGAAGCTGCTTCAAAGCAGCAAATCGGGGATCGAGCTCCTTCTGGCAATTGCAGGGACCATCGTTCAGGTTTTTGCCGCATTTCGGACAAAGACCCTTGCAGTCCTCCTTGCACAGCAGCTTGGAATCCAGATTCAGGACAAAAACCGTCCGTACAATATCATCCAGATCGGCGCTGTCTCCCTCCAGAGGGAATACCCACTCGTCTTCGTTTTCCTCGTTGCTCAACTCCGTTACCAGAACCACGTCGATGGGAAACTCGACCTTCCGGTCGAAGGCCCCGGCGCAGCGGTCACAGATGCCATGGACGGTGGTTTGCAGGGAGCCCTGCATCACCAATACCCCCGCCGTATTCCGGACGGTTCCCTGGGCCTGCACCGGTTCGGAAACCGGATAGCTGATGCCGTAACAAAGATCACTCAGATCCACGCTGGTGGAAAAGGGAAGGGACGCGCCGGGACAATCGATAATCTTGGAAAGCCCCAACAGCATAATCTTCCCCCCTCTCAAAGTCGTGCTAACGTATTATATAGGCTTTTTCTCATTTTGTCAAACATTTTTTTAAAAAATTTTTTAACGGGGAGAAAATGGCAATGTCACCCGTCGGATGCCGCAGGCAGCTTTCGTTTGCGTTTAGTCCCGCTTGAAGATATCCCGGGTAAAGACCTTGTCCTTTACGTCATCCAGGCAGGAATCGTACCGGTTGGTGATGATGCAGCAGGACTGCGCCTTGAATTTTTTCAGGTTGTTGATGACCTTGCTTCCAAAGAAGGTCTCGCCGTCCTTCAGCGTGGGCTCATAAATAATGACGGTGGCACCTCTGGCCTTGATGCGCTTCATAACGCCCTGGATGGCGGACTGGCGGAAGTTATCGGAATTGGCCTTCATGGTCAGCCGGTAGACACCGACCACGATTTCCTTCTCCTTGTCCAGATTCCAGCTGTCGTTGGACGCGTACCCGCCGGCGATTTCCAGAACCTGGTCCGCGATAAAGTCCTTCCGGGTACGGTTGCTCTCCACGATGGCGGTCATCATGTTCTGGGGCACGTCCTGGAAGTTGGCAAGCAGCTGTTTGGTGTCCTTTGGCAGGCAGTAGCCGCCGTAGCCGAAGGAGGGATTATTATAGTGGCTGCCAATCCGGGGGTCCAGGCATACGCCGTCGATGATGTCCCGGGTATGGAGGCCCTTGGTTTCGGCATAGGTATCCAGCTCGTTGAAATAGCTGACCCGCAGGGCAAGATAGGTATTGGCAAAGAGCTTTACGGCCTCTGCCTCGGTAAAGCCCATGAATAGGGTGGGGATATTCCGCTTGATAGCACCCTGCTGCAAAAGACTCGCGAAAATCTCCGCCTGTTTCCGGCTTCCTTCGTCGCAGGAGACAATAATCCGGGAGGGGTACAGATTGTCGTACAGGGCTTTGCTCTCCCGCAGAAACTCCGGGCTGAACAGAATATTGCCTGTGTTGTACTTTTTCCGGATGGAGGCGGTATAGCCCACGGGAATGGTGGATTTGATCACCATAGTGGCGTTGGGATTGACCTTCAGAACCAGCTCAATGACCGCTTCCACGGCGGAGGTGTCAAAATAGTTTTTCTTGCTGTCGTAGTTGGTGGGGGCGGCGATGATGACAAAGTCCGCGTCCCGATAGGCGCTTTCTCCATCCAGGGTGGCGATCAGGTCCAGGTCCTTTTCGGCTAAGTATTTTTCAATGTATTCGTCTTGAATGGGAGACTTCCGCCGGTTGATGAGCGCCACCTTTTCCGGAAGAATGTCTACGGCGGTGACATGGTTGTGCTGGCTCAGCAGCGTGGCAATGGACAGGCCCACATAGCCGGTACCGGCTACGGCAATTTTATAGGCATGGTCCGGAAAGGTCGGGGAAATGTCCTCGTTTTCCTCCACATACAGGTCCGTGACCTCAAAGTCCAAAGCCCGGGCCAGGGCCTCCAGCTGCTCAATGGAGGGCTTGAAGCTCAGATTCTCCAGCTGCCCAATCATGGACCGGTTGATGCCGGTGCGTTCCGAGAGTTCGGTCTGGGTCAGCTTCTTGGCCTTCCGCTTTTTCTTTACGGTTTCGGCCAGAAGCGCAAAGGATAGCTTTTTCATTGGAAATAGTCCTTTCTCTCAAAAGATAGAAATAATATCATTTCATGATAAGAATTTGAAAAAGGCGCTGCTTTTGATACAGGAATTCTATCACAATACGAGATAGAAAGCAATAGGAAAGCCGCAAAAACCAGAAAAAATTTAAAAAGATAGAAATTCTATCACAGAAATGATATATAAAATAGCAAATACAAATAAAACGCGGAAAGCGGCGCAAAAGAAGAAGCCGTCCCCTGCCTTTTCTTTTCAATTTCCTATTTTAGGGGGCGACAAATGGCGAAAGCTGTGATATAATAGCATCAAAAAAACGAAAGAGGCTTCTGATATGAAAAAAGCGTTGATTACCGGCATCACCGGCCAGGATGGCTCTTACCTGGCGGAGTTCCTTCTGGAGAAGGGCTATGAGGTCCACGGCATTACCCGCCGGGCTTCCATTTCCAATACCGCCCGGATTGACCATATTCTCCCGAAGATTACTCTGCACGACGGAGATTTGACGGATTCCACCAGCCTGATTCGCATCATCGGCACGGTGCGGCCGGATGAAATTTATAATCTGGCGGCTCAGAGCCATGTTCAGGTCTCCTTTGATGTGCCGGAATACTCCGGGGATGTGGATGCCCTGGGGGTGCTGCGGATTCTGGAGGCGGTGCTGGTCTGCGGCCTGACGAAGCAGTGCAAGATCTACCAGGCTTCCACCTCCGAGCTGTTCGGCAAGGTGGAGGAGGTCCCCCAGCGGGAGACCACGCCCTTCCATCCCTACAGCCCCTATGCCGTTGCCAAGCAGTACGGCTTTTGGATGATCAAGGAATACCGGGAGGCCTACGGTATGTTTGCCGTCAACGGCATCCTCTTTAACCACGAGTCCGAGCGCCGGGGGGAGAACTTCGTCACCCGGAAAATCACCCTTGCCGCCGGACGGATTGCCGAGGGCCTACAGGACCACCTGGAGCTGGGCAATATGGATTCCCTCCGAGACTGGGGCTATGCCAAGGACTATGTGGAGTGCATGTGGCTGATGATGCAGCAGGAGGAGCCGGAGGATTTTGTCATCGCCACCGGCGAGCAGCATACCGTCCGGGACTTTACCGAGCGGGCCTTTGCCGCTAACGGCATGACCATCCGCTGGGAGGGCACCGGCATTGACGAGAGGGGCTACGATGCCGAAACTGGAAAGCTGCTGGTTTCCGTCAACAAGGCCTGGTTCCGGCCCACGGATGTGGATAACCTGTGGGGTGACCCCACCAAGGCAAAAACCAAGCTGGGCTGGAATCCCCAGAAGACCGGCTACGCCCAGCTGGTGGAAATCATGGCCAAGCACGACCGGGCCCTTGCCAAACGGGAAAAGGCGATGCGCGCCGTGCAGGAATAAGGAAGAGGGAAAACTGGAATGATGGAGAAAAACGCGAAAATCTATGTGGCGGGTCACCGGGGCATGGTGGGCTCGGCCATTGTCCGGGAGCTGAACCGTCAGGGCTATACCAATATTGTCACCCGCACCCACAAGGAGCTGGACCTGACCCGTCAGGACCAGGTGGAGGCCTTCTTTGCCGCGGAGAAGCCGGAGTATGTCTTCCTGGCGGCGGCCAAGGTGGGCGGCATTGTCGCCAACCAGAACGCCCTGGCGGACTTTATGTATGACAATATGATTCTGGAGATGAACGCCATTCACGCCGCCTGGAAAAACGGCTGCAAGAAGCTGGAGTTTTTGGGTTCCTCCTGTATCTATCCCCGGATGGCTCCCCAGCCTATGAAGGAAAACTGTCTTCTGACCTCCGAGCTGGAAAAAACCAACGAGGCCTATGCGTTGGCGAAGATTTCCGGCCTGAAATATTGTGAATTTCTCAACCGGCAGTACGGTACGGACTATATTTCCGTGATGCCGACGAATCTCTACGGCCCCAACGACAATTACCATCCCACCCACAGCCATGTGGTTCCTGCCCTCATCCGCCGGTTCCACGAGGCAAAGGAGCAGGGGCTCCCTTATGTCACCTGTTGGGGCGACGGAAGCCCCCTGCGGGAATTTTTGTATGTGGATGACTTGGCAAATCTCTGCGTCTTCCTGATGAACCACTACTCCGGTAACGAGACCGTCAATGCGGGCACTGGCAAGGAGCTGACCATCAAGGAGCTGACGGAGCTGGTCGCGAAGGTTGTGGGCTATCGGGGTGAAATCCGCTGGGACCCCAGCAAGCCCAACGGCACCCCCAGAAAGCTTCTGGATGTCTCCAAGGCGACGGCCCTGGGCTGGACCTACAAGACCGAATTGGAGGAGGGCCTGCGGCTTTCCTACGAGGATTTCCTCCACAACCCCATGCGGGCGGAACGATAACACAAATACATAGGCCGAGCTGTTCCTGGCCCGGCCTTTTTCCCATTTTTTCAATCAAAAGGAGTTAAGAGAATGAATATTGTCTTGCTGTCCGGCGGCTCCGGCCAGCGGCTGTGGCCACTGTCCAACGATGTCCGCTCCAAGCAGTTTATCAAAATTTTCCACAGACCTGACGGAACACTGGAATCCATGGTCCAGCGGGTCTATCGGCAGATTCTGGAGACGGACCCACAGGCAACCGTCACTATCGCCACCGCCAAGTCCCAGGTTTCCGCCATTCACAATCAGCTGGGGGAGGATGTGGGCATCAGCGTGGAGCCCTGCCGCCGGGATACCTTCCCGGCCATCGCCCTTTCCGCGGCCTACCTGAAGGATGTGCGCGGTCTTGGGGAGAATGAGCCTGTGGTGGTCTGCCCGGTGGACCCCTATGTGGAAAATGACTACTTTGAGGCCCTGAAAAAGCTAAACGACCGGGCTCTCGTCAGTGGTGCCAACCTGGTGCTCATGGGCATCGAGCCCACCTATCCCAGCGAAAAGTACGGCTATATCATCCCCACCGGAACAGAGCAGGTAAGCCGGGTCTCCATGTTCAAGGAGAAGCCTACGGAGGCGGTTGCCCGGGAGTATATTTCCAAAGGGGCCCTTTGGAACGGCGGCGTGTTTGCCTTCCGTTTGGGCTATGTGCTGGAGCGGGCCCACCAGCTGCTGGATTTCGAGGACTACGAGGACCTGTTCCGGAAGTACGATACCCTGCAAAAAATCAGCTTTGACTATGCCGTCGTGGAGCACGAGCCGAACATTGAGGTCATGCGCTTTTCCGGCACCTGGAAAGACCTGGGCACCTGGAACACTCTGACCGAGGCCATGGACAGCAATTCCGTGGGACAGGCTATGTTCAATGACAATTGCAGGAACGTCCATGTGGTGAACGAGCTGGATGTGCCGATTCTGTGCATGGGCCTTCAGAATGTGGTGGTCTCCGCCAGCCCCAACGGCATCCTGGTGTCGGATAAGGAGCAGTCCAGCTACATTAAGCCCTTTGTAAGCTCCCTGAACCAGCGGGTGATGTTCGCGGAAAAGAGCTGGGGTTCCTTCCGGGTCATCGATGTGGACGACAGCTCCATGACGATCAAAGTGACCCTGAACCCGGGCCACAGCATGAACTACCACAGCCATAGCCGCCGGGACGAGGTCTGGACCGTGATTTCCGGCAAGGGCAGAACCGTGGTGGACGGCATGGCTCAGACGGTGCAGGCGGGCGACGTGATTACCATGGCCGCCGGATGTCGCCATACGGTGTTTGCCGAGACGGAGCTGAAGCTCATTGAGGTTCAGCTGGGAAAGGAAATCAGCGTGGACGACAAGCAGAAATACGAATTGGACGATTGAGTATGGGAAACAGCCCTTTTTTACTGAAACCAACGGGAAAAGACTATTTATGGGGCGGAAGACGGCTGAACGATGCCTTTGAAAAAAGAATCCCAATGTCTTCCCTGGCGGAGACCTGGGAGTGCTCCACCCACCCGGATGGCCCCAGCTTTGCCGCCTCCGGACCGATGGAGGGGCAGAGCCTCCGGCAGATACTCCGGGACCACCCGGAGTATCTGGGCCAGCGGCACAGGGGAGAGCGGCAAATACCCATTCTGGTCAAATTCATCGATGCCAAAAAGGACCTGTCCGTCCAGGTCCACCCGGACGACGGCTACGCCAAAGAGCACGAGGACGGCCAGTTGGGGAAAACCGAGATGTGGTACGTGCTGGATGCGGGGAAGGACACAAAGCTTGTCTATGGCCTGAAAAAGGACTGTACCCCCGAGGAAATCCGTGCCGCGCTGGCGGCGGGAACGCTTTCGGAGAAGCTGCAGCAGGTGCCGGTGAAAAAGGACGATGTGTTCTTTTTGGAGCCAGGCACCATCCATGCGCTGGGGGCCGGGGCGCTGGTTGCCGAGATTCAGGAGAGCTCCAATCTGACCTACCGGCTCTATGACTACGACCGGACGGACAGGCACGGAAACAAGCGCCCCCTGCATGTGGAAAAGGCCCTAGCCGTTGCCAATCTTCACGGCAGCGCCGCCCCTCGTCAGCCCATGCGGGTGCTTAAATACCGCCAGGGCGTGGCCTCGGAGTTGCTGACCAGGTGCAGATACTTTGAAGTTTTCCGGATGCTTTTAAACACCGAGCGCCGCCAAAAGGTGACCTACCGTGCCGACAGCCTGTCCTTCCGGGTGCTTTTGTGCATCGGCGGCTGTGGGAGCATCCGTTTTGGAAGGGAGACCCTGCTCTTTTACAAGGGTGACTGTATTTTTGTCCCGGCGGATTCCGAGACCATGGTGCTTCACGGTCAGGCGCAGTTTCTGGATATTCGTGGGTGAGAAAGGATGGTTTTTATGAACATTCAAGAGGAATATAGACGCTGGCTGGAAAAAGCCACCCTGGACCCGGATTTGATTCCGGAGCTGCGCGCCATGGAGAATGACCGGGTGGAGGATGCCTTTTACCGGGACCTGGCCTTTGGCACCGGCGGACTCCGGGGTGTCATCGGCGCGGGGACCAACCGCGTCAATGTATATACCATCGCCAAGGCCTCCCAGGGCCTGGCCGATTTCCTGAAAAAGCAGGGCAAGGCCCCCTCGGTGGTCATTGGCTTTGACAGCCGCATCAAAAGCGAGCGCTTTGCCCAAACGGCGGCGGGGGTGTTCGCGGCCAACGGGGTAAAGGTACATATCTGGCCCAATCTGATGCCGGTTCCCACGGTGTCCTTCGCGACCCGGTATCTGGGTGCCTCGGCGGGTGTGATGATTACCGCCTCCCACAATCCCAGCAAATACAACGGCTACAAGGTTTATGGTCCTGACGGATGCCAGATTACCACCCAGGCCGCCGGAGAGATTCTGCGGGAAATTGAAAAGCTGGATATTTTTGATGACGTTTCCCGGGGCAACTTTGAAAAGAGTCTGGGAAATGGCGAGATTTCCTGGATTTCTCAGGAGGTCTATACGGCCTTCGTAGAGGCGGTCAAGGGGCAGTCTGTGCTGTTTGGAGAACCGGTCAATAAGGATGTGGCCATTGTCTACAGTCCCCTAAACGGCAGCGGCCTAAAGCCTGTGACCCGGACCCTGGGGGAGATGGGCTATACCAACATCACCGTGGTCAAGGAGCAGGAGCAGCCCGACGGGCGTTTCCCCACCTGCCCCTATCCCAATCCGGAGATTCGGGAGGCCATGGCCTTGGGGATGGAATACGCAAAACGATACAACGCGGACCTTTTGCTTGCCACGGACCCGGACTGTGACCGGGTGGGCATTGCGGTAAAGGACAAGTCGGGGGTTTACCGGCTGCTCACCGGAAACCAGGTGGGCCTGCTGCTGCTGGACTATATCTGCGCCCAGCGGGTAAAGCACGGAAGGATGCCGGAGAACCCGGTGATGGTCAAGACCATCGTTACCATGGATATGGCTCAGCGGATTGCGGAGCACTACGGCCTGAAAACCGTCAATGTACTGACGGGCTTTAAGTTTATCGGCGAGCAGATTGGCCTTTTGGAGCGGCAGGGAAGGGAAGATAGCTTTGTCTTCGGCTTTGAGGAGAGCTATGGCTATCTGACGGGCACCTACGTCCGGGATAAGGACGGCGTGGACGGGGCCTATATGATCTGTGAAATGTTCAGCTTCTACGCATCCCAGGGCGTAAGCCTTTTGGAAAAGCTGGAGGAGCTGTACAGAACCTACGGCTACTGCCTGAATACCCTCCACAGCTTTGAATTTGAGGGCAGCGCGGGCTTCACGAGAATGCAGAATATCATGGCCTCCTTCCGGGGCGGTATAACCGAATTTGGCGGGAAAAAGGTGACAAAGCTTCTGGACTACAGCCTGGGGCTGGGGGGCCTTCCCAAATCCGATGTGCTGAAATTCCTGCTGGCAGACAACTGCTCCATTGTCGTCCGCCCCTCCGGCACGGAGCCTAAGCTCAAAATCTATGTCTCCGTCAGTGCGGAGGATGAAGCATCCGCGGCACGGCTGGAGCGCGAGATTACCCGAACCGCGGAAGAATTTCTGAAATAATCCATATCCTTTGGTTGCGTTTGAATCCAAACCATGGTAAAATAGCTGAAAAAGGGAACGAGGAAGGCTGCCGGATGAAGAAGAGAACGAAAAACCTGTTGTGCGTATTCCTGATTGTCCTGGGCCTGGGGCTGCTGGGCACCGCGGGATGGCTGTGGTATGACAACAATGTGGACCGCAGCGGCTGGATAGAGGAAAACGGCATCTATTCCTACGCGGATTTCCATGGGAAGAAAATCACCGGCTGGCTGACGCTGGAAGACAAGATCTATCATTTTGACGACCAGTACCAAATGAGTACCGGCTGGCAGCAGCTGGAAATCGGCAGATGCTATTTTGGAACCGACGGGGTGCTTCGTCTGGGCTTTACCCAGATTGACGGCGAGACCTATTATTTCGCGCCCACCACCGGCGGCCTCTGCACCGGCTGGCAGATGATTGACGGCAAGACCTATTACTTCTCCAAAGACGGCCCCATGGTTACGGACTGGCAGGAGCTGGACGGAAACCGCTATTACTTCCTGACAGACGGCTCCATGGCCACGGACTGGCTGACGCTGGACACCGGGGTTTACTACCTGGGGGACGATGGCGTTCTCCGCACCGGCAAGCAGCAGATGGAGGACGGTCTCAGGCTGTTCCGCCAGGACGGCACCATGGTCACCGGCTGGGAAGAGGAAGAGGACGGAAGGCATTACTACGATGACCAGGGTCTGATGCGGACCGGCTGGACGGAGGTAGAGGACAAGCGCTACTTCCTGTCTGAGGACGGTGTGATGCAGACCGGCTGGCACGAGGAAGGGGAGTACCGCTACTATCTCCGGGAGGACGGCAGCGCCGCCGTGGGAAGACTGGAGCTGGACGGGGACGTATATTATTTCTCCCCCAAGGGCATCCATGTGATTCTTGTAAACAAGGACAATCCGATTCCCAAATACTATCAGACGGACGTGGTTGTGGTGGAGGATTACCACCGCATCCAGCGGGTGGCCCTGGAGCCGCTGCAACAGATGCTGGCGGACTGCCGGGCAACCGGCATCACCTGTACCTTTAACAGCTCCTACCGGACCACCAAGGAGCAGGTGACCATTCTGGAAACCCGGACCCAGGAGTACGAGGACACCGGCATGACCCACGAGGAGGCCTACAACAAGGCTCTGGAGACGGTGGCCCTTCCCGGGACCAGCGAGCACCAGCTGGGTCTTTCCTGCGATTTGGTGGGCAAGGAGGCCAACGAGTGGCTGGCCGAGCACTGCTGGGAATATGGCTTTATCCTGCGCTATCCCGAGGGAAAGTGGGAGATTACCGGCATTATCAACGAGCCTTGGCATTTCCGCTATGTGGGCAGGGAGGTTTCCATGGACATGAAGGACACAGGCCTGTGCCTGGAGGAATATCTGGGTGCCGGTCCTGTGAGCTAAGGAAGGAGGCTTCCGCCACCCCGGAGGAGCGCTGGGAGGCACTGAACGGGCAGGGCGCTGTCCGCATGAACGGTGATTTCTCGGAGGCAAACCAGGCGACGGATATCTCCGTAGACGGTGTCAGCTGCGGCTATCTTCAGGAATCGGGTCTTCTCAGCACGAAATGGACGGTGAGCATCCAGGGGAAGGACCGGTTTTACGCCAAATTTGCGGAGAGCGAACAGGTGCCCAACCGCCAGGCTTCGGTTGTGGGTACCACCTTTGGATTCTACACCCCTGAGGATACCTGCATCGGCTATGCCCAGGAGCAGCTGACGGAAACCGGGGCGTACCACTGGGTGTTCATGAATTCCGATGGCTCCGGCCAGGGCATCTGGGCGGTAGAGGACTGCACAGAGCTCTATAGCGACGATGGGACGCTCCTTGCCAGGGGCACGGCGGACTACAGCTACGGAGGTGACCTGTGCACCGTGACCATCGACTGCGTAGGCGGCCAGGACGTACCGATCTACGCAAAGCTTGTCATGTATGAGGAACTGCTGACAGACGCGAAGAATATTCACGGATAAAATATCGGCGGCACGGGGAATTTCCGTGCCGCCGATGGGTTCCAATCGGGCCGTATTATAAGTAATTGTCCAGCTCCTGCTCTACCTGACGGATGGGCTTCACCTTGGGGGCATAGAATTTTCCCCGGAAGATGACGTGGGACAGATGCCGCAGGGCGGTGAGATTGTTCAGGGGGTTCTCCCGGCAGACAATCAGGTCCGCGGACTTGCCCGGGGCGATGGAGCCGGTTTCGTTGTCAATTCCGGCGATGCGGGCGTTGCCCAAGGTGGCGGTGTATAGGGCCGTTCCGTTGCTGACTCCGCAGAACCGGCGGAAATACTGCAGCTCCCGCCAGGTGTCGTACTGGGTGACGTAGGGACAGGCGGTGTCGGTGCCCAGACCTACGGGGATGCCCGCATCCAGACAGGCCTTGGCGCAGCCGATGATGCCGTCCATCACAATTTTGCCGTTGTACTTCTGCATATCCGTGGCGTGGCTGACGGACTGGTCAAACAGGGCAAAGGAGATGGTGGGGGAGATGGTGGTGACCAGGCTGGCCCTGGTCTTCCGGAACAGCTCGATGGTCTCCTTGTCCGGCATGGCCCCGTGCTCGATGGTGTCCACCCCGTTTTCCAGGGCGGCACGGACACCCTCCGGGCTCTCCACGTGGGCGGCGACCTTCAGCCCCAGCTGATGGGCTCTGTCACAGGCGGCACGGATAATGGCCGGGTCCATCTTGAGAACGCCGGGTTCCCCCTTCTTCACCGCGTCCAGAACGCCGCCGGTAATCATGAGCTTGATAAGGTCCGGCCGGGTAGCGGTAATTTCATTGACGCAGTGGACCGCCTCCTCCGGGGAGGTGACCGCGTAGGCAAGGGAACCGGCCATGTGGCCGCCGGGGACGGAGATGGCCATGTTTCCGGCCAGAATCCGGGGACCCACCTGGGTGCCGGTATTAATCCGATCCCGCAGCCGGGCATCAAAATCCAGAATGCCGCCCACGGTGCGGATAGTGGTAACACCGGAGAGCAGCTGCTCCTTGGCGTAGCCGGCTACCATTGCCTTTCCCAGCTTTTTGGTCAGGCTTGTGGCGGTGACCAGATTGACGGCCTTTACGGGGTCCGTCTGCTTTTTCTTGGGCTTTCCGCTGCCTGCCAGATGGACGTGCAGGTTGATAAGGCCGGGAAGTACGTATTGTCCGTCCAGGTCCCGGAGCGGGTATTCCTTGGGAATTTCCGCCTGGGGCACAATGCTTTCGATTTTTCCGTTCCGCACCAGAATAGCCTTTCCGGTTTGGGGCTGCATGGCCTCTGTACCGTCCAGAAGGACGCAGTTGGTTAAAGCGTAGATTTCCATAGCAAGCTTCCTTTATAGGTTTATTATGCGCTTATTATAACTTCTTCGACGGAAAGATGCAATGCTTTTGATAAATTCATTTGGAAGGAGAAAAGGGGTATCGGCAAAAACGCATCGTATTCGAAATCGGGTATGGAATTCATAATAAAAATTTATTGTTAGATAGTTGATTTTTTTGAAATATGATGCTATAATACGGCAAGACTAAACAAGGAATGAGGAGCGGTCATATGGCAGAGGATGCACGCGTTCGGAAAACAAAACAGAAATTATCGGCAGCTCTTGTCGGGCTGCTTCAGGAGAAGGCTTTCGGGGATATTACGCCTGCGCAGATTTGCGAGAAGGCCGGTATCAACCGTTCTACCTTCTACCGGAACTACAAAAACACAACCCAGCTGAAAAATGAGCTGGAAAGCAGGATTCTGGCTGGGGTTGCGTGGAACGAAAAGCTGGAGAGCCCGGCCCAGTGCCAGAAGTGCATTCTGGAGCAGCTGAACTATCTTTGTGAGCACCGGGACACCTTTATGGCGCTTTCTTCCGCCGGTTTCCGGGAGGATATCTTCGATAAAATCCGGGATCAGGCTATTGCGCTGGCGCTGGCAAACTATTCCCGCTATCAGCCCCATATCTCCCAGAACGACTACAATAACCGCAGCACCTTCTGCGTCTGCGGCGTGGTGGAGCTGATTCGCTCTTGGTTTATGGGCGGCATGATTCAGAATCCGGAGGTTCTGGCGGAGTTCCTGGCCTCCAAGGTCAGCGAGACCGTCCGTTCCTTCAACGGAGAATAAGCACAAAGGCAAAGCGCCCGGATTTTCCGGGCGCTTTTGTTTTGCGGGATAAAAGACAGATGGAGCTTCGTTTGTTCACTTTCTGGAACACCTTGCCAACGAATCTGCTTTTCTATGGAGGGAATCAAACACATTGAAAACGGCGCACCGCTTTTGTGGCGGTGCGCCGAAAAAATTACTTGGCGAAAACACGCTTCAGGTGTACGAACCGGGGCAGGCCGTCTTCCTTAACCATGTCGGTCTCGCCCTGGATGAGGGGCAGGCAGTAGTCAATGAAGCCCTGGT
>USQL01000062.1 GCA_900556935.1 uncultured Eubacteriales bacterium | reverse complement strand
CCGGGTCCGGTCGAGCAATCGCCGGAACCAGAACGCCATACTGCTTGATACTGTCTGCGGTCTCCATCATGGCTTCGTCATCCTTGACTTTGAATGGATGCCCTTTGAACGGGTGCAGTTCCGACAGCGGGATTTCTACTACTTTTTCTCTCTGAGCATCGGCACGGCTCTCCTCCGTAGAAAACAGATCATCTACCGATGCCAGCTCTACTTTTTTCGCGCTGCTTTTCAAGTTTCAACACCTCCTGTTACAATATATTTGCCTCGGAAAAGTGGCAGCCAGCTACGAGCCGAGACATCTCGTTGCTTAAGCTGTTAGAATAGGAAGGTAATGGTCTGACCCTAGCCTCCAAGGGCTTCGTGCCCGTTGCGAAGTCAGTCAGCCATCCTCCTGTTCGCAGCATTCGATTTGTGCAGGTAGAACCGCGTGTTCGTGTCACCAAACAGATAGAATCGGCAATGGGTAAAGATGGCTCTGTCCATTGCAAATTTTTTCAGGAGTGATGAACATGAACGCAGCAGGCATTGACGTTTCCAGCAGCAAGAGTACCGTGGCCGTACTTCGTCCTTTTGGCGAGGTGGTAAAACTGCCATTCGATGTGCGCCACAGCGCCGAGGAGCTGGCTGCTCTGGCAAAACAGCTCAAATCCATTGCGGGCGAAACACGAGTAGTCATGGAGCACACCGGACGTTACTACGAGGGCATCGCCAAGGTTCTCCACGAGGCCGGGATTTACGTTTCAGCGGTCAATCCTTTGCTCATCAAGGAGTACGGCAACAACTCTCTCCGCAAGGTCAAGACAGACAAGGCAGATGCGATGAAGATCGCCAAATATGCTCTTGACAATTGGAGCGAATTGCGTGATTATACTCCTATGGATACGATTCGATACGATTTGAAAACTATGAACCGTCAGTTTCAGCTGGCAATCAAGCAGAAAACCGCTACCGCAAACAACCTTATCGCACTCCAGGAACAGTCTTTTCCCGGTATCCGCAAGCTGTTTGACAGTCCTGTACGCAGTGACGGCACCCAGAAGTGGGTGGATTTTACACATGATTTCTGGCATACTGATTGCGTTTGCAGCGGCAGTTTGAACGCTTTTACCGAGCGTTACCGCAAGTGGTGCAAGCGAAACCGTTATCAGTTCAGCACGGAGAAAGCTGCCGAGGTATACGCTCTGGCAAAGTCCGCCGTTGTGCTGGTGCAGAAAACATCTGTCACGAAAACGCTCGTTCAAGAAGCTGCAAATCAGCTCACAGCAATCTCTCGCAGTGCTGAAACGTATCGCAGCGAGATGAACAAGTTGGCATCTCAACTTCCGGAATATTCTGTCGTCATGGAAATGTACGGTGTTGGTGAATCTCTTGGACCGCAGCTCATGGCGGAGATCGGTGATGTGCGCCGCTTTGAGCGCAAACAGTCGCTGGTTGCCTTTGCAGGCATTGACCCTGCACCGAGCGAATCGGGCGATTACTGCTCTCGCAGCAATAGAACCACCAAGCGTGGCTCTCCATATCTGCGCAGAACGCTGTTCAACATTATAAAAGTACATCTGCAGCGTGCTCCGGCAGACGAACCGGTTTTCCAGTTCATGGACAAGAAGCGCGCCGAGGGCAAGCCGTACTATGTTTACATGACAGCTGCGGGCAATAAATTTCTGCGCCGTTATTACGGCAAGGTGATGGCATACTTCTCTTCGCTAGAGGATCTGCCGCCTGTAGATATGGATTCCACAGGCCTGCATCACACGAAATAACCAACTGTAATCTGGATCTTCAGGTCGGCGCATTCGCGGCGGCCTTTTGGTGTTGTGCTTTTCTCTGCCTGCTGCCTGCGATATTTTCTTTTGTCAAGTCCGCTTGAGGGCTTGACTTTTTATTTGCAGGCTTCGTCAGATTTCGATACCCCTCTGCCACCTTGCCGCCAGGGTCATGGGCGAAAATACTTTTTCCCTCTGCGCTAATTTCCTTTGCCCGGACAGAATGGGGGATTTCCGTTCCAAAGACTTTGATTTTACTTCCATAGGTGTCCCGCAGCAAAGCAGCAATCTCTTTGGCAAAGTTGGTGCGGTTATCCACCATCGTCAGCAGGATACCGTCAATCTGGAGCTTTGGATTGATCTGCCGTTTCACCTTACTGACCGTAGATAGAAGCTGTTCCAGCCCTTTGGCGGGCAGATACTCTGCCTGAACGGGAATTATGATCCTGTTCGCAGCCGCCAGCGCATTGACCGTAAGCATCCCCAACGAGGGCTGACAGTCAATCAGGATATGGGAATATTGTCCCTTCAGTGTGTCCAGATATTGCCGTAAAATCGTTTCACGGCTCATGGCGTTTACCAAAGAAACCTCCATACCGGAAAGCTGAATATCCGCAGGCATCAGGTCAACGCCTTCTGCATGATGCAGAATACCTTCTCCGGGGCGTATAGGCTGATCCATCAGAATTTTGCCCATTGCATCCGACAGTGTAAATGGCAGCTTGTCTGGTTGCGGATTTCCCAAGCTGATTGTCAGGCTTCCTTGCGGGTCCCCGTCGATCAGAAGCACTTTCTTTCCGGCCTGTGCCAGACCTATTCCCAAGTTCGCACAGGTTGTTGTTTTGCCAACGCCGCCTTTCTGGTTGGCGATGGCGATGATTTGCGTGTTCAAATAAACCTCCTCCTTCTACAAAAAATATCCCTATTCCGAAAAATAGGGATGAAAAAAGCCGCTTACTCAAATAAATGAATAAACGGCTATGTAAGAAATATTCGATTGTAAGTAAAGTTTTATATCACTGCAAAATAACGAAGTGCATCTTTGATTGCTTCTACCTTTTCTGGTGTCGGATGTTTCCTCGGCTGTTTCAATTCTTCTACCGCATTAGGAGCATCATACATCGGCAATCCCAAATTTCGCTTTACCTCTGCGATATATGCGGTATGTACCTTGAAGCCGTATTTCGCTTCTATGTACTCCTTAATCATTTTGTAGGTCACTTTTTCTTTGGGCTTGTACGCTTCGGCTCTTTTAGCAATACTATCTACCGGAATCTTGCCCTCGCCCTCTCCAAACTCCACATCAATGTGGATATAACTGTCGGCTTTTTTGTGGGACAAAAGAACTACCGTCTCCACATGGCTGCACCTCGGGAACAGATCCGCGCACAGGGCCTTCTTTACTTCAAAGCCCCGCTCTTTCAGCAAGGCCACGTCCCGCGCTAGGGTTGCCGGGTCGCAGGAGATATAGACCAGACGCTTGGGGGACATCTTGGCAATGGCCTCAATGGCATCCAGGCTCAGGCCCTTTCTGGGCGGGTCTACGGTAATGATATCCGGGTGGATGCCCTCCGCTTCCAGTTTCAGGGCGGCAGTGCCGGCATCGGCGCAGAAGAATTCGGCGTTCTCGATGTGGTTCCGGGCCGCGTTGTCCTTTGCGTCCTCCACGGCCTGGGGGATGACCTCCACGCCCAGGACCTTTCCGGCGGCAGTAGCCATAGCCAGGGTGATGGTGCCCACGCCGCAGTAGAGGTCCAGCACCAGGTCCTCTTTGCCGATTTCTGCCAAAGAGATGGCAGACTCGTAGAGCCGCTGGGCCTGGTGATGGTTCACCTGGTAGAAGGACCGGGGGGACAGGCGGAAGGACAGGCCGCAGAGGGTATCTTCTATATACCCAGGGCCATAGAGGGTGAGGAATTTGTCCCCCAGGACGGCGTTCCCCTTCTTGGTATTGACGCTGAGGACCAGGGTGGCAAAACCCGGCACCGCTTTCAGGCTGTCGATCAGGGTGGAGATTTTGGGCAGGCCGTCGCCATTGACCACCAGGCAGACCAGGATCTGGCCGGACACCGCCCCCCGGCGGACATAGATATGCCGCAGGAGGCCTCGTCCCGTCAGCTCATCGTATACGGGAACCTGATATTTGTTTACATAACTCATAACAATATCCTTGACCCGGTCCGTCTCCTCCGGCAGGATCCGGCAGCGGTCATTTTCCACCACCTGATGGGTCCCCGCCTGGAAGAATCCGGCATAGGCCCGGCCTTTTTCGCTGGCTACAGGATACTGGGCCTTGTTCCGGTAGCCCAGGCAGGTAGGGGCCGCCAGGATGGGCATCTCATCGATGGATTCTCCGCCGATGCGATTCAAGCAGTCTTTGACCCGTTGGGCCTTCAGTCGGCATTCCTCTTCGTAGTCCATATGCCAGAAGTCACAGCCGCCGCATTTCTTCGCCACAGGGCACTCCCGGTTCACCCGGTGGGGGGATTTTTCCAGGATCTGGGTGATTTTCCCCGCCGCCCAGGTCTTCCGGGCTTTCTCGATACGCACCAGGACCTTCTCCCCGGCGATGGCATTGGGGATGAACACAGCACACCCTTCAATGTGGGCAATTCCCTGTCCTTCCGTGGTATAGTCCGTGATTTCCGCCTCGTAAACTTGATTTTTCAGCAGCATTGGGTTTCTCCTTCGCATTTGGTTCCGTTTTCTTTGTATGATAACATAATTCGGCACCGGGGTAAAGCGCCTCTTGCGTGTTTTTCGAAAAAATGCTAGAATACCCGGTAGAAAAGCAAAGGAGTCATATTATGGACTACAGCAATTGCACCCTCTGCCCCCGGATGTGCGGCGTGGACCGGACCCAGGGACAAAAAGGGGTATGCCGCTGCCCGGATACCGCGTTGGTGGCCAAAACCATGATCCACAAATGGGAAGAGCCCGCCCTGGCAGGGGCGGGGGGCAGCGGAGCCGTCTTCTTTGGCGGCTGCACACTGCGTTGCCGCTACTGCCAGAATGGGGCCATCAGCTCCGGCCCTGTGGGAACCCCTATGGATCCGGGCCAGCTGCGGCAGGCAATGGAAGCGCTCATCTGCCAAGGAGCGGAAAACATCGACCTCGTGACGCCTACCCAGTTTCTTCCCACGCTGATTCCGGCCCTGTGCCCAAAGCTTCCGGTTCCGGTGGTTTATAACTGCGGCGGCTATGAGCGGGTGGAGACGCTGAAGGAGCTGGAAGGGCTGGTGGATATCTACCTGCCGGACATGAAATATGCCTCTTCCATCCTGGCGGCCCAACTATCCCGGGCAGGGGACTACCCGGAGGTTGCCAAGGCCGCCATCCGGGAAATGGTCCGGCAGACCGGCCCCGTCCTCTGGCAGGGGGACAGAGTGATCCGGGGCACCATCATCCGCCACCTGATCCTTCCCGGCCAGGTAGAGAACTCTTTGAAGGTCCTGGACTGGATCGGTGAAACCTTCCGGCCCGGGGAGGTTCTGGTAAGTCTCATGCGGCAATATACCCCCGTAGGGGTCCAGCAGCCGCCTCTGGACCGGCGGATCACGGACGAGGAATACGACGCGGTCCTCAGCTGGATGTTTCTGAACGACTTGGAGGGATTCACCCAGGAGAAGGAAGCGGCGGATAAGGGATTTATTCCGGAGTTTTAACGCAAAAAAGCTAAAATAATGCTGTCATTGCGAACCAGTCCGCAGACTGGTGTGGCAATCCCCAAAGTCTTCGGACATTTTCGTCTAAAGATTCAGGTTTTCCCATTCATCCGGGAGATTGCCACGACAGTGTGCGCACTGTCTCGCAATGACAGCTTTTACTGTTTTTACACTTTTCGCTCTAATACCTTGTACACAAACTCCATATCGAGCCCCTCTCGGACCCCCTTTGCCAGCTTGTCGTACTGCCGCTGTTTGTAGGCCTCCGGGTCGAAGGTCTGGGCTTCCGACGGGTCCAGGCCCTTCCGGCGGCAGAGATCCGCGACAATCGCCTGGGCAATGCCCGCCTCATCGAAAACACCGTGGATATAGGTGCCGTAGACATTGTTTCCCGCCGTGATGGGAGGCAGGGGAGCTTCGCTTCTGCCCATATGGATCTCGTAGCCCCGGTATCTGAGGCCGGAGAGGCTGCTCAATGGACCCGGAACCAGACCAAAGCTGCCCTCGGTCTGGCGCTGGACCTTCTCCCCGTGAAACACCGTCTCCATGGGCAGCAGGCCCAGGCCACGGATAGAGGTAACTCCGGCGGCTTCTACCAGGTCCGGGTCGGAAATCCGCTCTCCCAGCATCTGGTAGCCGCCGCAGATGCCGAAGACGATACTGCCCCGGTCCTGGGCGTGCAGGATCGCCGCCTCCAGGCCGTTTTGCCGGAGCCATTGCAGATCGGCAATGGTGCTCTTGGTGCCGGGGAGGACGATCATATCCGGCTCCATCAGGTTTTCCGGCTTTTCGATGTAGCGCAGGGACACATTGGGGATCCGCTCCAAGGGAGCCAGATCCGTAAAGTTGGAGATTCGCGGCAGCTTCACCACGGCAATGTCGATATCCTTCCGTGGGGTCCCCCGGTCGAACCGGGTGGACAGGCTGTCCTCATCATCGATATCCAGGTGCATATAGGGCACCACTCCCGCCACGGGGACCCCGCAGAGCTTTTCCAGGATTTCAATACCGGGCTGCAAAATGGCCCGGTCTCCCCGGAATTTGTTCACCACAGTGCCCTTGATCCGGGCCCGCTCCTGCTCCTCCAGCAGGGCCACCGTGCCGTAGAGCTGGGCAAAAACGCCCCCCCGGTCAATGTCGCCTACCAGCAGCACGGGCGCATCCACCAGCTGGGCCAGACCCATGTTGACAATGTCTTCCTGCTTCAGGTTGATCTCCGCCGGGCTTCCGGCTCCCTCGATGACGATGATGTCGTTTTCGGCGGCCAAGGAGTGGTAGCTTTCCAATATCTGAGGGACGAACTCCCGCTTCCGGCGGTAGTATTCCATAGCGCGCATATTCCCCATGGCCTGGCCGTTTACGATGACCTGGCTGCCCACATCCGTGGTGGGCTTTAAGAGGATGGGGTTCATCCGCACATCGGGCTTCACCCCGGCCGCCTCGGCCTGGACCACCTGGGCCCGTCCCATTTCGCCTCCAGCCTCGGTGATGAAGGAATTCAGGGCCATATTCTGGCTCTTAAAGGGGGCTACCCGGTAGCCGTCCTGTTTGAATATCCGGCACAGACCCGCCGCCAAAAGGCTCTTGCCGGCGTTGGACATGGTGCCCTGAATCATAATGTTCATTGCCATGGTATCACCTCAAAATTTCTTTCAAAGCCGCCAGCAGGGTCTCGTTTTCCCGGGGCAGCTTTACGGCGATGCGGTACCAGCCTGCTTCCAGGCCGGGGTAATTGGCGCAAGAGCGGATCTGGATGCCTTTTTCCAGCAAAGGCTCCCGGAGCTCCCGGTCAGAATAAAATAGAATATAATTCGTGTGGGAACCAATGACCCTCAGCCCCAGTTCCCGAAGCCCTCCGGTCAGCGCCGTCCGCTGCTCCCGGATGGTTTGTTTCGCCTTTTCCAAAAAGGCGGTCTGTTTCAACGCCGCCACCCCGGCCTTTTGGGCGGGGACGGACACATTCCAGGGCTGGACGGTCTGTCCCATGGTCCGGAGCAAAGAGGCATTCCCGCAAAGGCAATAGCCCAGCCGCAGCCCCGCCATGCCGTAGCTCTTCGTAAAGGCTTTTAGGAGGAACAGATTCTGATGGGTCTGCAAATAGGGCTTCATGGTGAGGCAGTCCCCTCCATCCGTCAGGTCCAGGAAGCATTCGTCGATGAACAAAAACATCTTCCTGCGTTCACAGATGGTCAGAATTTCCTCCAGCATTTCCCGGGAAATGATCTGGCCCGTTGGATTGTTGGGGTTGCAAAGCATCAGGGCATCCCCATCAAAGCCTTCCAAAAAAGGAAGAAAATCCCGTTTCAGCTGAAAATCCGTCTCTTTTTTCAGTGCAAAGTGAGCCACTTCGCACTGAGAGGCACGAAGGGCCGTTTCGTACTCGCTGAAGCAGGGGTCCAGGATCAGGGCCTTTTTCGGGCCCAGGCTTCTGCAGAAGGAGAAAATGAGCTCCGCCGCCCCGTTACCGCAAAGGACTTTTTCCTTGCCGACCCCTTCAAATTCACTGATGGCTGTCACCAGCTCCCGGCAATAGGGGTCCGGATAGTGGCGCAGGTCGGAAACGCTGTCTATTACCGCCTGCTTCACCGCCTCCGGAGTGCCGTAGGGATTGATGTTTGCGGAAAAATCCAGGCAAATTTTTTGGGAATAAAGGTCCCCACCATGGGGATTTGGGGTGGAATAGAGCATTGCATTACCTCAAAAGCAGAATCAGGCAGATAGCCAGCGTCAGCACCGCCGTGGCGTACATAAGCCGATCACTCAGGGGGATGTCCTCCGGCGTAATGGGCCGCAGGGCATCCCCAATGTATTTCTTTTTGTGCAGGACACCGTGGTACCAGGCATCCCCCGCCAGCCGTAAGCCCAGGAGCCCGGCGCAGACGGACTCCGTCTGGGCGGAGTTTGGACTGGCATGGTTATACCGGTCCCGTAGGAAGATCTTCCAGCCGTTGCGGAAATTCAGCCCCAGAAGTCCACCGGCCAGAAGCATCATGATGCCGCTGATCCGGGCCGGGAGATAATTGCACACATCGTCCATTCTGGCCGGGACAAGGCCCACATTTTGATAGGGCGGCTCCACATAGCCCAGCATGGAGTCCATGGTGTTCACCGCCTTGTAGGCAAAGGCCAGCGGGCCGCCGCCCAGGGCGAAATAGAGCACGGGGGCGATCACACCGTCCGAACAGTTCTCCGCCACAGTCTCCACCGCTGCCCGGGTGACGGCATCCGCATCCAGGGCCTGGGTATCCCGGCCTACGATCATGGAGACGGCGTAGCGGGCATCCTCGATGGTGCCGGTTTTCAGCGCCTCATAGACCTTCATACTCTCCTGCCGAAGGCTCTTGGCCGCCAGCACCTGCCAGCAGAAAATCGCCTGAAGCAGAAGCCGCAGCCAGGGACTGACCATCCCCGCCAGCTTCAAAAGTCCCCAGGGAATCAGAAAGCTCACGGCCACAGTCACAAGCCAGATGCAGCCTCCGGCCAGGTTCTCTCCCAGCCTTGTTTTGGGGAACAGAGCCCGGAAAGCCTTTTCCAGCCAGGAAATCAATTTACCCATGCACACCACCGGGTGGGGAATGGTCCGAGGATCTCCCAGCAGGCAGTCCAGGAGAAATCCCAGCAGCATGGCGCAGAAAAGCTCATGCTTCATGGCTGTCCCTCCCTGGGAAGGTGAATAGATAGACGGGATTCTGGCCCTGCATCAGCGTGTAGGGTCCTGCCGCCCTTGTGTTGGCAGCGGTGATGCACACACCCTCGCCGCCATAGCCCTTGGCGCAGCGGGCCAGCTCCCCCAAAGTCTCCAGGGCTACCGCCGTTGCCACGATCCTGGCCTTGGGATTCTTCTCCCAGATCAGGGTCAGCAGGGCCTCCATCTGGCCGGAACTGCCGCCAATGAACACATGGGTGGGGGCAGGCAGATTCTCACAGGCCGCCGGAGCCAGGCCCTCCACCGCTGTCAGGTTGGTCACATGGAGCCGGGCGGTGTTTTCCGCCAGGAGAGCCAAGGCCTCCGGCTTTTTTTCTATGGCGTACACCTGGCCCTCATAGGCCTGAAGGGCCATTTCAATCGCCACGCTGCCGGTACCCGCCCCAATATCCCAGCAGACAGCATCGGCGGTAAGCTCCAGATGGGCCAGAGCCGCCGCCCGGATCTCCCGCTTGGTCATGGGCACCGGGGTGCCGTTCTCGTGGCTGCCCCGCTGAAAGGTCTCGTCGGGAAGCCCCTGGGTGACCACGGTTTCTCCCGCCCATTCGATCAGGGCCACACTGAGTTTATGGAATGTTTGTTCCGAAAGAGCCTGGGCGGTGCCCACAGTGATCTTCTCCTGGGGATAGCCCAGGGCCTCGCCTACGCTGACCTTGGCCTCCGCCAGTCCGGCATCAACCAGGGTCCGGCACAGGTTCTCCATGCCCTTCTCTCCCCCAACCAAAGCAAAGATCCGCTTATGACGGCGAAGCTCCCGGGCAATGTCCCCGTCCCTTCCATGAAGACTCACGGGGGTCACATCCTCATAGGAGGTTCCCAGTTTTGCACAGAGGGTCACCAGGCTGGAAATGCCCGGCTCTAAGGTCACATCACAGCCAGACAGCAAGGGCAGCAGCTTTTTTGTACCGCTGTAGAAGCCGATGTCTCCTGCCATGACCACGGCAAACCGGCTGCACTCCGGGTGAGCGGCAATGGCCTCCACAATCTTTTCCGGGGCGATCTGTTCCTCCCGGGTCTGGCCCGGAGCTGCCACCGCCTCCAGCATTCGCTTTGCCCCAATGAGGCAGTCCGCCTGGGCAATGGCTTTTTCCGCTGCCAGAGTCCGGTGCTCCCGGTCTCCCGGGCCGATACCCACAACGGTCACCTGCTTTTTGGCGGTCAGCCCCAGTTCCTTGCACAAAAAGGCTGCCGTCTCCTGAAAAGACAGCCCCGCCACATGGTCCGGCCGGCCAATCACCAGCAGCTGGGCACCGGCCGCTCTTGCCGCCTCCACCTTCTCCCAGAAGCCTCCCTTGGTGCCGGTCTGCTTGGTCACCAGGATCCCGGCTCCCGTGGCGTGGAGGATGGCCTCGTTCAGCTCTTTTGTAAAGGGCCCCTGCATGGCAATCACGTGGGCCGTAGGCACTCCGGCCTGTTTGCACAATTCGATGCTGTCCGTCACCGGCAATACCCTGGCATAGTACCGCTCCGAAAAGCCCGGCAGTCCTTTGTAGGCCGCCAGTTCCTTGCTGCCCACAGTCAGCAGCACCCTTTCCTCCCGATGGGAAAGCCACCGGACTGCCTCTGCAGTGGAGTCCACACAGACGCAGTCCTCCGGCAGTCCCCCATCCCGCAGAAGGCGCAGATATCGGGTCCCGGCAGCAGTACAGGCGGCACGGATATTCTCTGTAACAATGGGGGCGTAGGGGTGGGTGGCATCTATCACCCAGTGGAAGCTTTCTTCCCGGAAGAAGGCTTCCATCTGCCCTTCATCCAGCCGTTTGGCGGAGACTATGACCCCTGGGATCTCTTCCAGCAGCTCTCCTCCGTACTCCGTGGCGGCGCAGGCGGTAACGGAAAGGCCCTCAAAAGAGGCCAGCCACTTCACCAGCTGCCGCCCCTCGGAGGTTCCGGCAAAAACGCAAAGCTTATACATCCCGGTATCCTCTGGGAGTCACCAGATTCTCCCCAATGATTTTCGTCTGGGCGTTGCCCACAAATACGGTGCAGAACATATCCGCTTCAAAATCCCGCAGTTCCTTCAGCGTCAGCAAAAACTTCTGCTGGCCCTCTCTTCCGATATTGCGGACCACGCCGCAGGGCCGATTTTCCGGCAGTGTCTTCAGGAGGATATCGCAGGCCTTTTTCAGGTTATCGGGTCTACCGTGACTTCTGGGATTGTAGATAACAATAGACAGGTCCGCCTGGGCGGCGTAGTCCAGTCTTCTTTCGATCTTTTCCCAGGGAGTCAACCGGTCGGAAAGGCTGATGACGGCAAAGTCGTGAGTCAGGGGCGCTCCCAGCACCGCGCCGCCGCTGCAAGCTGCCGTGAGACCGGGGACCACCTCTACTTCCACGTCCTTGTCCTCTCCCAGCAGCTCATAGACCAGGGAGGCCATGCCGTAGATGCCGCTGTCACCGGAGCAGACCATGGCTACGGTCTTCCCCTTCCGGGCCTCCTCAATGGCCATGCGGCACCGGTCCGCCTCCTGAGTCATGGGGGTGGACAGCAACTCCTTGCCGGGGTAGCTGTCCTTTACCAGGTCCACATAGACAGGGTAGCCTACGATCACCTGGCAGTCTTCCAGGGCCCGATGGGCTTTCATGGTCATGTTTTCCATATTTCCAGGGCCAATGCCCACAACATATAATTTCATAGTATTGTTTCTCCTCTTTTTTCCGCCACAGCCACGGTAACGCCGTTATGGGCGGTTTTGTGGACGATGAGGGTCCCCCCGGCCAGTGCGGCAGCCCGCTCGCACACATTGTCCACTCCGGTAACAGACTGGACAAAGGCAGAGGGGGAAAAGTCCCCGGGGACGGCCTTCAATTCCTCCGCCGTAAAAAATTCAACAGGGATCCCAAGCTCTGCGCAGTAGTCCAGCAACCCCTGCTCGTTGGCTTTCAAATCTATGGATGCCACCTGGGCGATGGCTTCGGTTCTCAGGTCATGTTCCCGGAATACCGCCCGGACCGCCTCTTCAATGGCTTCTTTCGGGGTGCCTCTCCGGCAGCCCAGGCCTAGGGTCAGCACTCTGGGCGTCAGGATCAGCGTCTTTTCAAAGGGCTTCCGGTTGTGGATGCCCACATAGATGCCGAGCTTCCCCTCTTCTTTTTCCACAAGGCCCGGAGGCAGCTGTGGAAAAAGAAGGCACTCCCCGCAGATGGGAACCGGATGCTCCAGGATGGCAGCGGAAATCTCCTTGCATAGCTCCATGTCCGAAATATGGCAGCCCTGCTCTGTGGCCCAGGTATCCGCGGAGAATTTCCCCTCCACATCTGTGGCCGTTGTAATGACGGGTCTGGCCCCCATTTTCTCCGCCAGACGCCTTGTCATGGCGTTGGCACCGCCGATGTGGCCGGAGAGCAGGGAAATGACGAAGGTGCCGCCCTCATCCATCACCAGCACCGCCGGGTCCGTCTTTTTGTCCCGCACCCAGGGCGCAATGGCCCGAACGGCCATGCCGGTGCTGCCAATGAACAAGATGGCATCCGCCCAGCGGAAATAGGGCTCCATACATTGGTTTAAGGGAGGCCGATAGGCCTCAAAGCCGGGAACGCCGAACTTTTCCATGGTGACCAGGCGCACTTCCTCCGCATCCAGGATCTCTTTCGCCCCTTGGGCCAGCCCACAGCCCCGGCGGGTGAAGGCGAACACCGCCAGCTTCATTTGGTGGCCGCCTCGTGGAAGGGCCGGTCGTAGCTGGGATCATACAGGTAGGACTTGGCGTACTTCTCCCCCATGCAGTCCCCCACAATAATCAGGCTGGTCCGGGTCAGGTCGTTTTCCGTCACCGTCTTGTGGAGGGTGTCCACAGTGCAGTGGAAAATCCGCTCGTCGGGCCAACTGGCCTTGAAGACAATGGCAACCGGCGTGGACCCGGGGTACCCGCCCTCCAGAAGCTCCTGCTGGAGCTCCTTGGTCAGCCGGGTGCTCAGGTACAGGCACATGGTGGCCCGATGGGCGGCCAGGGACCGGATGCTCTCCTTCTCCGGCACCAGGGTCTTGCCGGACTGCCGGGTGATGATGACGGTCTGGCTCACCTCCGGCAGGGTAAACTCCTGCTTCAAGGAAGCGGCAGCCCCGCAGAAGGCGCTGACACCGGGGGTCACATCGTATTCGATGCCCAGGGGGATCAGTTCATCGAACTGCTCCCGGAC
>USQL01000061.1 GCA_900556935.1 uncultured Eubacteriales bacterium | reverse complement strand
GGAGAGTCCCTCCAATTTCAGACGCATCCCGCAAGGGATGTGGATGAAATTGGAATCTGTCTTTCGAATGATTATTGTATCAAGCCCCAAACTCCGGCTTGACGGAGTTTGCACCATAGTGTAATCGAGTCCCTTCCGGCGTACCAAAGAAGAATAATCCGAACCTTATCTCAGTCAGAGAAGGGTTCGGATTATTTGTTTTCTTATCGAGCGAAGCGGAGGAAAAGGCGGGCATCAGAGTATATCCCCAATTTCCCACATAGCTGTTCTCACTCCGTTATATCTTCCGCTTCCACAAACAGATTTGTCACCTGGATCGGAACAGGCAGGCGGCTCATTCTGGCTGCCTGAAACACAAAGGTGGCCAGGTCTGCGCAGCAAGACTTTTCCATCTTTACAATGGTGACACTGGCAATTTCGTTGTTGGAGAAAATATCTCCAAGACGGGTTGCAATATCGAAATCGGACTCCGGGCAGCATATCAAAGTTACCTTGCCCTTCGACAGCTTGTCATGAAAGGTAGGGCAGGAAAAAGCAGTGCAGTCTGCCGCAATCAGCAGATGTGCATGATGAAAGTAGGGCGACACCACCGGCACCTTCCACAGTTTGATAGGCCACTGCTGCAAATCGCTGGATTTGTCGTCAAACATCTGCTCATGGTAATTGTCAAAGTGTTTCCATGGGTTGAAGTTCTGGTCGATCATTACGCATCCTCCGATCAAAAAATCATTTCATGAATTTATCAACAGCTTCACAAAGGGTATCAACGGCATCCACATCCCCCGCAGCCACTGCATCCACGATACAATGGCGCAGATGATCCTTGAGAATGACCTTTCCTGTGCTGTCCAGTGCGGAACGGACCGCCGCCAGCTGAACCAATACCTGCGAGCAATCCTGCCCTTCCTCCACCATCCGTTTTACCTTTTCCAGATGGCCTAAGGCTCGGGACAGCCGGTTCAGAACAGCCTTCTGGTTCTCGTGGACATGGCCATGGGTGTGGGCAATACCGTGGGCGTGACAATACGCGTGGTCATGCTGTTCCGTATATTCTGCCATGCCGTTTCCTCCCCTCTCCGTTTTGAAGATCCTATCATATATGCCTGCCTTCCACAAGCCCCCATGGGGGATAGAATTGATTAAAAAGCGTATTTTGCAGGAAATACAGTTTCAGCGGCCCCGAAGAGCCGCTGAAAGAAAGTTTACTTTTTCTTGGTAAGAACTGCCTTGATTTTTCCCTCCGGGTCTTTCACAACCAGATAGACCAGCCAGATAACCAGGCCCAGTGCGACAACGGACAGGCCCAAATAGAAATCATTGAGCATATCCTCCGCGGCGGGGGTAAAATATTCCGCACCCAACTCAGCATATTCAAAGCAGGCATCGATGAACCACATCAGAGAAGCACCCCAGAACAGGTAGCAGGGCACATGGAGCTTCATCTTGTTTTCGGGGACACCTTTGTACCACAAAATCGTAACGGCGATTGCGGCAAACAAGCAGGTAAGAAGCGTCATGTCGGTTCCTCCTTGTCTCTTAGATATGCGCCTGCTGGATAGCAGGACGGCTTAAAATCTTCTCCGCAGCAACACAGCCAACGGCCCACACAACGGTCAGGAATACCGCCATGGAGCTGCCCACAGTGGCCATCTCGTGCAGCATCACCTGGGTGTCTGCGGGATCGTTCATTGCCGTCAGGAAGGGGAAGAACGGTACCACCTCTCCGTGCCAGAGGTGCTCGTAGCACAGCAGGACGCAGCCGCCCCACAGCATCTTGCTCAGAGTGCCCAGCTTGTGTGCCCAGGAGATTTTTACCTCAGAAGCCTTTTCATCCTTTTTCATAACCTTTGTTGCCACAGAGGTAACAACTGCCTCCGCCGCGGGAACCAGAAAACACGCCATAGATCATTTCTCCTTTCATCTTCGGAACCCATTTCCGCGTTCCTATATTTGGCATTATAGGACGATACCTTCCTTCCCGCAACCCCCGGCGGGGGATGCAATTTTCCGCGGCAAATATCCCCTAGGTAGGGTTTATTTGTGGAATATGTACAAAAATTTTCTGTCTCAGCCGGGAAATTGGCCCTGCAATTTGGCCTGCTTTTTAGAATATTTGTTGCATTTCACGAAATGCAGTCATCTATCCCCCGGCAAGGCACGCATTCTCTCAAAAATCATATCCCCCATGGGGGCTTCCGTTTTTCCTTGCGTTCCGATATAATAAGACCCGTAACAGATGTCCTTTATTTCCTTCCTAATGAAAAAGCAGCCGTACTCGCCCAAGTACGGCTGCTTATTCGTTCTTTACAACTTGCGATGGTCATTTCTTTTCGGGAACGGCCCAGTAGATCAGAGCCTGATTCAGCAGCACCTCATCCTCCAGGAAGCCGTCCACGGCATTGCGGTTCAGATAGTCCTTCAAAAATCTGACGGACTTCTCTTCCGGGATGCCAAAGATTTGGAAATAAATGGGGTATTGCTCCAAGATTCTATTCTCCGGCACCTGATAAGAGGCCTGGGTCGTTATACAGTGGATATTTACCTGGCGGCCCAGCAGGTACAGGGCGTTTATATAATGGATGGCTTCCGTTGTCATACCGCCCTGGGGGCGAATGCCCAGCTCCTGCATCATGGCTTTGCGGTGCTTTTCATAGGAACCCCGGGTCACGGCCACCAGGCAGCAGGTACGCTTCGTCATGGTCTCCATTTTTTGCAGCTCCTCCACATTGCAGATGGCAGGGCACATGGCACTGAAGGTGACGTCAAAGGCTTCCTCCGGGCTGTACGTCTCCCAGAAGCCCTCCAAGGGCGTTACGTTCTCCACGCCGCACAGCTCTGCCCGCTGCCGCAGCAGCCCCAGGCAGTCGCCATTGGGCTCCAGCGCCGCAACGCTCCGGCAGTATCGGGAAGCCTCCAGAGAAAAGCCGCCCATCCCCGCGCCGATGTCCAGCAGCGTATCCGTATCCCGCAAAATGTTCTCTCTGCGCATAAAGTCCACAAAGGAGCTTGGTTGTTCCGGCAGAGAATAGGGCACATTCTTCATGGTACTGGCCAGATAACTGTAATAGGGAAACCAGCGCCTTGTCCATGCCATCCGGTCCGGTGCAGCGCCGTGCTTTCCGGCCTCATCCCATAATTTTTCGCATTCTTCCAGTGTATACATTCGTTCCCTCCTAGTTTGCGTTGCTTGGATGGGTATCATTCCATGCGGCCAGATAGGCGAAGCTGGGCCAGAAGCCGTTTCGGTGAAGGATTCTTTTCAGCAGCGACTCCCGGGAGCTGCAATCGGGATGCCAGCATAGTCCATACATGGTTATGCCGTATTCTAAATCATCTGGTTCCCGCTCCAGCCGGTGGAGCACGGCTTGCGGATCTTCGGCTTTTCCCCATATGCCCATGGCCATCTCATAGGCGGTGTGGTGTCCCACCGCCATGCCGGTGTGATACTTCCGCAGCAAGGAGCAGTCTTTTTCTGCGCGGGTGCTGCTAAGGGTATGCCAGTAAATCACCGCAATACCCATTTCATCGTCACACAGGGGACTGCACGCTTCAAAGCATTCTGCCGCTTCCGAATACCGTCCGGCATAGTAGTGGGCAAGGCCCATGCGATACAGGCAGTCCAGCCTCTCTGCTCCCAGGGACAGGCACACCTCAAAATCCCGGATTGCCAGTTCTGGCTGAAGCGTTGTAAGATAGCGTCCCGCCCGCAGCCGGAGAATGGACAAATTCTCCGGCTCTAGGTTCAGTCCTGCCGTATAGGCTTCGATGGCCTCCCGGTAGCGAAGCTGCCGGGAAAGGGCTTGACCGAGTGCTGCAAAGTCTTCCGAAGATGATACCTCTTGCCGTGCCTGACGGACGGCATCAGAATCAGGAATTCCTGTTGGCAGCCCGAACACCTGACTTTCAATATTGGCGTGAATGGGATCAAAGGGATATTGCATTGCAGCCTCCTATGGATTTCGAATGGATGCCTGTCGGCTTTCAAAGTACAGGCTGATAAAATAAAAGGATAGGGATAATAGCATAATGCAGATGCCCGGGGAAAGCAAATATCCATACGCCCGACGCAGAAGGGCTCCCCGTTTGTAGGCAAAGTTCATCATGGTTCCCCAGGTGGGATAATACAGATCTCCAAAACCCAAAAAGCTCAGCGTTGACTCCATCATGATGCAGCTGTTTACCCCTAATAAAAACCGGGAAATCAGCACGTCATACAGATTGGGGAGTATATGACGCAGAACGATATGGCTCCGGCTGTAGCCCTGAATCACGCAGTTCTCCACAAAGGGTTGTGTATTCAGATGGATGACCTTGGCACGGATGGCCCGGGCGGTGCCGACCCAGCTGAATGCGGCAATGAGCAGAATCAGATTTCTGCTGGAGCTGCCCAAAAAGGTTGCCAGGACGATCATCGTCACCAGCTTGGGCAGCAGCGCAAAGATATTGATGCAGCCGTTCAGAATGTGGCCAACCGGCCCTTTTCCCGCTGCGCCTGTACCGATAAAGCTGCCCAGAAGCATGGTCAGAATGCTGCTGGAAATCCCTACAAGCAGCGTCTGACGGGTTCCGTATACCAGCTCCGCAAAAATATCATAGCCCAGTGCGTTGGTCCCCAAAAGATGCTCCGGGGACGGAGGAAGCCAGCGACCGAACATTTCTTTCTGTCCATAGGAAGTGAGCAGCGACGGGAATAGTGCCGCCAAAAGAAATACAGCCAGAATCACGCAGCCGACAAGCAGAGGAATATGCCGCTTTTTCATGCCGCCCCACCTCCCAACCGTACTCTGGGATCGATAAGAATGCAGATCATGTCCGTCACCACAATGGACAGCGTCATAATTCCGGTGGTTACAAACAGGATCCCCTGCATCAGTGGATAATCCAGCGTGTAAACCGCCTCGGACAGCAGACTGCCCATTCCGCCGATGGAGAAAATATTTTCAATGACGATCGAGCCGCCGATGCAGGTACTGACGCTCATCCCCACCATTGTAATAAAGGGCTGTGCGATATTCTTGAGCATATAGCCAAATAGAATCGTGCCGTCCGACAAGCCCCGCTCTTTGGCGTACAGGATGTACTTTGCGTCTGTGATCTGGCTTGCCGTATTTCGCATCAGCAGATACCGGGACGGGGTCGCGGCAATGACCAGGGTCAGCACAGGCAGGATCAGATGGTGTACCCTGTCTTTCCAATAGGCCGCACTTCCTGGAAATACATCCCCGCTGTTCAGCCCGGTATAGGGAAACCACCGCTTCCGGAAGCAAAGAAAAATCATCAGCAGCAGCGCAATCAGGAAGCTGGGCATGGTATTGACAACGATTTGAAATGTGGTGGATACCTGGTCCCCCACGCTTCCCTTTTTATATCCGCTGCGCAGACCCCAAAATAGTCCAATGGTCGTGCTGAGAAGCACGGCGGGCAGCGTAATTTGCAGGGTATAGCCCAAACGCTGGGCGATCAGGGCAGAAACCGCTGCTTCTTTCTTATAGGAGTAGCCTAGTGAACCATCCAGCAGGGAGCGAAGGTAATACCCAAACTGCACAAATCCCGGCTCATCCAGATGGAGGGCCTGTCGGTAGTAGATTACCTGGGCAGGGGTCATATCCTCCTCGGAAAAGCCGGTGAGATAGGCGATGGGGTTCCCCGGCAAAAGCCGGGGAAGGAAAAAGTTCAGGCATAGAACGATCAGAAAGCACACCAGTGCCAATATGAGATTCTTTGTATATTTTTTCACCGGTGTGCCTCCTGCCGTTCTACATTCTTATTTCATTCTTCTTTATTTCTGAGTGACGCTGAACCAGTTATTGACATTGTTCAGGCCGAAGACGGCATCCACCGTCACATTGTCCAGCTTGGCGGAATAGGCCAGCATCATGTTGTCCCAGTACAGCGCGATCAAGGGCATATGGGCAGCGTAGTAGTCCTGAAGCTTGGCAGTACCCGCATAGTATTCCTCAATCGTCTTTGCCGCTTTCATTTCACTCAGGATTCCGGTAAATTCGTCATCGAACACCTGGCAGCCGCCCTGCACGGCATGATTGCCGTCCACATAGATGGAGCCAAGGCCGTTGCCCATACCCATACCGGCGGCGGTGTAGCCGTAAATAGCCGCTTCCATAGTGATGTTGTTCTCGGAGAACTTATTGCTGGTCTTGGCATTGTAAGCATCCTTGTCCAGGGTTTCCAGATTGACCTGAATGCCGAAGGCCTCCAGCTGCGTCTTTACCAGCTCCGCATAGCCCACATGGGCCTCCTTGGCGGCATTGACCGTCAGAGTAAAGGCGGCGATCTCCCCCTTGTCATTCACATAGAAGCCGTCCCCGTTTTTCTCACTGTAGCCTGCGGCTGCCATGTATTCCGCGGCTTTATCCGTATTGGTTGCCAGCTTCTCGGTTTCCTTGTAGCCAACGGTGGTCTCCGGTACGAAGCCCCGGTTGGGGATTTCGGCATAGGCACTGCCAAAATAGGTCTTGAACGCCTCATAATCCAGGGCATAGGACACAGCCTGACGCAGGTTTTCATCCGCAAAAAGGCCCTTTGCGTTGTTGAAGGCCAGCACTGCGGGGGCGTTTGCGGCAGCTACATTGACAAGGGATACATTTTCATCGGAAGCAAGCACATCCTGGTAGGTCCCGGACACACCGGTGGAGTATGCCCAAACCATATCAATGTCGCCCTGCTGGAGTGCCAGATACATGGTGTCCTCGTTGTTGAACAGCTGGTAAACGATCTCCTCTACATTGGGCTTCTGGGGGTAATATTCATTCACAACAAAGCGAAGTGTTCCGGCTTCCTTGTGAAAGGCTTCCAGCACATAGGGGCCGCAGGTAATGCGTCCTTCCTCCCCGGTGACGGCATCCTTGCCCTCATAGATGTGCTTGGGCATGACCCGGAAGGAGGTCATGTTGCTCAGTTCCCGGACATTGGCGCTGGCCAGCGTCAGACAGATGCTCTGCTTGTCATCGGACAGGGCATAGCCGGTGTACTTTGCCTTGGTGGTTTTGCCGTCCGCATCGGTTTGCGAAGTAAAATTGGCACTGCCGCCCGCATCCTCATATTCCAGGGTAAACAGAATATCCTCGGCGGTCACAGGCTCCCCGTCGGACCAGGTCATACCGTCTTGGATGGTGTAGGTCCAGGTAGCGGAATCCTCCGTGGAGTAAGCGGCCAGCAGCGGATGATACTCGCCCTTGGTATCCTGATACACCAGGGGCAGCTCGGAAACGCCGCTGGCCAGCATATCAAAATTGTATTCGCCGAAGACGGCGGTTTCGATGGATGCGGTGGTTCCGATGGTCAGCCGGTCAATTCCGTAAACGGAGGTCGGCTCTGTGGCTGCCTCCGTAGCCGGGGCCGTGGTTTCCTGTGCCGGGGCCGCTGTGGTTGCGGTTCCGGAATTTCCGGCGCAAGCCGTCATGGAAAGAACCATGAGAACTGCCAGCAAAATGGACAATGCTTTTTTCATAATGTTTCTCCTCTTTGGTTTTGTATGTCAAATATATATATTTGATCACAGTATCGGTGGACCAGTGCTTCGTCATGGCTGATCATCAAAATGCTTCCGCCGGTATCCTCCATTTGTCTGCGAACCATCCCCAAAACGTTTGCCTGGGTGGAGACATCCAGCATGGAGGTCGCCTCATCCAGGATCAAAAGCCGCGGATGAAAGAGCAGACTCCGGGCAATGGCAACCCGTTGGGCTTCCCCGCCGGAGATCTGATGGGGCAGATGGCCCAGAACGTCCGGTTGCAAACCGACTTTTTGAAGGACCTCCTCTGTCATTCTCCGCTCTGTCCCCTTGAGGGCAAAGCGGTGATAGGCAATCAATTCCCGAAAGCCGTCGCCGATTCGCTGCCGTGGGTCCAGAGTCGCATAGGGCTGCTGGTATACCATCTGAATTTGGATACCGCGGCTTCGGTCATACCGCATTTTCTGATCAAACAAGGGTACTCCATCCAAAAAAACAGCTCCGCTGTCCGGCGGCAAAACACCGCAGAGTACCTTTGCCAGGGTGGATTTTCCAATGCCGCTTCTTCCATATACCCCATAAATCGTGCCATCCGGGACTTCCATGGAGAGATTGTTCAGAATTTGTTTGCTGCCAAAGGCTTTGCACAGTTTTTGAATTGCAATCATGAACACGCACACCGCCATTCTTTTTTGCCCCGGATATTTTGGGGAATCCGTTCCGAACGGCAGCGTCGACGTGCCTGAGGACATCTATCGTAAAACGGGCAATCCCCCTCCGATTTGCGAAGCACCAGTGTTTCCTCCATTCCGTTTTCTACCAACGCTCCCAAGAGTGCCTTCGTGTAGGGACTATCCGGGAATTTCAGGACATCGTTGCTGGGTCCGGTCTCCATGCTTTTTCCACCGCACAGCACCAGAATGCGGTCACAAAGCGCGGCAACGGAGATATCGTGGGTGATCACCAGCTTTGCCGCCATTGGAAACAGACTGTCCAGCAGTCCCAGAAACTGCTGCTTTGCAGCCTGGTCCAGTCCGTTGGTTGGCTCATCGGCAATGAGCAGCTTTGCGTCGGAGCAAAGTGCCAGCGCAATGGTGACACGCTGCGCCATGCCGCCGGAAAGCTGAAAGGGATATTTTTGCAGAATCTCCTCCGGTGTGTCAAATCCGGCCAGTGCCAACAGTCTGCAAGTTTCCGCCCGATGTTCTGAGGCAGGGCGATTCATTCGTTTCAGTCCATCCACCATGTGCTTCCAAACCGTCCGGGAGGGATTCAGAAATTCATGACCGTTCTGAGGAATATACACGATCTCACGGCCCAGCATGGCCTGGAGTTTCCTCCCGGCAGACAGTGGCTGACCGCAAAGCAGAATAGAAGCCCCCTCTGTGCGGACGTTCCGGGGCAGCGTCCCCATAATGGACTGCGCAATCATGGTCTTCCCGGAACCGGTCTCACCGATCAAGGCCAGGCTCTCGCCAGCGAAGATTTCAAAAGAAACGTCCTGTACCAGCTTCTTTTCCCCGGAATCCAGCCTTGCGGAAATTTCTCGCGTGTCATATTGCAAAACAGGCTCCTTCAAAGCTGCCCCTCCTTCCGCCGCTTCTGGCCACTATATAAAAGCACAGCGCGTTCTCCCCAGAAAGCGCTGTGCTTCACCGTTGGGGTTGGGTGGAATCGCCTGCATAACTCAGTGGATTTACTATAGCAAATCATGCTTCGCTTCGGAAGCCCCCCTAGGGGATAGAAATTTTTGCGTTCCCGATTTAGCACACGAGTAGGTTCGTAAGTCCACAATCCCAAATACAGCATTCCCCCGATCCTGCCAATGCAGAACCGGGGGCCGGGAAGGTTGTCAACTTCACACTGCCCCAGCGGGCAGATTTTTTTGCGCCGGGAACCATCACGCTGGATGACGTAGAAACCGCACTCACGGAAAAAGAAAACGGTTCGGATTTGGTTCGTTCCGCTGTACCCCCTCAGCTGTTGTCCGACAGCTCCAGGCTGGCTCTGACGAAGGAGACAAACAGGGGATGGGGCTTATTGGGGCGGCTCTTGAATTCCGGGTGGAACTGGACACCCACATAGAAGGGGCTGTCCGGCAGCTCTACGGTCTCTACAATGTAGCCGTCGGGGGAGGTGCCGCTGACGACGAGGCCGGCATCCTGTAGAAGCTTCCGGAAATCGTTGTTGAATTCGTAGCGGTGGCGGTGGCGCTCGTAGATATGGGAAGCGCCGTAGGCGGAGAACATCTGGGTGCCGGGGACAATCTGGCAGGGATAGGCTCCCAGCCGCAATGTGCCGCCCTTGGCGACAGAATCGTTCTGGTCCGGCAGGAAGTCGATGACCTTGTGGGTGCTCTCCGGGTCAAATTCTCCGGAATTGGCATCCGCCATTCCGGCCACGCTCCGGGCAAAGGCGATGACGGAAATCTGCATCCCAAGGCAGATGCCAAAGTAGGGCACGTGGTGTTCCCGGCAGTAGTCGGCGGTGACAATCATGCCGTCGATGCCCCGGTTTCCAAAGCCGCCGGGGACGATGATGCCGGAACAGCCCTTGAGAACCTCATGGACGTTCTCTCCGGTGATGGTCTCCGAGTCAATCCAGCGGATGTCCACATTGGCCCCCAGCTCGTAGCCCGCGTGGCGCAGGGCCTCGGCCACGGACAGATAGGCATCGTGGAGCTGGACATACTTGCCAATCAGGCCGATGGTGACGTTTTTGCTCCGGGTTTCGATTTTGTGGAGCATCTGGTTCCAGTCGGACAGGTCAATTGCCGGGGCATCGATGTGCAGCTCCCGGCAGACGATGGCCGAAAAGTTCTGCTTTTCCAGCATAATGGGGGCTTCGTACAGGGTGGGCAGGGTGATGTTTTCGATGACACAGTCCTTTTTTACGTTGCAGAACATGGCGATTTTCTGGAAGATGCTCTCCTCCAGAGGCTCGTCGCAGCGCAGAACGATGATATCCGGCTTGACACCCATGCCCTGCAGCTCCTTGACGGAGTGCTGGGTGGGCTTGCTCTTATGCTCATCAGAGCCCCGCAGGAAGGGCACCAGGGTTACGTGGATGAACAGGCTGTTGGCGGGCCCCACCTCCAGGGAAATCTGCCGCACGGCCTCCAGAAAGGGCTGGGATTCAATGTCGCCGATGGTGCCGCCGATTTCCGTAATGACCACGTCCGCGTCGGTCTGCTTGCCCACCCGATAGACAAATTCCTTGATTTCGTTGGTGATGTGGGGGATGACCTGCACGGTGGAGCCCAGGTATTCGCCCTGGCGCTCCTTGTTGAGCACGTTCCAGTAGACCTTGCCGGTGGTCAGGTTGGAGTATTTGTTCAGGTTCTCGTCAATGAACCGCTCGTAGTGGCCCAGGTCCAGGTCCGTCTCCGCACCGTCCTCGGTGACGTAGACCTCGCCGTGCTGGTAGGGGCTCATGGTGCCCGGGTCCACGTTGATATAGGGGTCCAGCTTCTGGGCGGCCACTTTCAGCCCTCTGGCCTTTAAGAGGCGGCCCAGGGACGCGGCAGTAATGCCCTTGCCCAAACCGGAGACCACGCCGCCGGTGACGAAAATATACTTGGTTTCTTTCATAATAATCCTCCGTTTCCGATGATGCGCTGGTTATTGATCGTAAGACCTTATAATATTCTCTGCCACCTCCCGGCGGGACAGGCGCATGTCCATAGCCTGCTTTTCGATGTAATGGTGGGCCTCGCTCTCCGTCATGCGCAGCTGTTCAATGAGGAGCCATTTGGCCCGGCTGACGGTGCGGATATCCGCCATTTTTTCCTGTAGGGCCTGGTTTTTCTTATCCATCCGCATGAGCTTTCCCCGCAGGGCGGTGACCAGCCGGATGCCGCCTTGGAGGGCCTGCTGGGTCAGGGGCTTGGACAGAACCAGAACCCCCTCGTCCTCCACCCGGTCGCACACCTGGTCGAAGGTCTCTCCCGGCACCAGCAGGAGAACACCGATGTTGTCCTCGGCCAGACGCAGGGCCAGCTGGCTTCCGAATTCGTCCCGCAGGGGGGCGTTGAGAATGGCAATGTCGATGGCGTTTTCCAGGGCCATGCGCTTGGCCTCCCCGGCGCTGAACGCCCGCAGGGGCGGCTCGTAACTGGAGCCCGGGAGAAGGGACTGCAGAAGCGTATAGGTCTTTTCGCTTGTCCCGGCAATCAGACAACGGTAGATATTCTTCCCTGAGGACATAACCGATACACTCCTTTCTGATGTTTGGCCTATTTCCAGAAGCCCTCCGGCAGCACCGACTGGATAAAGGGGCTCTCCGTGGCGATGTCCCGGGCCTCCTTCAGGCTGCCGGGCAGGGTTTCCAGACCGGCGGTGACGCTGCGGTCCGCTGTGTAGAGATTCACGTTCAAAGGCTCCGGGGGCAGAAGCTTTCGCTTCACCCCGTCCAGTCCCGCGTAAATCACCAGGGCATAGGCCAGATGGGGATTCACCATGGGGTCCGGGGAGCGAAGCTCCATGCGCTTGTATTCCCCCTGGGCCGCGGGAATGCGGATGAGCTGGGAGCGGTTTCCCGGGGACCAGGTGACGTACCTGGGGGCCTTCCGCTCTCCCAGACGGCGGTAGGAGGCATCACAGGGGTTTAGGAAAGCAGTCATCTCCCGGATATGCTCCAGGATTCCGGCCATGAAATATTGGCTGACATGCTCGCCCTGGTCCTGCCGGACAGAGATATTGATGTGCAGGCCGTTGCCTGCCTGGTCGGCGATGGGCTTGGGGGAGAAGTCGGCGTAAAGGCCGTTGCTGACGGCCACCGCCTTGACAACGGAGGTAAACAAAAGGGCGTTGTCCGCGGCGGTCATGGCATCGGAATAGCGGAAGTCGATTTCATTCTGCCCGGGGCCCTCCTCGTGGTGGGAGCTCTCCGGGGCAATGCCCATGTGTTCCAGGGTCAGGCAGATCTCCCGGCGCACGTTTTCCCCCTTGTCCTCCGGGGCCACGTCCATATATCCGGCGTGGTCAAAGGGCTGGGTGGTGGGATTTCCGTCGGCATCGGTTTTGAACAGGTAGAATTCAAATTCCGCGCCAATCTGCACGGAAAGCCCGGCCTGTCTTGCATCCTGAATGGCCCGGGCCAGGAGGGCCCGGCAATCCATGGGGAAGGGGGTGCCGTCCGGATAGCGAATCTGGCAGAGCATCCGCACGACCTTCCCCCGGCTGGGCCGCCAGGGAAGGTCCGTCAGCGTGGAGGGGATGGGGAAGAGGAACAGGTCCGATTCCTCCACGCCGCCAAAGCCGCTGACCGCGGAGGCATCAAAGGAAATGCCCTGGGAGAAAGCGCGTTTTAACTCCTGGGGCATGATGGAAATATTCTTTTGCTTTCCGCTGACGTCGCAGAAGGCCAGGCGGATGAATTTCACATCCTCCTGCTCCACATAGGAAAATACATCTTCTTCGGTATACAGCATAGGCGATCCTTTCCGTCAAAAAATGGAAAAAAGGACGCTCACCGGACGAGGGCAATCGCCCAGGTTCAGCAAACATCCTTGTCTACTTCCTGGAATTATACATGTTTTTTTCGGTGCTGTCAATGATTTTTCGGCGGAATCTTCAAGGGAAATCGCTGGCGTACGGACAGATGCCTACAGTATGTGGAAAATGACGGAATCGAAGGGAAAGGGAATCGGACAAATTAGAGGAGTTGCCAAAATGCAATTTCCTGTTTGACAAATTGCATTTCCGGTGGTATAGTGCAGGCAACAGACATCGGAAAACCGCTTGGCGGTCCTCCGAAAAAGCAGAAGGCGACAAGGATGTCGCTATGGCGAAAGTCATAGCGCTCTTGCCGCCTTTTTATTTTCAAAAAAGGGGAAATCAGTATGGTAACGGAAATCTTCTCTTCTATGGTTTTTGACGA
>USQL01000060.1 GCA_900556935.1 uncultured Eubacteriales bacterium | reverse complement strand
TGCGGGCGGCACCTTCTCCAGCAGGAGAAGGCTTTTTTGGCTTCCGTCCGGGGGGATACGTTCGACCAGCTGCTCACTTTCGTTACATTTTGGGCGGCTGGTAGCCGCCCCTACGGTTCACACAATGTTTACTCATGCAATTGTCGTGATTTTTTCGTTTTCCCTCTTTACGAATCCATATTTCTGTTGTAAAATAAAGCAATCAACGATAGATAAGGGGGGAAATGGAATGAACTGCCTGAGATGCGGGGCTGAGGTTACCGAAGGAGAAAGTTTTTGTGCGCATTGTCTTGCTGAGATGGAAAAATACCCGGTTCCGTCGGATGCTTATGTTATGATTCCGAAGCGTACCGAGCAGCGGATGCCTGCGCGGAAGACGACCCTTTCCGACGGTGAAAAGCTGCACATTTCCAATTCGCGGCTGAAACGGGCGCGGATTTGGATTGCGGCACTGCTGATTGTCATAGCCGGGCTTAGCGCTTTCTGCGTTTGGCTCCTGCTGCGGGAGCAGCAGCCTGTTGTCGGACAGAACTATTCGTCCGTCTCCCCCACTGCCTCCACTTCCGGACCCTTGCCCACTGAAAAGTAATGTTTCACGTGAAACATTACTTTCCGGAAAATGCGGCATCGGAAGATGTTTCACGTGAAACATTCCGGTGCGGAGAATGAGAGGAGCGAAAAATGGGAAAGATTATAGCCATTGTAAACCAGAAGGGCGGCGTGGGCAAAACCACCACAGCGGTGAACCTGACGGCGGCCTTGACGGATCTAGGCAAAAAGGTGCTGCTCTGCGACTTTGACCCCCAGGCAAATGCCACCTCCGGAATGGGCGTGGACAAGCGAAAAATCAAATATTCTTCCTATGATGTGACCATCAACGGCGTCAGCATTGAAAGCGCCATTCTGGAAACGAAGTTTGGAGACGTGGTCCCCTCCTCCGCAGATCTGGCCGGTGCCGGCGTGGAGCTCATCGGCTCCGATGATCGGGAGCACCAGCTGAAAGCAGCCTTGGAAAGCGTGAAGGACAAATATGATGTCATTTTCATTGACTGCCCGCCCTCTCTGGAGCTGCTGACGCTGAATGCCCTGTGCGCGGCGGACGGCATCCTGGTTCCGGTACAGTGCGAGTATTACGCGCTGGAGGGTCTGAGTGATCTGATGGCAACCCTGCGGACGGTGAAAAAGAAGCTGAATCCCAAGCTGGAAATTTTCTGCGTGGTGCTGACCATGTATGACGGTCGGACAAACTTCTCCGCCCAGGTGGCGCAGGAGGTAAGACGGCACTTCCCGGGGAAGGTGCTGGCGACGGTGGTACCGAGAAATGTCCGCCTGGCCGAGGCACCCAGCCATGGCCTGCCCGTGACCAGCTACGATAAATTCAGCCGCGGCGCCGCTGCCTATCGGGATATGGCAGAGGAAGTGGCCAAGAAGCTATAAGGAAAGGATGATTTCATGGCATCACAGAAGGGCCTCGGCAGGGGCCTTGGTGCGCTGCTGGGTGACTTGACGGAAGAACCGGAAAGCACCGGCGGTCTGAAAACACTGCCGCTTCATAAAATCGAACCCAATCCCAACCAGCCTCGCAGAGATTTTGACGATGAGGAGCTGGAAGCTCTGGCAGAGTCTATCCGGCAGCATGGCATTATTCAGCCCCTGACCGTTCGGGAAATGCCCAATGGGTACTATCAGATCATTGCGGGCGAACGCCGCTGGCGGGCTTCCCGTCTGGCAGGCTTGGATGAGGTCCCCGTGGTCATCATGGAAGCCGACGACCAGAAAGCCATGGAGCTGGCACTGATTGAAAATCTGCAGCGGCAGGACCTGAACCCGGTGGAAGAAGCCCAGGGCTATGACGCGCTGATCAACCGGTACGGCATGACCCAGGAGGAAGCGGCGGAAAAGGTGGGCAAATCCCGCCCCGCTGTGGCAAACGCCCTGCGTCTGCTGAGTTTAAGTGAGCCGGTCCTGGAAAAGCTGAAAAACGGAGAGCTCACCGCGGGTCACGCAAGGGCCATTTTACAGCTGAAAAGCGAAAAGAAGCAGGTGGAGGCCGCCCAGAAAATTGCGGCCTTGGGCCTTTCCGTCCGTCAGGCGGAGCTGCTGTGCAAGAACATGAGCCAGGAGCTCCCCAAGAAGAAGGAAATTGTTCTGGAAGTGGACTATGTGGCAGAGTGCGAGAAGAACCTGAGCAAGCACCTGGGCCGGGGCGTGAAAATCGTCAACGGCAAGCGCAAGGGCCACTTTGAACTGGAATTCTACGGCCAGGATGATCTGCAGATTCTGCTGGACGCGCTGATGAAGCTGCAAAAATAAAAGAATAAATCAACCAAGAGAGGGAATTATCATGATCGATATCAAAAGAATTAAGGAAAACCCCGATGCCATCAAGGCCGGTATGAAGGCCAAGGAAGTGGACTGCGACGCTACCATTGACCGCATTCTGGAGCTGGATGTTCAGGTCCGGGCGTTGAAGACCCATACCGAGACCAAGACCGCCGAAAAGAACAAGCTGGCAAAGGAAAACGGCAAGCTCTTCGGCCAGAAGAAGGGTGCCGAGAAGAAGGGCGAGGACACCTCTGCCCTGGAAGCCCAGATCAACGCCAACATGGCCGCCTCCGTAAAGATTGACGAGGAGATTGCCGAGGACAAGCAGAAGCTGAAGGTTCTGGACGACGAGCTCACCACCTGTATGCTGTCCCTGCCCAATATGCCGGACCCCGACCTGCTTCCCGGCGGCAAGGAGAACAACCAGCCTCTGCGCTACATTGGCGAGAAGCACTCCTTCGATTTTGAGCCCAAGCACCATGTGGACCTGTGCTTAGGTTTGGGCCTGATTGATTACGAGCGGGGCGTGAAGCTGGCCGGTGCCGGCAACTGGATTTACACCGGCATGGGCGCGAGACTGGAGTGGGCGCTGCTGAATTACTTCATCGATTGCCACATTGCCGACGGCTACGAGTTCATCCTGCCGCCCCACATGCTGGAGTACCAGTGCGGCCTGACCGCCGGTCAGTTCCCCAAGTTTGCCGACGAGGTCTATAAGATCGCCAACCCCACCGACGACCGGGTCCACTATATGCTGCCCACCGCCGAGGCGGCCCTGGCCTCCGTCTACCGGGACGAGATCCTCACCGAGGCGGATCTGCCCAAGAAGTTCTTTGCCTATACCCCCTGCTTCCGCCGGGAGGCCGGTTCTCACCGGGCCGATGAGCGGGGCATGGTCCGGGGCCATCAGTTCAACAAGGTAGAGATGTTCCAGTACACCACCCCCGAGGGCTCCGACGAGGCATTTGAGGAGCTGGTGCACAAGGCGGAAAAGCTGGTTGCCGGTCTGGGGCTGCACTTCCGTACCGTGAAGCTGGCCGCGGGCGACTGCTCCGCCTCCATGGCAAGAACCTATGATATCGAGATCCTGATCCCCTCCATGAACGGCTACAAGGAGGTCTCCTCCGTGTCCAACGCCCGGGATTATCAGGCCCGCCGGGGCAACATCCGCTTCCGCCGTGCCGACGGAAAGATTGAGTACGTCCACACCCTGAACGGCTCCGGTCTGGCCACCTCCCGAATTTTCCCTGCCATTGTGGAGCAGAACCAGCGTGCCGACGGCTCAGTGGTCATTCCCGAGGCCCTGCGGAAGTACCTGGGCGGCATGGAAGTCATCGAGAAGAAGTAATCCGGGAGACATATTCTCACGGATAAAGTCAAAAAACCAAAGTGGTGGGATGAATTCACGGCCTTTGCCATCAAGGGAAACGCCATGCCTTGGTGGTCTTCTTCCTGGGAAAGGGGCTAAACAAGCGCTCCGAGGTCGGCAAAAAGAAGGAAGAGGAAAAAGCCGAGGAGGCAAAAAAGGACCCCGAGCCCACCAAGCAGGAACTTCTGCTCACCGAGATTCGGGATCTGCCAAAGGAAAAAAATAATCCATCCATTTTGTTTCCCCGAAACCCAAAAAGGTTTCGGGGAATTTTTAATATACAGACGACAGAACACAGAAAACCTAGGAAATCATTCAAAAATATGGATTTTCTGCAAGAATGGTTTGACAAATTGGGTGATACAGCCTATAATAAATACAATGGGAGCGAATGGGGCAAGGATAGGGTCCCGGCGCTTTCTGCCGTTCCTTTGGGGTTCCAGAGGGAAGAAATCCAAAATTCTATAAAGGATGGATTAGGTTATGTATAAGATCGTGCGTAAGAAAGAGCTGAACGACTCTGTCACTCTTATGGAGATCGAAGCGCCGTTCGTAGCCAAGAAGGCCAAGGCCGGTCAGTTTATCATCTTCCGAATCGACGAAAAGAGCGAGCGTGTTCCCCTGACCATTGCCGGTTACGACCGGGAAAAGGGCACCGTCAGCATTATTTTCCAGAAGGTCGGCTTCTCCACCAAGGCGCTGGGCGCTCTGAACGAGGGCGACTATATCCGTGACTTCGTCGGCCCCCTGGGCAAGCCCACCGATGTGGAGGGCAAAAAGCGGGTCTGTGTGGTTGGCGGCGGCGTGGGCTGCGCCATTGCCCTGCCCGCGGCCGTGGCCTTTAAGGAGGCCGGTGCCGAGGTGGATGTGATTATCGGCTTCCGGAATAAGGACATTGTCATTCTGGAGGACGAGTTCCGGGCCTGTGCCGACCACCTGTACCTGATGACCGACGACGGCTCCTATGGCGAAAAGGGCTTCGGCACCGTGAAGCTCCAGGCCCTGTTGGAGAGCGGCATTCAGTATGACGAGGTTCTGGCCATCGGACCCGTACCCATGATGAAGTTTGTCTGCAAGACCACCGAGCCCTTCGGTGTCCATACCATGGTCTCCCTGAACCCCATTATGGTGGACGGCACCGGTATGTGCGGCGGCTGCCGCGTCACCGTAGGCGGCGAGACCAAGTTCGCCTGCGTGGACGGCCCCGAGTTTGACGGTCACAAGGTGGATTACGCCGAGCTCATGAGCCGCAACGGCACCTACCGGGAGCGGGAAGCAGAAGTTGCCAGAGATCATGTCTGCCGCATGGAAGCCATGGGCAAGGCTCTGATTAAATAAGGGAGGAAACGCGAAATGGCTAATATGACTCTCACCAAGACCCCCATGCCCGAGCAGGACCCCAAGGTCCGTGCCCGGAACTTTAAGGAGGTTTCCCTGGGCTATACCGAAGAGATGGCCAAGGAAGAGGCTGGAAGATGCCTGAACTGCAAGAACCCCAAGTGCGTCGAGGGCTGCCCCGTCAATGTGCGCATCCCCGAGTTTATCCATAAGGTCGCCGAGGGCGATTTTAAGGCGGCTTACGAGATTATCACCTCTACCAACGCCCTCCCTGCCCTTTCCGGCCGTGTCTGCCCCCAGGAGACCCAGTGCGAGAGCAAGTGCGTCCGGGGCATCAAGGGCGAGCCTGTGGCCATCGGCCGTCTGGAGCGCTTTGTTGCCGACTGGTATCGGGCAAACGTCAATGAAATGCCCCAGAAGGCGGAGCCCAACGGCAAGAAGGTGGCTGTGGTTGGCTCCGGCCCTGCCGGCCTCACCGCTGCCAGCGACCTGGCCAAGAAGGGCTATGAGGTCACCATTTTTGAGGCCCTGCACACCGCCGGCGGCGTTCTGGTCTATGGCATCCCCGAGTTCCGTCTCCCCAAGGCCATCGTAGCCAACGAGGTGGAGAAGCTCCAGGCCCAGGGCGTGGAGGTCATGACCAACATGGTCATTGGCCGGGTCCTGACCATTGACGAGCTGTTTGAAATGGGCTATCAGGCCGTGTTTGTGGGCTCCGGCGCGGGTCTTCCCATGTTCATGAGGATTCCCGGCGAGTCCCTGAAGGGCGTGATGTCCGCCAACGAGTATCTGACCCGTACCAACCTGATGAAGGCCTACGACGAGTCCTCCGATACCCCCATTATCAAGTCCAAGGCCGTGGCCGTAGTCGGCGGCGGCAACGTGGCCATGGACGGTGCCCGCTGCGCCATGCGTCTGGGTGCCGACAAGGTGTACATTGTCTACCGCCGCGGCGAGGCCGAGATGCCCGCCCGGAAGGAGGAGCAGCACCACGCCAAGGAGGAGGGCATTGAGTTCAAGACTTTGTGCAACCCCGTAGAAATCCTGGGCGACGAGGATGGCCGTGTCTGCGGCATCAAATGCGTCCGCATGGAGCTGGGCGAGCCTGACGCTTCCGGCCGCCGCCGTCCCGTGGAGATTCCCGGCAGCGAGTTTGTGCTGGATGTGGACACTGTGATCATGGCCCTGGGCACCAGCCCCAACCCCCTGATCCGCTCCACCACTCCCGGCCTGGAGACCAACAAGAAGGGCGGCCTGATCGTCAACGAAAACGAAATGACCACCCGCGAGGGTGTCTTCGCCGGCGGCGATGCCGTCACCGGTGCCGCTACAGTCATCCTTGCCATGGGTGCCGGCAAGAAGGGCGCGGCTGCCATCGATGACTACCTGAGCAACAAGTAAATAGCCAATGGGGCTGTTAGAAAGCAACTGTCATTGCAAACCAGTGACATGCTTTTCTAACAGCCCATTTTCTCTGCCCATTTCACAGATCCGGGAAAGTTATCCACAATGATTTCCACAGCTGTGGAAAACTCCTGTGGAGATCCGGGAAATCCATGTGGAAAAAGTGAAAAAGAGGGCCCAAATAAGAAAAATTAAGGGAAATCCCAGGAAAAAAAAGACAATCCCCTCCCCTGCCCTTTTCCACATGGCATGGGACCCAAAGGAATATTTCTCCACAATGGATGAAACAATTGTGGAGAAATTTCAGGAAACGGCTGTGTAAAGAGAGACTGCCCGGGCGGGGACGAGAAGAAAATCAGGACAAAAGAAGCGGAAATTTTCAACATTTTCTTCCCGGGCTGTTGAAAACAAAGAAAATAGCACCCTTTTCCACAGAAAAACTCCACAGGCTATGAAAAGTCTGTGGAGTTTTTCTGTGAATTGGGGGAAAAGAAACTGGACAGAGGCAGGAAAAGGACCGCACTTGTATGCACAGATTGTGATTGCTCTGTGGAGAATAATGCTATTAGATTACATAACAAGAAGACAATAATAAAAATCGAATCATTTTGGCCTGCACGAATTCGCCCGGGGGTTCTCCGCATCGGTTCTGCGTACTGCTCCTCATCCACCGCTGCGGCGGTCCACCTTCCCCGGTGGGGAAGGTCTGAGTTGACCGTTCACAAATTACCCCGGAACTCTTTACAAAAAATTCATGCATACTCCCTTATTCACGCTATAATGGGGAGTATCAGAAAGAATTGGCCCTTTTGGGGCTTCCAAAGGAGAGGGTAACAATGGCTGTATCTGTGTTGATTGTGGAAGACGACCGGAATATCGCGGAATTGCTTCAGATGTATCTGGAAAAAGAAGGCTACGCTGTGACGGTAGCCTCCGACGGTGGGCAGGGGCTTGCGAAGTTCCGGGCGATTAAGCCGGACCTGGTGCTGCTGGATGTGATGATGCCGGTGATGGACGGCTGGGCCGTCTGCCGGGCCATTCGGGCGGAGAGCCAGACACCGATTATTATGTTAACCGCAAAGGGCGAAACCGACGACAAGGTGGCCGGACTCAAAAACGGTGCCGATGACTATATCACCAAGCCCTTCGAAATGAAGGAGGTTCTGGCCCGGATTGAGGCCGTTCTGCGCAGGTACAACGGCGCTGCCGCAGAGAAAAAGGCAAGGCGGCTGGTGTTTGACAAGCTCATCATCGATATGGATGCCTTTGAGCTGACGGTGGACGGCAAGAAGGTGGATACGCCCCCCAAGGAGATGGAGCTGCTGTACTATCTGGCCTCCTCCCCCAACCGGGTCTACACCCGGAACCAGCTGCTGGACGAGGTGTGGGGCTTTGACTATTTTGGCGACTCCCGCACGGTGGATGTCCATGTAAAGCGTCTGAGAGAAAAGCTGGAGGGCGTTTCCGACCAGTGGAATTTGAAGACAGTCTGGGGTGTGGGGTACAAGTTCGAGGTATTGCAGCCGGTAGCGGCGGAGAAATATTAAAGGGCAATTGCCATCGCAACTGGTTTGTGATGGCAATTTTTTTCGCTTCCGTGCCGGAGAACGGATTTTCCGGGGAAAGTTGTAAACTTTTTTCGCCTTTCGTTGCAAAGACCGGAAACTGTGCTATAATTCTAATAAAACAAACTGTGTTTTTGGAATTTGAGGTGTACGCGCATGAAATCATCCTTTGGCCGCAGCTTTTCTGTGTTTGCGGGAATCCTGCTGGTGGCCCTGACGGTGCTGGGGGGGTCCTTTCAGATGCTGGTGCAGAACTATCTGATGGAAACCACCTTCGCAAGCCTGGAGCAGGATGCCCAGATTATTTCCGACCTGGCCGCCTCCTACTTAGAGGACAGCACCCTTGGGGACCGGGAGTTCCTTATGAATCTGGACATTGCCTCCAAGGTCTCCGGCTCCGACGCGGTGCTGTGCAACGCCGATGGCAAGGTGGTCATCTGCTCGGACAGTCTGTTCGGGTGCAATCATGTGGGGCTGTACGTCAACAAGGACTATCTGACCAAGGTGATGGAGCGGGGCTCGGACCGGGCTACGGGGCTCATTAAGGGCCTATACGAGGATGAGCGGTTCCTGGTTTCCATGCCGGTGAGCGATGGGTCCGGGGTCAACCGGGGCATTATCATTGTCTCCTCTCCCCTGGCGGGGGTCAACGCGGTGCTGACCAAGATTTCCAATATCTTCCTGACCACCGCCGCGGTGGTGGTGCTGGCATCGGTGCTGGCGGTCAGCCTATTCGCAAGGCGGGAGAGTCGGCCCCTGCAGGAGATGGCGAAGGTTGCCAACGCCTTCGGCCACGGGGATTTGGAGGCAAGGGTCAAAATCGAGGAGAGCTACTCCGAAGAGGTGGAGGAGCTGGCCCTGGCCTTTAACAACATGGCATCCAGCTTACAGAAGAGCGAATACCGGCGGCAGGAGTTTGTGGCCAACGTTTCCCATGAGCTGAAAACCCCTATGACCACCATTTCAGGCTATGTAGACGGGATGCTGGACAAGACCATCCCGGAGGAGAAGTGGCCCCACTATCTGCAGATTGTCTCCGACGAGACCAAGCGTCTAAGCCGCCTGGTGCGCAGTATGCTGGATATCTCCCAGCTCCAGACCCAGGGGGGCATTCCCGACGAAAAGAAGATTCAGTTCGATTTGGAGGATGCCTGCAGCCAGGTGCTGCTGACCTTTGAAAAGAAAATCGACGACAAGAAAATCAACGTGGAGGTGGATATGCCGGAGCACCCGGTGTTTACCTTCGCCAACGAGGACTATATCACCCAGGTGATTTACAACCTGATTGACAATGCGGTGAAGTTCTGTCCCAGCGGGGGCACCCTGGGGCTGAAAATCAAGGAGGGGGCCGCCAAGGCCTATATTTCCGTCTCCAACGACGGGGATACCATTCCTCCCGAGGAGCTGCCCCTGGTCTTTGACCGGTTCCACAAGCTGGACAAGAGCCGCTCCAAAAACCGGGACGGCTGGGGCCTGGGGCTCTACATCGTCAAGACCATTGTTTGCAGCCACGGCGAGAACATCAGCGTCACCAGCCGGGACGGCAAAACGGAGTTTACTTTTACGATGCCCCTGGTAAACTAGGGAAACGCTCAGCAAGTTATAATCTGGAGGAATTCCATGAACGAAAAACGATTTCCATTTGACAGCGGGTGGGATGACGGGGTCTATGGCACCGGAAGCACCCAGCCGCCAAAGAGCCATCGGGCGGTGATTGCCCTGCTGCTGGTGGCGGTGATCTTCCTGGGGGGCATTGCCACGGGCATGAGCGTGCTGAATGTGAAGCTCTTCCGGGAGCTGCATAAAAAGGAGGACGCACTGACGGTTGCCTATGCGGTTCAGTCCACCCAGCCGGAGGCCACCCAGGCAACGGAGGCCCTGCCGGATGCCCCGGAGGGGGCCACCCTGGACCTCCAGGAGATTCCCGGCAGAGAGGCCGAGGAGGGGCTGAGCCTACAGCAGATCTATGAGCAGAACATCCCCTCTGTGGTGTCCATCACCGCGGTGGGAACCCGGACAACGGCCATCGGAACCGGCGTGGTGCTGTCGGAAAAGGGGTATCTGGTCACCAATTACCATGTGATTGAAGGGGCCCAGAGCCTGACGGTGAAGCTCACCGACGAGCGGGAGCTGACGGCCAAGGTGGTGGGCTCGGACCCGGTATCGGACCTGGCGGTGCTGTATGTGGCGGCCGGGGACCTGGTGCCCGCCCAGTTTGGGGATTCGGACAATTTGCGGGTGGGTGACACGGTGGTTGCCATCGGGGACCCCCTGGGGGTGGAGCTCCGGGGCACCATGACCGACGGCATCATCTCCGCCATCTCCCGGGATGTGCAGGTGGACGGCCGGTCCATGAACCTGATTCAGACCAATGCCGCCCTGAATTCCGGCAACTCCGGCGGACCCTTAATCAATTCGTTCGGCCAGGTCATCGGCATCAACACCATGAAAATCGGCACCTTTACCGACAGCACCGGTGTGGAGGGCCTGGGCTTTGCCATCCCCAGCGCCACGGTGCGGGAGGTGGTAAACCAGCTGATTACCCAGGGCTATGTGTCCGGCCGCCCCTGGCTGGGCATCCAGGGGGAGAGCTTCTCCTCCTACTACCGGAGATTCTATCAGCTGCCCCAGGGCGTGTATATCACAGAGGTGGAGGCCGGAAGCCCGGCGCAGACCGCGGGGCTCATGCGGGGGGACATCATCACCAGGGCGGACGACAGCCCCGTATCGGATATGGAAACCCTCAATTCCCTGCTCTACACCCATTCCGCCGGGGACACCATGCTTTTGACGGTGTACCGCGGCGGTCACCAGGGCAATGTGGAAATTACACTGACAGAAAAGAAAAAATAAGGAAGCGAAACCATGGAAGCAGTATTTACCCAGAATTATGAAATCAAAGACAATATGGTGGACCGGTTTGGAAACCTGAAGCCCTCCCAGATTCTGTTTCTGGCCCAGGATATGGGCACGAAGCACTGTGTGGAGCTGTCGCTAAGCTACGAGGCGCTGGCGGCCAAGGGGCTTTTTTGGGCGGTGAGCCGTCATCGGGTGCAGATTACCCGTCTGCCCAGGTCCGGCGAGACCATCCGGGTGGAGACCTGGGCCATGCCCACTACCCGGGTTGCCTACCCCAGAAGCGTGGTGGCCTACGATGAACAGGGCAAGGAGTGTTTCCGCTCCATCACCCTGTGGGTGCTCATGAACCTGGACACCCGGGCCATGATTCAGCCGGGAAAGAGCGGCATTGAGGTGGTGGGCACCGTCCGGGGCCTGGAGCTGGCCTCTCCCAAGGGGCTGGTGCCCCGGGATATGGTCAATTCCGCCTCTCGCCGGGTAAGCTTTACGGACATCGACCGGAACGGCCATATGAACAACACCCGCTACATGGACTGGATTGACGACCTGTATTCAAGCGCCTTCCACCAGACCCATGCCCTCCGGGAGTTTACCGCCTGCTATCTGGCGGAGGCCAGAGAGGGCGACACCCTGGATATGCACTATGAAGTCGTGGAGGAGGGCTGCATCCAGGTGGATTTCCACAGGAATGCCAACCAGGAGGACCACCGGGTTTTCTCCGCAAGACTCCTGTTCGATTGAGGAAAAAGTGGAAAAATAGGCGTTCTGTAAACCAAAGAATTCCACAGCTGTGCAAACAGCTGTGGAGTTTTTTTCACAGCCCACCCCAAAAAACGGCAGTTATCAAGGTTTTCCACAGAAAGCCCTGTGGAAAAACCTGTGGACAATGTGGATAACTCCTGTGGAAAAGCCGGTGGAAACCTGTGGAGACAATAATTATGTCTCACGAACATGTGTACGAATGCCTCTCCCCGTAAAAAGCTTCCCAGTGGGGAAGCTTTTGGAGGTACGTAAAACCCCCGACGGGAAAACAATAACCTTCCCCACTGGGGAAGGGGGACCGCTTGCGGTGGATGAGGGCGGCACAGACCGGCGGAATTAAAAAGCTCGGGCGAATTCGTACCAACCAACCGCACCCCCAGTAGGGGCGGCTACCAGCCGCCCGAAAACTGACGGACCAGAGCGCCACGGATGAACGTATACCCGAAACGGAAAACCCCTAGCCTTCTCAGGCTTCCGAAGGTGGCCCGCAGGCCGGATATGGAGGGGACCCCTTGCGGGATTGCCGTGCTAAAAAAGGCGCTGAAAGCCTTAGATTCCGTGTTTTGGCGATATTTTCTTACCCGCTCCGGCACTCGTTATAGGTGTCCCCTCCACATTCCCCCGCTGCGGCGGGGACCTTCGGAAGCCCGAGAAGGCTTTTTTTGGTTTGCGTCCGGGGGTATACGGATTCGCCTGGGCTTCCTCATTTCACCGGTCCACAATCTTTTTCGGTTCCTTCATAATTTCTCCATGTTTGGCTGGTAGAATCAGATTATGGGAAAGTATCGCTCTCGCCGTAAAGACTTGGCTCCCCCGAACGGGGCGCCACAGTTTGAACGGATTCGCCCAGGGTTTCTCATTCCGTCAGTCTGTACCGCCTCTCATCAGTCTCGCCCATAGGGCGAGACTGCTTCCCCAAAGGTAAGCCATATATTCTAAAGCACAGGAGGAACTTTATGAAAGAACTACTCAGCCAGCTCTCCCCCAGGAAGCTATTGCTTCTGTTTGTCGCCGGGTGCGTCAATGCCTTTGGAGTGACGGTGTTTCTGGCACCGGTGAAGCTATACGACAGCGGCATTTCCGGAACGGCGATTCTGCTTTCCCAGCTGACCCCCCTCTCCCTGAGTGCCTACCTGCTTCTGCTGAATATCCCCCTGTTCCTTTTTGGGCTTAAAAAGCAGGGAAAGCAGTTTACCGCCTATTCCCTCTTCGCCGTGACGGTTTACGCCTGGGCCTCCTGGATGATTACGGATGTGCTGCCCATGGACGTTTCCATGGCATCCCCCCTGGCGGGGCAGGATTTATTGCTGTGCGCCCTGTTTGGCGGGATTATCTCCGGCGTGGGCAGCGGCCTTGCCATCCGCTGCGGCGGAGCCATGGACGGAATGGAGGTACTGGCGGTGATTTTTGCCAAAAAGCTGAACATCACCGTTGGCACCTTTGTCATGGCCTATAACGTGGCACTGTACATTCTCTGCGGCGCGGTGCTGGGCAGCTGGATTCTGCCGCTGTACTCCATCGTCACCTATATGGCGGGGCTGAAAACCATCGACTTTATTGTAGAGGGCGTAGACAGGTCCAAGGCCGTGATGATTATTACGGACAGGCCGGAGGAAATCAACGCCGCACTTCTGGAAACCTTCTCCTGCGGCACCACCAAAATCCGCGCCACCGGGGGCTACTCCAACGCGGACAAGACCATTATCTATTTTGTGGTCAACCGGTTCCAGATTTCCAAGGTCCGCACCCTGGTTGGCACCATCGACCCCAAAGCGTTTCTCACCATTACCGAGGTTGCGGATGTATTCAAAGCCAATGACTAGCGCCCATGGCGATTCAACAAAGCCTGTAGGGGCGGCTATCATGTCAAGACTCACATGGTTTACACTTTG
>USQL01000059.1 GCA_900556935.1 uncultured Eubacteriales bacterium | reverse complement strand
CGTCCAGCCGTTTTCCGCGAACTGACGGGTGGCACCCATGACCACGCATACCAGGTTCAGGCCCTTCTTTTTATCGGTGGAGTTGTCGGCGGTACACACGATGCTGGCGCCGCTGTTCTCGGAGTAGCTGGCAAAGCCGCTGGTGACATACTTGTAGTTGTACTTCGGCACGATGGTGGTTTCCATCAGGTAGTTCTGGGAGGCAAACTTCCGGGCATCGGACAGATTGGTAGCCGGGACCTCATACTTCTGGGCAGACAGCAGGTCGAACATCCGCTCGTTGTCCGTAGCCTCCATCATGATCCGGACCATGTCCCGGGCAGTGGTATACTGGCTGCCGGAGCCAACGCCGTGGACATCGGTAAACACCGTATTGATGCAGCCCATCTGCTTTACCCGCTCGTTCATCATGTCCACAAAGGTGTTCCGGGTGCCCGCCACATACTCCGCCAGAGCCACGGCAGCATCGGCGGCGTTTTGCAGGATCATGCAGTGCAGCAGGTCGTTGACGGTAAGCTGCTCCTCACTTTTCAGCTTCACATTCACGGCGCCGCCGGGGATCCGGGATGCAATGCCCGCGCCGCAGGTCACCACGGTGTCCAGATCCTGGACCCGCTCCAGAACGATCAGGGCGTTGACGATCTTGGACAGGGCACCGGGGGCCAGCTTGGCGTCCGGGTTATAGGCGTAAACCAGGGTCTTGGTGTCCCGCTCGTAGACGATGGCGCTCTGGGCGGAGGGCAGCTTCCGGTCGGAGCCTGCCAGGGGCACCTGGCCGTCCAGGGTCCGGCAGCCGTTGAAGATGGACACGCTGCCGAAGGCATAGTCCGTCTGGGGTGCCTGGGCGTCCTGAGCCAGATCCGGCTCCGGCTCCGTCAGGGCCGGGTCCTCCGTAATGGGCACCGTCGTCTCGTCGGCCAGGGCCGAAAGCGGCAGGCAGCCCGCCAGCAGCGCCAAAACCAGCAGTAAGCAAAAGGATTTTTTCATATTTCCCCCTAAATTTCGCCGCCGGGGTTGTCCGGCCGGAAAAAGTCGTGTATAATGTCCTCGTGATTATACCATTATTTCAAAACGCCGTCAATCTTTGTGCGGCGTAGTTTCCAAAATTGTCATAGTATCCTCACATTTGAAAGGAGGCTCACCATGAAGATCCTTGTGGTGGACGACGAAGCCCTGCTGGTAAAGGGCATTCGATTCAATTTAAAAAGCGAAGGCTACGATGTGATCACCGGCTCCAACGGTCAGGAAGCTGTGGAAATGGCCCAAAAGGAGCAGCCGGACCTGATCGTTCTGGACGTGATGATGCCCGTTATGGACGGGCTCACCGCCTGCAGCAAGATCCGGGAGTTTTCCGATGTGCCCATCATCCTCCTCACCGCCAAGGTAGAGGACATGGACAAGCTCATCGGCTTCGACCACGGCGCCGATGACTACCTGACCAAGCCCTTCAACATCCTGGAGCTGAAGGCCCGGATCCGGGCGCTCCTGCGCCGGGCAGGCTCCGCGGAGAAAAAGCAGACCGGCAACCGCCTGACGGCAGGCAACATCACCCTGGACCTGGATGCCCGGAACGCCTATAAGGGCAGCGAATTGGTAGTGCTCACGGCCAAGGAGTTTGATGTGATTGAGTTTCTGATGCGCAACGCCAACCGGGTCTATTCCCGGGAGGCGCTGCTGGACACCATCTGGGCCTACGAATACCGCAGCGACATCCGGACCGTGGATGTGCATATCCGCCGCCTGCGGGAAAAGCTGGAGGAAAATCCGGCGGAGCCCCAGCACATTCTGACAAAATGGGGGGTCGGTTACTATTTCCGAAAGTAATCAGAAGCCCCTGCGGGGGTATTCCACGGCCCAGTTCCACTATACCTTAACCTATATCGCCGTTACGGCGGTGGTGCTGCTGTTCCTGAACCTGTTCTGCACCCGGCTGAGCCAGCGGCTGTTTTACGAAAACAAGGAACAGGCCATGATTGAAAAATGCCAGCTGGCCTCCGACGAGCTGTCCACTCTGGAGGTCTGGAACAACACCACGGTCTCCGGGATTCTGAGCCAGCTGGAAAGCCTGCGGGCCTCCCGGCTGGTGGTGACCGACAGCACCGGCCTGTGCATCTACGACAGCACCGACGCTTCCCTGGGAAAATACATGCTGCTGCCGGAGATTCTGGGGGCCTGCCAGGGAAACGATGTCTTTACCTGGCGCTACCACGCGGGGGCCATGATTTCCCGGGCCGCCACCCCCATTGTGGATTTGGGCACCGTGGCGGGCTGCGTGTATATTACGGAGTACGATACCGCCCAGGGTGCCGTCATTGACCTGCTGCTCAATACCATCCTGCGGGTGACCGTGATTTTGGAGCTGGTGGTGATTCTCTTCTCCCTGGTCCACACCCGGCACTTCTCCCGGCGAATGCGGGCGATTCTGGACTCCATGCACGTGATCCAGAAGGGCAGCTACGACCAGAAGGTCAGCGTGGGCGGCAACGACGAGCTGACCATGCTGGCAAGCGAGTTTAACGACCTGACCGAGCGGCTGCAAACCTCCGAGGAAAAGCGCCGCCGGTTCGTCTCCGATGCCTCCCACGAGCTGAAAACCCCCTTGGCCTCCATCAAGCTTTTGACGGACTCCATTTTGCAAAACGACATGGACGCGGACACCATGCGGGAATTTGTGGAGGACATCGGCACCGAGGCGGAGCGCTTAAACCGCATGACCGCGAAGCTCCTGTCCCTGACCAAGGTGGACGGGGAGCCCGCGCCGGAGGCCGAGCTCATCCGCATGGCCCCCACCATCCGGCAGGTGGCCCGGATGCTCCGGCCCGTGGCGGAAAAGGCGGGCATCTCCCTGGTTTTGAGCATAGACGACGATTCTACCGTCCTCATCACCCGGGACGACCTGTACCAGATTGTGTTTAACCTGATGGAAAACGGCATCAAATACAATAAGCCCGGCGGAAGCGTCACCGTGACCCTGGGCAGGAGCATGGATGCCGCCCGGCTCACCGTCACCGACACCGGCATGGGCATCCCGGCTGAGGCCATCGACCATATCTTCGAGCGGTTCTACCGGGTGGATAAGGCCCGCTCCCGCCAGACCGGCGGCAGCGGCTTAGGGCTTGCCATCGTCCGGGCCATCGTCCGGCGCAACCGGGGGGAAATCGACGTAGAGAGCACCCCGGGAGAGGGGACCACCTTCCGGGTGACCTTCCCGATTTTCGATACGGAGGTGGATGCCACATGAAAAAGCTTCTGGCCCTGTGCCTGACGGCACTTCTCCTCTGCAGCTGTACCCACGGAACCACCGCCGACCGCGCCACCACCTTTTATTACCCCAAGAAAAACTATGTCTACAGCATTTCCGAAAGCGTCGTGGGCTCCGAGGCCCGGGAATGCGCCGACGAAAGCACGGAATACCTGCTGCGGCTGTATCTGCTGGGCCCGACGGACGAGCATCTGGAGAGCCTCTACCCCCAGGGCACCCGGCTTCTGGAGGCGAAGGAATCCGGCGGTGCCCTGACCGTCACCCTGTCCGACACCGGCAACCGCATGACCGATGCCGCCTTCACCCTGGCGGGGGCCTGCCTTGCCCAGACCTTCTGGGAGCACTTCTCCGCCGTCACCGTCCGCAGCGGCGACCGGGAGATTACCCTCCGGCCGGATACCCTGGTTCTGGAGGACACCACCGCGACCCTTGACAATGATTCAAAGAAAGAGGACACCCCATGAAACTGATTTCCTGGAACGTAAACGGCCTGCGCGCCTGCGTGGGCAAGGGCTTTGAGGACGTTTTTCAAAGTCTGGATGCCGACTTCTTCTGCCTGCAGGAGACCAAGCTGCAGCCGGACCAGATCTCCCTCTCCACCCCGGGCTACCACCAGTACTGGTGCTCCGCCCAGAAAAAGGGCTATTCCGGCACCGCCATTTTCGCCAAGCGGGAGCCGCTGTCCGTGGCCTACGGCATTGGCATCCCGGAATTGGACACCGAGGGGCGGCTCATCACCCTGGAATACGAAGACTTTTACCTCGTCACCTGCTACACCCCCAATTCCCAGCAGGAGCTGGCGCGCCTAGACCACCGGCTTACCTGGGACCGGGCCTTCCGGGAATATTTGGCCGCCCTGGACGAAAAGAAGCCGGTGATTGCCTGCGGCGACCTGAACGTGGCCGCCACGGCCATCGACCTGAAAAATCCCAAAACCAACGAAAATAACGCGGGCTTTTCCCTTCCCGAGCGGGAGTCCTTCCAGCGTCTTCTCAGCGCCGGATTTACGGATTCCTTCCGCCATCTGTACCCGGAGAAGATTCTCTATTCCTGGTGGTCCTACCGCTTCCAGGCCCGGGCCAAGAACGCGGGTTGGCGCATTGACTATTTCCTGGTCTCCAACCGCGTCGCGGACCAAATCACCCAGGCCGACATTCTGACCGATATCCAGGGCTCCGACCACTGCCCGGTAACGCTGGAGATTGCGCTGTAAAAAAAGCAGGGCTCCCCTGAAAGGTATAGAGGCCGTTGCCGCTTGCGGCTTACGGACTCTTAATGCAGAGCAGAGCTGGCCCGGCGAACGCCGGGTCTGAAGGGTCCGGCTTTTCGTGCCGAAAAGCCTCCGCCGCAGGCGGAATACTGGCCCGGACATTCCGAAAACCCGGTATTTGCGCCTACGGCGCAAGGCTTGGCATATGGCCAAGCCGGACCCCTCAGTCAGCTTCGCTGACAGCTCCCCTTTCAGGGGAGCCCGCAATTTTATCTGTCAAAAGGAGGATTTCCATAAAATGAATCAAACCAAGCTTACAAACATTCTCTCCGCTATGGAGGGCCGGGGCATCCGGCAGCTGTTAATCTCGGACCCGGCGGTGATTTTTTACCTAACCGGTGTGTCCATCGAGCCCGGTGAGCGGCTGCTGGCGCTGGTGCTGCGCGCGGACGGAAACCATCGGTTCTTCATCAACGAGCTGTTCCAGCAAACAAAAGACCTGGGGGCACCCATCACCTATTATAACGACACCCAGGACGGCGTGGCCCTGATTGCAAACGCCATGCTTCCCGGGGAGACGGCTGCCATCGACAAGAACTGGCCCGCCCGGTTCCTGCTGCGCTTCCAGGAGCTGCACACGGGAAAATGCGTCAATTCCTCCCCCATCGTAGACGGGGTCCGGGCCAGGAAAACGGAGGAAGAACAGGAGAAAATGCGGGTTGCCTCGAAGCTGAACGACCGGGTCATGGGTAAAATCATCCCCATTCTCTCGGAGAATCACACCGAGCGGGAGCTGGGAGACATCCTTCTGAAGCTCTATTTAGATGCCGGGTGCCAGGGCTTCTCCTTTGAGCCCATCACCGCCTTTGCCGGCAACGCCGCGGACCCCCACCACTCCGCGGACGACAGCCGGGGAAAGCGAGGCGACTGCGTGGTGCTGGACATCGGCGGCAAAACGGACGACTACTGCTCCGACATGACCCGCACCGTGTTCTTAGGGACCGTCAGCCCCCGGCAGCGGCAGATTTACGAAATTGTGAAGGAGGCCAACCTCCGGGGCATCGCCGCCGCCAGGCCGGGAAACCGGATGTGCGACGTGGACAAGGCCGCCCGGGACTATATCACCCAGCAGGGCTTCGGCCCCTATTTCACCCACCGCACCGGCCACTCCATCGGCCTGGAGGTCCACGAGGCGGGGGACGTTTCCTCCGTCAACCAGGCGGTGATTCAGCCCGGCCAGTGCTTCTCCGTGGAGCCCGGCATCTATATTCCCGAGGAGGGCATCGGTGTCCGCATCGAGGATTTGGTGCTGATCACAGAGGACGGCTGCGAGGTCCTGAACCACTACCCCAAGGATTTGACCGTGGTGCCCTTCCCGGAACACTAAAACAAAGTTCCATTCCGCAACGCGAAACCGCACACGGGCTGAGCCGTGTGCGGTTTCGCTATAGAAAGGATTGAGAAGAGGCGCGTTACAGGACCGGGTACATAGTCATAATCCAGCCGACGGAAATCACACAGGCGATGATGGCGTACAGCCAGCCGCCCTTCAAAAGGTCCTTCTGGTCGTAGTTGCCGTACTCCATCATGTAGGGCACGGCGGGGGTGGCCATGGGGGTCATGAAGGCGGTCAGACAGCCGGCCTGAATCAGAATGATGAGGCCCACAGGGTTGCCGCCCAGGTTGTAGCAGGTGGCGATGGCGATGGGGATGAAAATCAGCATGGTGCCGCGGTTGGACATAAACTGGGTGAGGATGAAGGGCACGACGAAGAAAATCAGGCCCACCAGATAGTTGTTGTTCAGCTTGGCAACGACCTTGCTGATGCCGCCGCCAATCCAGTCACCGGCACCGGTGGAGGCCAGGGCACCGGCCATTGCCAGAGCGCCGACAACCAGGAACAGCATGCTCAGAGGAACGGACTTGACAGCCTCCTTGGGCTTCAGGACGCCGAAGATGACCATCAGCACGGCACCGGCCAGGCAGATCTGCCAGATTTGCAGGGACTTGAGGACGGAGGCCTGGAGCATCAGCGCAACGGCGGTGCCGAAGAAGATCACGATACCGGCAACCTCGGAGACATTACCCAGGCCCGGCTGGGCGGCCTTCTGGGCGCCTTCCTTCTTGGCGGCCAGGTCTTCCTTATCGGGGGCAAACTTAGTGGAGATGAAAGCGCAGAACAGGACGCTGACAATCAGCATGGGCAGACGGGCAATCATGGGGTCAAAGAAGTTGACCGTGGGCATGACGCCGGTGAAGCCTTCCAGGTTCTCATAGTAGGAGGCGATGTAGCCGTTGAGCTCGGCAGCCTGGGTCGCGCCGGTGCCGATGGGCAGGGTGCAGCAGGTGGAGATGGAAACCAGTCCCAGGGGCAGGGTAATCTTGGACTTGGACACGCCCATGGATTCGGCGGAGGTCATGCACAGAGGGGCGACGATGCCGAAGACCACCACGGGGCTCTGAACCATCTGGCTCAGAAGCATGGCAAGCAGGCAGTACAGGAACAGGACCTTGGTCAGGCTGCCCTTGGCGGCGTGGGAGATGGCGTTTGCCAGGTTCGTGCAGAACTTGGTCCTGTTGAAACCGGCGGCCACCACGCTCATGGCGGCAATCATAATGACGTTGCTGTTTGCAAAATAGGCCAGGGCGTCCTTCGCGGTGAGGCAACCGGTCACGGACAGGGCCAGCAGGGAGGTCATGGCCACGGTACCAAGGCTCCATACACCGGTCATATAACCGGCGCAGGTCAGCACGAAGATGACCAGACAGATGATAAGTTGCGTACTCATTGTGTTTCCTCCTGTTTTTTATAGCGGAAAGTGTCTTCCTCCGCCGAAATTATGAAGAAATTGTAACATGATTTCCTATGGTTGTCTAATATAGGAAATTTATCGGGGAATCAATTTTTTAGATAAAATAGTCAAATTAGACAGAATCGCATCCATAAAATTGTGCGTTTTGCCGGATTATACATCCCGAACAGCGCCGTCAAAGCCAATCTGGCAGCTGATGCTCCGCTGGGCGGGGGGGAACAGCTCCGTAATGTTTTCCACCAGCTCAATGCCGATGCCGGGGGCGTCCGGCACCACCAGGTATCCGCGGTCCAGCTCCAAGGGAGCGGTAATCATCTTGCTCTCGTTGCCCTGGAGGTAGAAGCTGGGGAACTCCTGGATGCAGACGTTGGGCACGGCCGCGTCCAGCTGCAGGCAGGCGGCGGTGGACACAGGGCCCAGGGGATTGTGGGGGACGATTTCCACATAGTGGGCCTCCGCCATGGCGGCGACCTTCTTGCAGGGGGTGATGCCGCCCAGGGCGCACACGTCGGGCCGGACATACCGGGCGGCCCCACGGTTCATCAGGTCCTCAAACTCCTGGATGTTGATAAAGCGCTCGCCGGAGGCGATGGGCAGGCTGGTCTTGGAGGCCACCTCCGCCATGACGGCGTTGCTGTCCGGGGGGATGGGGTCTTCCAGGAACAGGGGCCGGTAGGCCTCCACGCCCTTGGCAAAGGCAATGGCGTCCATGGGGTTCATGCTCCGGTGGACCTCCAGAATCAGGTCGAAATCATCCCCCACCGCTTCCCGGCAGGCCTTGACCCGGGCAATCTGGCTGGCGACCCGGTGGCTGTAGATGCCCTCCTCGTAGGCGGCGACCTTGGCCCGGATGTCGCCCGTAATCATCAGGCGGGCGGCGGTAAAGCCCTGCTCCTTGACCTTGACGCACTCGGCGGCCATCTCCTCCGGGGTGAACTTGAAGACGGCGGGGTAGGTGCGGACCTTATCCCGGCACTTGCCGCCCAGAAGCTCGTAGACGGGAACGCCCAGGGCCTTGCCCTTGATGTCCCACAGGGCAATATCGATGGCGGAGATGGCGCTCATGAGGATGCTGCCCCGGAAGTACATGCTGCGGTACATATACTGCCAGTGATGCTCAATGCGCATGGGGTCCTGGCCGACAATATAGCCTTCCAGCTTTTTCAGCACGCCGATGGTGCCGTCCAGGTAGCCCCAGGCGCCGACCTCGCCGATGCCCGTAATCCCGGCGTCGGTATGTAGTTTGATGAACAGATACTTGCTGGCGGGAATCAGCTCCAGACTGGTAACTTTCATGAAAAGAACCTCCTTATAAATCCATTGGCTTGAATCGATATTATCTTATAGAAAACGTCAGGAAACGTCAAATCAATAAAAATACCCCTCGCAATCACTTTTTTTGATTGCGAGGGGACAATATATTATCTTAGATATGGGGGCATCCCTCAGAAAGGATAGGAAGCAGCTTCCGGTAAACGATGTCCTTCAGGTCCAAAATCAGGTCGCTGTTGGCGGTATTGGGCCGGTAGACCATGCGAGAGAGCCGGTAGCAGGGGGTGTCGCCCAGCAGGAAGAAGGCAAGCTTGGTATCCAGCTGGGGATACTGGCGGTGGAAATCGAAGGCGTTGATAATAAGCGCCCCGCAGCCGAGGGCGGCCAGACGGTAGGCCGTATCCAGATTGCTCATGGGGATGGTGTCCTTGGGGTGGAGGTTAAACTGCTGCTGCAAATTCTGGGTGAACTGGAAGAAGCCGTTGATGGGCGAAGGGGTCAGGAAGGTCATGTCCTTCAGCGCCGAAGCCTCGATTTTCGTCGGGTGATAGACGGTTGCCATGTGGCTGGGAAGGTCCCGGGCGCAGGGAGCGGTCCGGGGAACGATGCAGTAAATCAGCTCCTCCCGCAAAACCTCGTAGCAAAGCTCCGGAAAGGCCATATTGAAGCCGCCGAAGGCCACGTCCACGGAGCCGTTGGCCACGCCGCTTTCCAGGGCCGGAATGCTGCTCTCCTCGATGCGGATGGACACGTCCGGGTGGAGCTTCTGAAACTCCGGCAGCAGCACCGGGAGCCACTGGCTGCCCCGGGTCATGCCGATGCCGATATGGAAGGTCCGGCGCTGGGCCCCCATGTCCATGAGCTGGCTGCGCAGAACGGTTTCACTCTGCTGCAGCTCCTTCATTTTGGAGATATACAGGGACCCCGCCTCCGTGACCTGGATGGGGGTCTTGGTGCGGTCAAAGAGCTTGACCCCCAGGTAGTCCTCCAGCTTATTGATATAGGCGGTGAGCCCCGGCTGGGAAATATAGAGCTTGGCCGCGGCCCGGCGCATGTTGCGCTCCTCCGCCAACGCCAAAACGTAGTCCAGCTTGTCCAGCGTCATGGATGGTTCCTCCTTGCTGCTATCAGAAAAATTGATTCTGGGATTACATGGTTTGATTCGTAAATTTTGGAAAAACGTGGTATGCTTTTGGAAAATCAAAAAATGCTGGGACGCGGTCCTGTGGGCGGTGGAACACGCCAAGGATTTTGGGGCGGACCCCGCAAATACGTAAGCCCCCTGTACGCGCCCGAGGCGCTTCTGGCCCCGTTCCCGGATACCCTGGTCCTCACCGCCGGGCTGGACAGCCTGTGCCTGGAGGGGGAACAATTCGCCCTGAAGCTTGCCCAGGCCGGGGTCTGCGTAACCGTGCAGCGGTTCCCGGACAGCATCCACGGCTTCGTTGTAAACCAGGTCTGCCAGTGGCAGGAGGGGCAAAAGCGGCTGATGGATTACATTGCTTCCAAATTATAATACAATTTCCCGCCCACACTGTCAAGATTGGAAGCAATCCTGACAATTTGCGGCAAAAGAGAAAGAGACTGTTTGGTAACGCTGCCATTGCCCACCGGCAACGTCGGTGCCCGCAATGGCAGCGTTTTTGTGCAGTCTCTTCCCTGCCCTACAGATTCTGACGGATGAAGCGCTGAATCAGGCGGGTGGCCTCCATGTACGCGCCGCGGCGGTAAATGACGAAGGCGTGTCCCTCCCCGGGGAAGCGGCGGGCCGTCACCTCGACCCCCGCGCGAATCAGCCGCAGGGCAAAGGCCTCCGCCTCCTCACACAGGGGGTCCTCTTCGCCGGTGATGACCAATGTTTTGGCAAAGCTCCGCTTACTTATATTCGTTGTAGCTCAGATTCCAGGTCCACTCGTGGTAGGGAGCGGTTTCCAGGATATCCTCCCGCAGCTCCACGCCCAGGCCCGGGCCCTCCGGCAGAAGCATATAACCGTTCTCAATCACGAAGGGGGTCTTGATTTCCTGCTGAATCTTCTCCCACTCCCCGGGGGCGGGGCAGGTCTCCATGACCTCAAAGTTGGGGATGGCGGCGGATAGATGCAGGCTGGCCGCGATATTGATGCTGCCGGTGGCGATATGGGGGATGACGTTTACATAGTGGCTCTCGGCGATGGCGGCCGCCTTCTTGCAGCCGGTGATGCCGCCCATGATGCACACGTCCGGCCGCAGGAAGCTTACATTGTCCTCCCGCAGCAGCATGTCCACATCCTGGATGCAGAAGCTCCGCTCCCCCACACCGATGGGTGCCGCAGCCTTCCGGGCCACGGCCTGGAGGGTATTGTAATTTTCGTAGTTAATGGGGTCCTCAAAGAACAGAAGGTTGCAGTCCTCAATCAGCTTCATCAAAGCGATGCTCTCGTGGGGCTGGAGGGAGCGGTGGATTTCGCAGCCAATGTCCACGTCCAGGCCCACGGCCTCCCGGACGGCGTGAATCATCTCGCTCATGGCAGCCTCCCGGCGGGCAAAGGTGCCGGTGGCCTCGGCAATATTGGTGGGATTCAGGCGGATGCAGGTGTAACCCTCCGCTTTCAGCTGCTTGGCGCATTTCACGCTCTCGGGGATATTCTTCCCCCGCACCACGCCCCACAGCCGGATTTTGTCCCGGACGGCGCCGCCCAGCATCTGGTAGATGGGCATATTGTAGTACTTTCCCTTGATATCCCACAGGGCGATGTCGATGGCGGAGATGGCGCCGCAGATGGCGGTACCGCCGAACTTGAAGCGGGAATATAGCTCGCTGTTCAGGTACTCAATGCGCATGGGGTCCTGGCCCAGCAGCGGCTCTTCCATCCGGTGGACCGCGCCGACCATGGCCTCCCGAAAGCCCCAGTTGCCGCCCTCGCCGACACCCACGATGCCCTCGTCCGTATAAACCTTTACAAAAAGCCGTCTCCACCCGGTCATAATGGGTTCTACCTTGGTGATTTTCAAAGCAAACACTCCTTTTTACTTGATCGTTCGGCCTGATTCCGCCCCCGGAGGAACACCGGGATGCAAAACCAACAATTTCTTCCGATAAGAACAAGTATAGCTTGTGCGGAAGTGACAGTCAATCCGATTTTTCACCAGGGCTATTCAAAAAACAGATTCCGTAATCAAAAAAATTATCACGTCGGCACAATGAATAATTCAGCGGATGCAATCTTGTAGAAAATGCCAAATCCCCCCGTGGGTCCGCCCACTTAAAAACAACCTGTCATTGCGACCAGCGTGGGTGCCGGCGCGCAATGACAGTTTTTGCGTTTTTCTATGTGCCTATTTTCTTAAATCTGCTGTTTTTTCGGCAAAACCACCGTAAACTTTGTAAAGGCCGGGTTGCTCTCCACGGCTACGGTGCCCCCGTGGAGCTCCACCACCCGCTTGACCACCGCCAGGCCAATGCCGTTGCCCTCGGTGTTGTGGGAGCGGTCGGCCTGGTAGAACTTGCGGAAGATGGCCTCCTGCTGCTCCTTGGGGATGAAGGAGCCGGTATTGCAGATGGACACGGCGATGCGCCCCTCCTCCTCCGCGGCGGAAATTTCCACGGTCTGGCCCTTCGGGGAGAACTTAATGGCGTTGTCCAATAGGTTTACCCACACGTGCTTTAATAGCTCCTGGTTGCCGGAAATCATGTGCTCCTCCAGCTCCAGGTTCATTTCCAGATTTTTGGTTTCCCACTTCCGCTCCAGCAGCAGCACACAGGTCCGCAGCTGCTCGGAGAGGTTGAAGGTGGTCACATCCGTCAGGATGGTCTGGTTTTCCACCTTGGTCATATTGAGCACATTGGTGGCCATCTGGGCCAGGCGGCGGCTTTCGCTCTCGATGATGTCCAGGTATTCCAGCTGCTCCTCCCGGCTTAAGTTTCCCTGCTTTAAAAGCCCGGCAAACCCCGCGATGGACACAATGGGGGTTTTGAACTCATGGGAGAAGTTGTTGATAAAATCCGAGCGGAGCATCTCCGTCCCCTCCAGCTCCGCGGCGGTGGCGTTGAAGGACTCCACCATGTCCCGCACCGGGGCAATCACGCAAAGAACCCCCTTGGGCTCAATATGGGCCTTGTAGTCTCCCGATGCAAGCCTATGGAGGCCCTCGGTCATCTTGTTCATGGACCGCAGGGGGACGCTGCCCAGAAACAGGGCGATTAAGGTACCGCACACCAGGCTCATGGCGGCGATGATCAGGAAAAACCTTAGAAGGCTGGCGTGCTCCATCCACCGGCCGAGGAGCCCCGTCTGGTCCGCAATCACCAGGGCGATGCCAATGAGCAGCACCGTCACCAAAATCACCAGGAACACACAGCCGGACAGAATCAGCGTCAGGGTCATGCGGCCCCGTCTGGGCTCGTTCATACCTTCTTCACCGCCTTGTAGCCAAGTCCCCGGACGGAGACAATCTCAAACTCCTTGCAGCCCTCAAAGCGCTTCCGGAGCCGGCCGATGTGCACCGTCACCGTCTCCCAGCCCGTATCGGAGTCCATGCCCCAGATTTCATCCATCAGCTGGATGCGGGTAAAAATCTTGCCGGGATAGGACAGAAGCTTATACAAAAGCAGAAACTCCTTCTGGGGAAGCTCCTGCCGCTCCTTGCCCCTGGTCACCGTCAGGGAATCGTAGTCCAGGACCATCTCCCCGATTTCAATTTTCCGCTCGCTGACAATCTTGGCCCGCCGAAGCAGGGCCTTGATGCGCAGCAGCATCTCCTCGGTATCCACAGGCTTGGTCATATAGTCGTCGGTGCCCACCAAAAAGCCCTTTTTCCGGTCCTCGGACAGCTGCTTTGCCGAGACCATCAGAATGGGCATATCGTTGTTGGCCTCCCGCAGCGTTTTGGTAAAGGCGTAGCCATCCATATTGGGCATCATAATATCCAGCACCACCAAATCAATGTGCTCCCGGTCCAGCACCGCCAAAGCCTCTTCCCCGTCACAGGCCGTGGTCACGGTATACCCATCCGCCTCCAGCACCGCCTGCATCAGCCGCCGGGTATTCTTATCGTCATCCGCCACCAAGATGTGAAACATTGGTTTACCCCCTTTTGCGCTTGCTTTTTTACAAAGCATATGGTATCATCCTAAACCGAAACGAAACTGGCGATTTCCATGGGGATAGTATAGTCTTTTTGAAGGCGGCTTGCAAGGGGGCAAAAAGCTTCCCCTCCGGGGAAGCTGGCAGGGCGCAGCCCTGACTGATGAGGGCGGT
>USQL01000058.1 GCA_900556935.1 uncultured Eubacteriales bacterium | reverse complement strand
GAACAGTTTTCTGCCCGGACTTCCTCGCTCAATCATAAATCAATTCCGCTTTCACAACTTCCTCTGCCTGTGCCTTGCAAGCGTTCATCTGCCGTACCCATTCCATTTGGTTTTCGGCTTTCAGCTGCGCTGTCACGCCGTACTGCTTTGCCAGCTCTGGCACGATCAGTTCCATGCGGTTTCGTGCCGCTTCGTCAATCTCGGCGCAATGTTCAAAGAGCTGGTCGGATAGCACCAGCTCATTGAACAGTATAAGCGGGAAGCAATTGACAAAGCCCTGAAAATGGGGTATAGTAAAGACACAAAGGGGCTACCAGTAGGACGGCTCCCGTTTGTTACAGAGAAGTAACCGTAACTTTTGGAAGGGTTAGACGGCTACTTCTCTTTGTTATTCTGGAGAACCAGAGCAATGACTGAAATAAGCACCATGCAGAATTGAAACAATTCACTCCATCAAACCATGACCGTCATAAATAGAGGTGCGATTGCCACCGGCAATCGTTTATTAGATTCGCTGCGCGACGCACCGCCCCTCTCTTTCGATTGGGGGCAAAGACTATGTATCGTCCCTTCCGCAACGTTTCTTGATTGGATGCCGAATGACGGTTTTCCACTTTTCGGGCGGGACCTTTCTCGCGTCTGACATATAGATTTCGTGGTGCAGCCTTGTCTCGCTCAAATCGTTTGCGTATCCGTGTTCAGCCAGGTATGCGTCCATCAAGGCGACGGAGGCGGGCTCCTCGTCAAAAGGTCCCAGGTGCATGATCTGCACGCAAAGGCCCTCGTCGATGGTCAGAAATTCCGCGGGGGAGCAGTCCAGCTTTTTCTTTTTTGACGCGGTTTCCACCGCCCAATCAAAATCCTTCCGGGTAATAAAATCCGGCAGACGGATGACGGAAATCCAATGGAAGGAGGATTTGTCCGAATAGTCCACACCGACGGTATGCTCCTGCCACCAGAAGCCCTCCAACGGGGGAACGACATATTCAAAAAATCCTTCTATTTTATAATCCGTTTTATAGCTCATTTTCAGGGTATACGCAATAGCGTATAAAACCCCGATTGCTCTCTGATAGGCCCCGCCTTCTTCATTGGGGTCTCCTTGCCCTCTGACGGCGATGTAATTTGCCTTCGGCACGTTGACAATCTCTGGCTTGCTCTTTGGCATGTAGAATTCTTTGTATTCTTTCTTAAAATCAAAGGCCATACTGTTCTCCTATCGTTTGATTGGCTTTGTGTTCTTGTTGTGAAAATCTGCTTTTGATTGCCTTTAGTATAGCATGGACGGTTTGCTTTGTAAATATGATACGATGAAACGCGGGTCACTTCGGTGGCCCGCGTTTTGCGCAAATCATCTGCAAATCCCGCCAGTGCCAGGCAGACCTTACGGCTCTTCGAACTGTGTCAAGGGCCGGGTTGGCAGTTCCACTGGCTTGTAGCTGTTCAGAATTTCCATGGCCTCTTCCTCGGTGATCTCGGTGTCGAATTCAGCATAGTGGTCTGTGGAGGAGGTGCGCCACCAGGTGCCGTCTTTACATGTTTTCAGGCGGACAATGCTCTGCTCCTTGGGGTTGGAGAAAACCGGGTCGCCGTGGTAGTACGAGAAATTTTCTTCCGGGTCACCTGTTTTGCAAAAAATTGCGTGCATCACCGGAAATAATGCAGAAATCGGGAGCCTCCACTGCGGCGGCTCCCGGCTGGTGCGGTATATCTGAAAAAATGCAATGGCTATTGAATGCCCTGGATGGCGTTGTGATACAGGAAATCCTGGATGGCTTCTTTTTCACCGGAATTATAATAATCCAGCAGAAGTGTGTTGAACTGCTCCATGTGACGATCCGTAATGGTGAGAAGACCGGCACCGGCGGACACGAGAATCTTATTTGCCAAGGTCATGCTGGTTCGCTTGTTCCCGTCCCAGAAGAATTGGCCGCGTGTGCCCCATACGAAGGCATCCAGGGCTTTTTCGGTGGCGGACGTATTGGCGGTTACGATCGCTTCAAATTCGGCGCGTGTTTGCGCTTCCGCAGGAACGGGCGGCAGGTAATCTGTGCCGGAGATGCCAACGGAACCGGTGCGCAGCTTTCCCCACTCCAGAGCTTCGTTCCTGGCGATGTATTCATTCAGCTTGCACCAATATGCAAAAGTAAGGGGTTCATTCAGACTCCCAAGAAGAAAGCGCCACGCATCGCGCATATTGAGAACCGCCTGAATATCGTCCAGCTGGACACTGGGGACATTGATGCCCTGCAAAATGGTCTTTGTCTGTGGAAAGGTAATATTTCGGCTTTCCATTCGCATGCCGCAATAGACATTTTCGTCCCATTTCTTTTTGGCAAGGAACAGACTTTGCTCCGGGGTCATGTGAAATCTGTCTGGATAATGCATGATACTTCTGCCTCCTCTGCGGCGGGCTTTTATTTTTCAATTGTACCACAGAAGGGCAATGCTTCACAAGGGGAAATTTCAAATTCGGACGGGAACAACGCAGTTTTTTAGGAGCCCCTTCCGACCGGTGCGGCGTGCAGCAAATTGACGAGATGTCCAATAATATGTATTATAATATATTTTGATTCTTCCTGCACTAAAATGTGACCTCCCGTTCCTGTTTCCTGTCTACAAGGGTGAAGGGCCCAAACAGAAAGGATGTGCGTTATGACAGATACAGAGATTATCGATTTATATTGGAGCCGCAGTGAGGATGCCATTGGCTATACCGACGCGGCCTACGGAAGACGGTTAAATGGCCTTGCCGTGCGGATTTTGAGCAATGGATCGGATGCTGAGGAGGTGGTGAACGACACCTATCTTAAAACCTGGAATACGATTCCCAAAGCCCGGCCCCAGTTTTTCTTTGCCTATCTCGCGGCCATTTGCCGGAATCAGGCGCTGAATCTGCTGGACTGGCAGCAGGCTTCCAAACGAAAGGCGGAGATTGTACCCATTACGGAGGAGCTGGAGCTGTGCATTCCGGATTCCAGCCAGGAAAATACCCTCCGGGGCCGGGAGATCGGGAAGGCACTGGATGGGTTCTTGAAGGGACTTCCGAAAGACAGCCGGGTGATTTTCCTGCGGCGGTACTGGTATGCCGACTCCGTGGCGGGTATCGCCAAGCGCTACGGAATGACGGAAAGCAAGGTCAAAATGCAGCTGCTCCGCACGAGGGGGAAGCTGAAGGACTACTTAGAACAGGAGGGAATTCAGATATGAAAGGCAGGAAAATGATGGTGGGGCTCTCCTTTATCAGCCCCCAGTATATTGAAGAAGCGGAATTTGCCGCCCTATCCCATGACACCGGCAAGCCCCAAACGGGGCACCTGAAAATCTGGCTCATTGCCGCCCTGGTTGCCACCATGCTGTTCCTCACCGGCGCGGCGGTATACACCCGCTGGTCGGAAACCGCCCAGCTGCGCTACAAGCCCACGGAGGAGATCAAAAAGCAGGCGGCAGACAGCGGGCTGTCCATGGTGGCGCAGGAGACCAAGGGGGCGGAGAATGACGGGCAGGTGCTCTCCGTCACGGACCAGGGCATCACCATCAGCCTGGTGCAGACCATTGTGGATAATTACCGGGCGGAGCTCACCTTCCGGATTCAGGGCTTTGAGCTGCCCGAGGGACGGTATCCCGCGGTGTGGCCGGTGGTCACCCTGGATGGGTCCGACGAGCACTTTTACAGCTCCTGCAGCGGCAGCTTCTTTGACGGAACGACCCGCAATGCCCAGGGAAAGCGGGTTTATACAGACGGAACGCCGGTGCAGAAGGATGCGGACGGCAGTGTCATTTTCCGCTACGCGGGCAGTGACGGAAGTCTTGAGTATACCGAGTACATCACCTTCCAGAAAACCGACGGCAGATATTTTGGTAAGGAAATTCAGGTGACATTCCCGGATATTGGCCTGGATTCCACCCAGAAGGCCGCCCCCTATGATCCTGTGGTGCAGGGCAACTGGACCCTCAAATGGACGCTGACGGGAACGGGGGACAACCTTTCCATCGCCCCCAACGCCGAAATCGGCGACACCGGGGTCATCCTCCTGGATGCCGAAATCGGGCAGAAGACCATCCGCACCCGCTATCAGGTCCCGGCGCTGTGGGACGGCTGGGATCAGCTGGTGACGCTGCCCCAGGCCATCTATGGCGTTCGCATGAAAGACGGTACGCAATCTCCCTGTGTGGCGGGCACCAGCGGCTTTGAGGACCAGGAAAAGATGATTTACTTCGTGGAATCCGATATGTTTGATACCATCCTCGACCCCAGCCAGGTGGAATCCCTGCTGTTTTTCAAGGACTGGCAGCGGGACGCGGAGGGCAAACCCACGGTTGCGGAATTTTACGAAATTCCGGTAAAATAAACCTACCAACCATTTCGAGCGCCTGACAAAAGCCAGGCGCTCGAAACGATTTTAATTCCGCAGGCACCCAACGGGCACCACATAAACCCCATCCGACCGGCGGTAGGCGTAGCGCGTCCGGAGAATCAAGAAAAAAACGACACTTGGCGGAATATTTTTCCGATGGTTGGCGAAGAATTTTTCCGACGATTGGCAAAGGGACAGCTTCCTTCTTTTTTGTGGACAAATGACCGCCTGTGTGGTACAATGGTCCCCGACTTGCAAAGAGAGAGGAAGAATTTTGTGGAAACCATTGCTGCGATTAATTCTGCGGTGAACAACTTTGTATGGGGTGTTCCCGCCATGGTGTGTATTATCGGGGTGGGCCTGTGGCTCAGCTTCCGGACGAATTTTATTCAGATCCGCCGCTTCGGCACCTCCATGCGGGAGACCTTTGGCCGGATGTTTCATCGTACCGATGCCGCCCAGGGTGCCGTGACCCCCTTCCAGGCGGTGTGTACCGCTCTGGCCGCCACCGTGGGCACCGGCAATATCGCCGGTGTGGCCGGTGCCATCGCCATCGGCGGCCCCGGGGCGGTGTTCTGGATGTGGTGCAGCGCATTGCTTGGCATGTGCACCAAGTTTGCCGAGGTGACCCTGGCCGTCCACTTCCGGGAGAAGAACCGGGAAGGAGACTGGGTGGGCGGCCCCATGTACTATATTCAAAACGGCCTGCCGAAAAAGTGGCACTTCCTTGCGGTGCTCTATGCCATTCTGGGCGTTCTGACGGTCTTCGGCACCGGCAACGCCACCCAGGTCAATGCCATTATCACCGCTGTGGATACGGCCCTTTTAAGCTTCAACCTGATTGCCACCCAGCAGACGGGAACCCTGAATCTGGTGATAGGCATTGGCATCGCCCTGCTTGTGTCCCTGGTGCTGGTGGGCGGGCTGAAGCGTATCGGCAATGTGGCGGAAAAATTAGTGCCCTTTATGGCCCTTGTGTATGTGGTTATGGCTCTGGGTGTGCTGCTGCTGAAGCTGAACCGGGTGCCGGAGGTATTCGTCTCCATCATCCGTGGTGCCTTTACCCCCTCCGCCGTCACCGGCGGCGCGGTGGGCAGCATGTTCCTGTGCATGAAAAAGGGCGTGGCCCGGGGCATCTTCTCCAATGAGGCGGGCCTCGGCACCGGCTCCATCGCCCACGCGGCCTCCGATGTGGACGACCCCATCCGTCAGGGATACTTCGGCATTTTTGAGGTCTTCGCCGATACCATCGTCATCTGCTCCATGACCGCCTTTGTCATCCTCATCTCCGGCGAAAACATCGCCTACGGCGCGGCCGCGGGCGCGGAGCTGACCATCGGCGGCTTTACGGCGGTATACGGCAATGGGGCATCCCTGCTGGCGGCGCTGGCCATGTGCTGCTTTGCCTTCTCCACCATCATCGGCTGGGGCCTGTACGGCACCCGGTGCCTGGAATTTCTGGTGGGCGGCAAGGCCACCCGGGGCTTTATGATTGTCTATTCCTTCGTCGCCATCGTCGGTGCCACCATGGACTTAGGCCTCCTCTGGGACATCTCCGAAACCTTCAACGGCATGATGGTCATCCCCAACCTCATCGGCCTGTTCCTCCTGTCCGGCACCGTGGTGAAGCTGGTACGGGGAAAGGACGCGGCGCTGAAAAAGTAAAATTGCTTGTTGGCTCCCCTGAAAGGTATAGAGGCCGTTGCCGCTTGCGGCTTACGGACTCTTAATGCAGAGCAGAGCTGGCTCGGCGCCAGCCGAGTCTGAGGGGTCCGGCTTTTCAGAATGGAAAGCCACCGCTGAAAGCGGAATATTCGCCTTCGGCGAGGCTTGGCCATAGGCCAAGCCGAAACCCCTCAGTCAGCTTCGCTGCCAGCTCCCCTTTCAGGGGAGCCTTTATACTTTCTTACGCTTTTTGCCGAAAGAACCACCCGGGAATCTCTTGACGAAGGTAACATAACTGCGTATAATAATAGAACATTACGCACATTTCTAATGCGGAGAAAGAAGAAAAGGAAGGCCCTTCCGGGCCGGGTGTGGAGGAATGGGAAAATTGCAGCGTGTGTTTGCCGCCCTGTGCGGTGTGGCGGCTCTGGTGCTGGGGGGATTCGGTGTGGAGACGGCGTTTTCCGCGCCGGAACGGGCACCGGTGCTTCTGAAGACGGATGAGGGGATTCCGCAATCGGCCCAGGGCTTTTTGGATAGCCTCCGCGGGGGGGACCTGGACGGGGCCTCGGCGTATCTGGTGGGCACACCGGATCTGGCACCGAAGGAGGAATTGGGGGAGGCCCAGAAAACGGTCTGGGAGGCCTATATCGCCTCCATGGATTTCCGGCTGGAGGGGGCGGTTTACGGCACCAATCAAGGCCCTGCCATGGATGTAACCTTGCAGGCTCTGGATATTGACAGCCTCTGTGCCCGTCTCCGGGAGCTGGTGCCCCAAACCCTGGAACGGCAGATTGCAAGCGCCAAGGATGTGGCGGAGCTCTACGATGCGGAGGGCGGCTACCGGCAGACACTCACCGACAGGGTGCTGCTGCTCTCGCTGGAGCAGGCCTTGGAGGAGAACCCCCAGACCAAGGAAACCCGGGTGACCCTGCACTTTGTCTGCGGCGGCGGGCAGTGGCAGATTCAGCCGGAAAGCGGGCTCATTGCCTTTCTCAGCGGAAATATGAGCGGAGGGTGAGATATGAAAAACAAATGGCTTCGCCGCCTGGGGAGTGTCTTAGGCTGGCTTCTCAGCTGTTCCGCCGCCGTCCTGATTTTGGGGGCGTTTGCCCTGGTGCCCAGTGGGAAGGAGGGGGCCAAGAGCCCCAGAACCCCGGACACGGCCGGACGGTTTGAAACGGACCTCAATAACCTGTTCAGTGACGCGCTTTCCTCCGTTACCTCGGTGAAAAAGCGCTATTGGATTGCCTCCGACGCGGTGTCCGCGCCAAAGCCGGACCCGGAATGCTACGGCACCGCCACGGACCCCATGGAGCTAAAGCCTGTTTTCGAAAAGGCCGGGGACGTTCTGGAGGGCCAGAGCTTCTATTTTGACCCGGAAAAAACCCAGCTCCTGCCCGGCAGCGAAATCACCTACTACTGCGACGAGACCATTCTGGCCGTCACCTGGAAGGAGACCCACAAGGGCATGGCCGTCACCTGCGCCGAGGTGAAGATTATGGATATCTCCCAGTTCCGGCGATATCTGGCGGGGGAGCGCTTCGGCTCCGGAAAGCTGATGCTCTCTTCGGAGATGGCGGAAAGCGCCAACGCCGTGGTCGCCTGCTCGGCGGACTTTTACGGCTTCCGCCCCGACGGCGTGATGATTCTGGACGGCACCGCCCTCCGGGCCAACCGGGCGCTGCCGGACCTGTGCTTTATCAGGCGCAGCGGCGATATGCTCCTGTACCGTGGCAACGATTTTGCCAGCGTGGAGTACGCCCAGCAGTTTGCCGACGAAAACGACATTCTCTTCAGCTTCTCCTTCGGCCCGGTGCTCATCAAGGACGGGGTCCGCTGTGAGCGCTACGACTATCCCATCGGGGAGCTGGACCGGCACTATGCCCGTTCCGCCCTGTGCCAGCTGGGGACGCTGCACTATCTCTATACCGCCTGCAACCAGGAGCCGGGCTACGGCTATACCCCCAATATCGGGGAGCTTACCACCATGCTGCTGGATATGGGGGTCACCCAGGCCTATAACCTGGACGGCGGCCAGACCTCCACGGTGGTTATGGACAATCAGGTTATCAACACCGTCAATTACGGCAATCAGCGGAAAATCAGTGACATTCTCTACTTCGCCACGGCGAAGCCCTCAGGAGGTTGACTATGGATACCATCGCCTTTTTGATTGGCCCCTACAGCATCTATTGGAGCACCATTATGATTGCTCTGGCAAGCGCCGTGGGCGTGCTGCTCTTCTGGTGCTTCTATCTCTGGGACGGCACGGACCGCCCCGGGGCCTTCCTGCTGGTGCCGCTGAGTTTGGTGCTGGGGATTTTGGGCGGGCGGCTGGCCCACTGGTATTTCCGGGCGGACAGCTACGAAAGCCTGTATGCGGCCATGACGGACTACTCTGTGGGCGGCTTTGCCCTGATTGGGACCTTCCTCGGGGTTTTCCTGGCGGTGGTGCTCACCAGCCTGCTCCACAGGGGCAGAACTCTGGGGGCGCTGCTGGATGCCGTCAGCGTGGCGGGGTGCGGGGCCGTGAGCCTGGGAAGACTCTCCTGCTTCTGCAATTCCGCCGACCGTGGCCAGACCGTGGTCCCCGGGAGCCTGTTTTCCAGCATCCTTCTGAATCCCGCCACCGGCACCCGGGAGAGCCGCCTGGCCACCTTCCTGCTGCAGTCCATAACGGCGGGACTCCTCTTCCTGGTGCTGGCCGCCCTGTTTTTCTGGCAGCGGAAGGAGCACCGCCGGAAGGATGGGGACCTGAGCCTTCTCTTCTGCCTGTACTACGGCGGCACCCAGGCGGTGCTGGATTCCACCCGGTACGACTCCCTGTATTTCCGCAGCAACGGCTTTGTCAGCGTGGTCCAGATTTTCGGCCTGCTGGCGGTGGTGGGGGTGCTGCTGGTGTTCTCCCTGCGCTATAAAAAGGCCGACGGCTGGAAAACAGGCCTTCTGGTCTTCTGGCTTGCCTGCCTGGCCTTTCTGGCCGGTGCGGGCTATATGGAATACTACGTCCAGCGCCACAGCGGCGAGGCCGCCTTCTCCTACAGCGTCATGTCTTTGTGCATGGCCCTCGTCCTCCTCCTCGGCACCATCCTCTGGGCCGTCACCCGAAAACGGGAGATCCCCAGGAGCCTGCCGACGATTTATCCGAAGGTGGTGTGAAAAGACAACTCCGAGAAGGCGGAGTGCTGTAGATAAAAATCCGCCGTACCGGCTGGAAGGAAGTGCAATCGATGATGAATCATATAACGAATCAAGATTGGCTGGAGAATGTTCGAGATTGTGTAAACAGGATACCGCATCATGAATTTTCCTTGGACGATGTTTACGCTTTTGAAAAGGAACTGCAAGGGAAATACCCGAATAACCATCATATCAGGGCCAAAATAAGGCAGCAGCTTCAATTGCTTAGAAATGAGGGCTACCTGACTTTTTTAGGAAATGGGAATTACAGGAAAACATTGTAGAGACAAAAGTCAGCCGCCAGAAAACGGATGGAATAGAGTGCCCGGGTGAACGTATCCCCTTGGACGGAAACCCATAACCTTCCCCGCCGGGGAAGGGGGACCGCCGCAGCGGTGAATGAGGGCGGTACAGACCGGCGGAACAAGAAACCCCGGGCGAATACGTATACCCCCGGATGCAAACCAATAACCTTCCCCGTTGGGGAAGGGGGACCGCCGCAGCGGTGGATGAGGGCGGTACAGACTGACGGAATGAGAAGGCGCGGGCGAATTCGTACCGGCCAAAGGCTCACCTGAAAGGGGAGCTGGCCCGGCGAAAGCCGGGTCTGAGGGGTCCGGCTTTTCTACAGAAAAGCCTCCGCCGCAGGCGGAATCTGGCCCGGAGGTCCGGAACAACCGGCAGTTTGCGCCTGCGGCGCAAGGCTTGACCAAGGGTCAAGCCAGACCCTTCAGTCAGCTACGCTGCCAGCTCCCCTTTCAGGTGAGCCTTAGACGGCACGAATTCGCCCAAGCCTTCTCCGTACCGGTTCTGCGTACCGCCCCTCATCAGTCAGGGCTTCGCCCTGCCAGCTTCCCCAAGGGGAAGCTTTTATTCTGCTTACAAACACGCGTTGATATTCGCCGTGATGGTCTGAATATTCTCCTGGATGGTCTTGTCCCCATTTTTGAGGGCAACTTCCACTTTGCGGATGGCATAGAGAACCGTTGAATGGTCCTTGGCGAATTCTTTGCCGATGTCGGGCAAGCTGAGATTGGTGAGCTTTCGGATGAGGTACATGGCCATCTGCCGGGCCTCGGCCACGCCCTTATTTTTCAGGGTGCCCCGGAGGACATTTTCGTCCACGGAGTAGAACTTGCATACCTGGGCGATGATCAGGCTGGGGGTTGGCAGGGCGTTGCCCTCGGATTTGAACATGTCGTCAATGGCCCTGGAAACGTTTGGCAGGTCCAGGGGCATGTTGTTCAGGTCCCGGTAGGCCAGAATTTTCTTCACCGTGCCCTCCAGCTGCCGGACGTTGTTGGTGACGTTGACGGCGATATAGTTGAGCACATCGTCGGAGAGGGTCAGCCCCAGGCTCTTGGCCTTGTTTTTGAGGATGGCCATACGGGTTTCATAGTCAGGGGGCTGGATGTCGGCAAGCAGGCCCCATTCAAAACGGGTCCTCAGCCGGTCTTCCAGGGTCAGCATATCGCTGGGCTTTCGGTCGGAGGTCATAACAATCTGCTTGTGCTCCTCGTAGAGCTTATTGAAGGTATGGAAAAACTCCTCCTGTGTGGATTCCTTACCGGCGATGAACTGAATATCATCAATGAGGAACAGGTCACTTTCCCGGTATTTGCTCCGAAATTCGATATTTTTGCCGTTGGCAATGGCGGCGATCAGCTCATTGGTGAACTCGTCGCCCTTGATGTAGACAATGTTCGCGTTGGGGTTCTGCTTGCGGATGCCGTTGGCGATGGCGTAGAGCAGATGGGTCTTGCCCACACCGGCGGGGCCATAGATAAACAGAGGATTGTACACCTGTCCGGGGGTTTTGGAAACGGCGATGGCCGCAGAGTGGGCAAACCGGTTGGAGGGGCCCACTACGAAATTATCGAAGGTGAACTGGGGGTTAAAATCCATAGAGGGGGCCGCGGCTTTTCCTTTATTGAGATAGTTTTCCCGTTCTTCGTCTCCAAAAACCAGGAGTTTCGCGTCGGAATTAAAAATTTCTTTCAGGGCATCCTGCACATAGTCCGTGCAGCGGCGGCGGATGATCTCCCGGCGAAAATCGGAGGGAGAGTAGAGAATCAGGTTGTTCTCGTTAAGCTCCACCACTTCCGCGTCGTCAAACCAGGCCGAAACGGTCACCGCGCCCAGCCGCTCTTCCATGTGGCTGAGGATCTTTGCCCATACGTAGGCAGATGAATACATATTGCGCTCCTCTCTTTCTTGATTGGCTTTGGGAAAGCCATATGGCCCGCGCTCAAATCTCTGGGGCATACTATTTCATCCTCTATTGTAGCACATTTTTCCACAGATTACAACCACTTTTCCACAGGCAGTGTATGGAAAGAATGAACAAAATCCGGCCGCTCTTTCGCCCTTTTCTTTTCCCCCAGGGGAAAGATTGCCTCTTGACCCGGAAAAGCGGCTATGCTATAGTATTGTATCAATAAGGGGTTTCCCGGTCAAATCACGGAACGGCTGGTTTTCCACAGCCTAGAAGCGGGCGTTTCCTATATCAAAATACATAATAGAGGTTGAAAATGCGGAATCTGAAACGTGTGTGGACCTATTTGGCCATCGCTGCCGTAGCCATGCTGGCGGCGCTGAACTATGAGCTGTTCGTGTTTCCCAACGCATTCGCCCCGTCGGGGCTCAACGGCATCTGTACCATGATCCAGTACGTCAGCGGGGTCAGCGTGGGCTATTTAAGCCTGCTGATCAATATCCCGCTGGCGCTGATTGTCTATTTTAAGGTCAGTAAGCCCATTGCGGTGCGGAGCATGGTGTATGTCATTGTATTCTCCGTGGGCCTGCTGATTTTGGACAAGGTGGATTTAACCCCCTTTGCCTATTCCACGGCCAACGGCACCAGCCATATTTTGGGACCCCTGACCGCGGGACTCATTATGGGCTATATCTACGCCATCCTGATGAAGGCCAGCGCCTATACCGGCGGCACCGACTTTGTGGCGGCCATTATCCACGCCAAAAATCCCGAGAAGAGCGTCTACGGCCTGAGCTTCCTTATGAACGCCCTGGTGGCGGTTTCCAGCTACTTTGTCTATGATTTCAAAATGGAGCCGGTGCTGCTGTGCATCCTCTATTCCTTTGCCTCCACCAATATGGCTGAGCGATTCCTGAAAAACGGAAGAAGCGCCGTCCGGTTTGAAATCGTCACCAACTACCCCGAGCAGATCAGCAAGGAGATTATCAACAAGCTCCACCATACGGCCACGGTCTTCCCGGCCAAGGGCATGTACAACGGCAAGGAAGTGGACATTGTCATGTGCGTGGTCAACAACAGCCAGATGGAGGCCCTTTCCCAGATTGTCCAGCGCTACCCCCACACCTTCGCCATCATGAGCCAGGTCAACGAGGTCATGGGCAACTTCCGGCACTACTCCAAGCAGGGCCAGGAGGTCGTCCCCGTCCTGGACCAAGGCGACGGAAAGACGGTGTAAAAAAGCTTCCCCTTTGGGGAAGCTGGCTCGGCGCAGCCGAGACTGATGAGGGGCGGTACAGACTGACGGCACCAGAACGCCCGGGCGAATCCGTATACCCTCGGTTGGAAGCCTAAAAAGCCTTCTCCTGCTGGAGAAGGTCCCCGCCGCAGCGGGGGAATGTGGAGGGGACACCTATAACAAGTGCCGGAGTTCGTTAGATGGCACAGCCACAACACGGAATTTGAAACCCAAACGTCTGTTTCGGCACGGCAATCCCGCAAGGTGTCCCCTCCACATCCGGCCTGCGGGCCACCTTCTCCAGCAGGAGAAGGCTAGGGACTACGGCTTCCAGGTTATACGTATTCGCCCAAGCTTTCTCGTACCGCAAGCCTGTACCGCCCTCATCCACCGCAAGCGGTCCCCCTTCCCCAAGGGGAAGGTTTTTATTATCAACACTATTTTTATATATCACAAAACTTCAAGGAGGAACGAACAATGGCCTATTATTATCCCGAACCCAGCCATACCTTTAGCGAGTACCTGTTGGTGCCCGGCTACACGTCTGAGGATTGCATCCCGGATAAGGTGAGTCTGCGCACACCCCTTGTCAAGTACCGCAAGGGTCAAGAGGAGCCCGCCATCTCCCTGAACATTCCTTTGACCAGCGCTGTCATGCAGTCCGTGTCCAATGACACTTTGGCAATCGCTCTGGCCAAGGAGGGCGGCATCAGCTTTATCTATGGCTCCCAGTCCATTGAAAATCAGGCGGCCATGGTCTCCAAGGTCAAGCACCACAAGGCCGGCTTCGTCACCTCCGCTTCCAATCTGACCCCGGAGAACACTCTGGCGGATGTCCTGGCATTGAAGGCCCAGAATGGCTTCTCCACCGTGGCCATTACCGACGACGGCACCGCCAACGGAAAGCTTCTCGGCATCGTCTCCAGCCGGGACTACCGGGTGAGCCGCATGGAGCCCACGGACAAGGTTGCCTCCTTTATGACTCCCCGGGAAAAGCTGATCACCGCTCCCGCGGAGACCACCTTGAAGGAAGCCAACGACATTATCTGGGAAAACAAGCTGAATTCCCTTCCCATCGTAGACGAAAATGACCACCTGCTGTACTTTGTCTTCCGGAAGGACTATGCCTCCCACAAGGCAAACCCCCTGGAGCTGCTGGACGGAAAGAAGCGGTATCTGGTGGGTGCGGGCATCAACACCCGGGACTATGCGCAGAGAATTCCCGCCCTGCTGGAGGCCGGTGTGGACGTGCTGGTCATCGACTCCTCCGAGGGCTACACCT